>JAFKFQ010000422.1 GCA_017308215.1 bacterium | reverse complement strand
GCCCCGGTGGTGTTACGACGCGCCGAATACCACCGGGGCTCGCGCCCCGGCCTAACAACCCGGGCAACTCGCGGGTCAGTCGGCTTTAACCCGGAACATCGGGTTCCTCTTCAGCCCCAGCCGGTTCAGCCAGTACGCGCCGACGGTGGTGAGTGTCTGCAACCCGTACTTGGTGCTGCGGCGGAAGTTGATCTGGCTGGCCTCGTCGAAGTACCGCACCGGCACCGGCACGTCGCCGAGGCGGAACCCGAAGTGGACCGCCTGCACCAGGAACTGCGTGTCGAACACGAAGTCGTCCGAGTTCCCCTCGAACGGGATCGTCTCCAGCACCTTGCGGCGGTACACGCGGAACCCGCTGTGGAACTCGCCGAGGTTCTGGCCCAGGGCGAGGTTCTCGAACGCGGTCAGCCCGCGGTTGCTCAGGTACTTCCACCACGGCATCCCGCACTTCAGCGTCTCGGCCCGGCTCCGCACCCGGTTGCCGAGCACCACGTCGCAGATGCCGAGCTCGACCACGCCGACCGCGAGCGGGATCACCCGCGCGTCGTACTGGTAGTCGGGGTGGATCATCACCACGACGTCGGCGCCCTGCTCCAGGCAGTAGCGGTAGCACGTCTTCTGGTTCCCGCCGTAGCCCGTGTTCTTCTCGTGCTGGATGACCGTCAGCCCCATTTCGCGGGCGACACGGACGGTGTCGTCCTTGCTGCAATCGTCCACGAGCAGGATTTCATCGACGCAGCCGGCAGGGAAGTCGTGGATGGTGGCGGCGAGCGTGGTCGCCGCGTTGTACGCCGGCAGCACGGCGATGATCTTGTGCTTCCGCCTCGGCTCGGGCGCCGCGGGGCGCAGGATCGCGTCCACGTGGAACGGCGCGTGGACCGGGTTGAGCGGCGGCTCGGTCAGGAGGGTCGATGACATGGGTCAGCGGAGGCGGTAAGGGACTTCAAGACCGTGGCGGTCCATCAGGGCGGGGTCGGCGAGGAGCGCCGCCGCCGGGCCGTCGGCGAGCAGCGCCCCGCCGTCGAGTACCAGCACGCGCGAGCAGGTGTCGAGCACCAGGTCGAGGTCGTGCGTGGCGATCAGCTTCGTGCCGCCGAGGCCGTTCACGACGCCGATCAGCTCGCGCCGGCCGCGCGGGTCGAGGAACATGCTCGGCTCGTCGAGTAGCAGCACCGCCGGCCGCATCGCCAGCACGCCCGCCAGCGCCGCCCGCCGCTTCTGCCCGCCCGAGAGCTGGAACGGCACCCGCTCCCCCGCGTCCGCCAGCCCGACCGCGTTCAGCGCCTCGGCCGCCCGCACCCGCGCCTCGTCGGCGGTGGCGCCGAGGTTCAGCGGGCCGAACGCCACGTCCTCTAGCACGGTCGGGCTGAACAACTGGTCGTCGGGGTTCTGGAACACCACGCCGACCGTCTCGGGGAGCTTGCGCCGCTGGGCCGGGTCGGCCGGGTCGAGGCCGTTCACGATCGCCTGGCCGGGCTTCCCCGCGAGGACGCCGCACAGCCGCAGGAACAGCGTCGTCTTGCCGGCGCCGTTCGGCCCGACGAGCCCGACGCACTCGCCGGGTGAGACCTCGAACGTGACCCGGTCCAGGGCGGTACGGCCGTCCGCGTAGGTGTGGGTCAGGGCGGCGGCGCGGACGGCGGGGTTCACGCCGGGCATTGTAGGACGAAGTGCGGGTCAGCGGCCGACGTGCTGCTGGATCGCCACCCAGAACGCCCGCGCCTCGTCCGTCTCGTCGGTCAGCCCGAGCCCGCGGGCGCGGATGCGGGCGACCTCCGGGCTCAGCTGGTCGGCGGTGCGGAAGTGGACGTACCACAGCGCCCCCGCCCGCAGCCCGTCGTCGTCGGCGACGTACACCGGCAGGCTGCTGCGGTCGGCGAGCGCGCGGTCGAACGCGGCCGCGGCGTCGGGCAGCCGCTCCGGCGTCGTCTCGATCGCGGTGAAAGACAACCCCTTCTTCTCGGATACATTCCGGATGGAGGCGACGTCCGCGCCGGTGGCGTGGAGGTAAACGAGCGTCTTGAAGCCCGTCCGCTTCAGCGTGTCGAAGCCTTCCAGCGCCGGCTTCCGCCCCGACGCCATGCCGTCCTTCACCCGCACGAAGCCCGGCAGGCCGGCGGTCGAGTCGGTGGGGGCGCTGGGCGCGACGGGCGGTTCCTGCGTCACCGTGGGAGCACGGCCGGGGGCGCCGAGGACCGACGGGGGGGCGGCACTCCGCGACGACCCGCCGTTGGGGGGCGACTCGGGGAGCAGAATCTCGGGCGCCGGGCCGCGGGGCGCCGGGGGCGATCCCGCGGGCGGCGGGGAGAACGACGAATTCGGGACCGCACCGAGGTCGGCCGGCGGCAGTTGCCCGCCCGGCGGCGGCGTGACGGGAACGCCGGGTGGGGGAATCAGGCCGCCGTTGCCGGGCGTGACGCTCGGCGGCGGCGGCAGGTAGGGGCGGGGGGCCGCGGCGGAGGAGCTACAGCACTTGTGCCGGCACCCGGGCGCGGCGAACGCGGCCCCGACGGCGACGGCGGTGATGAGGGCTGTACGACGCATGACGGTCCCTCCGGGGCGACCCACCTTCCAACACCGGATTCTAGACCAGCGCCACGACATCCACGCGAAACTTGAGCCGGAGCTCAGCGATTTCCGGTTATGCGGGGCGCCGGTCCTGCGGGTGGCGAGGGATGCGCGGCCAGGGCCGACTGGGTAAGCCGTGCGGGGGTCTGGGAAAGATGGCCTCCCGGTGCCGCCCACGAACCGATAAAATCGTTCATTCCGGCCGAACCCGACCTCCGACCGTCACGGCGGACCCGCGATGCCCACCGACCACCCGTTCCTGAACACCGCCCGCGAGCGCGTCCTGATCCTCGACGGCGGCATGGGCACCAGCCTCCACCGGTACAAGCCGAAGGACGCCGACTGGGGCTACTCGCCGACCGGCAAGTCGCTGCTGAACCTGTCGGACGCGCTGGTGTACACCCACCCGGAGTGGATCCGCGAGATCCACCGCGGGTTCTTCGCGGCCGGGTGTGACGGCATCGAAACGAACACGTTCAACGCCACCCAGATCGTCCTCGACGAGTTCGGGATGGGCGACAAACTGGACGAGATTAACCGGCTCAACATCCGCATCGCCAAGGAAGTCGCCGCCGAGTTCGCCACCCCCGACCGGCCGCGGTTCGTGGTCGGGTCCGTGGGCCCGGGCACCAAGATGCCGTCGCTGACCGACCCGGCCATCTACTGCGACTTCGACCGCCTCGCCGCGGCGTACCGCCGGCAACTCCAGATCATGATCGAGGAGCGCGTCGACGCCATCCTGATCGAGACGTGCTTCGACGTCCTCCAGGCGAAGTGCGTCGCCGTCACCGCGATCGAGGAGATGAAGCGGGCCGGCGTCCGCCTCCCGCTGATGGTCCAGCTCACGATCATCGACGCGCGGCAGAAGATGCTCCCCGGCACCGACATCCCGGCCGCGCTCGTCGCGCTCGACCCGATCGACGAGATCGACGTGATCGGGATGAATTGTGGCGTCGGCCCGGACCTGATGCACGAGGGTATTCGCCACCTCAGCCGGCACTCCCGGAAGCTCCTGAGCGTGCTGCCGAACGCCGGCATCCCCGAGACGCGGGGGGACGAGACCTACTTCCCGATGGACCCCGACACGATCGCCGGCTGGCTCGACCGGTTCGTGACCGAGTACGGCGCGAACATCGTCGGCGGCTGCTGCGGGAACTCGAAGGACTACCTCAAGACGATCGTCGCCCGCGTCGGCGGGAAGACGCCCGCGGCGCGCACCCCCGTGTACCTCCCGATGGTGTCGAGCCTCCAGAGCGCGCAGGAACTGGTCGTCGATCAGAAGCCGCTCCTGGTCGGCGAGCGGACGAACACGAACGGCTCGCGGAAGTTCAAGCAGCTCCTCGAAAAGGACGACTGGAACGGGCTGGTCGAGATGGCCCGCGAGCAGGAGCGCGAGGGGGTCCACGTCCTCGACGTGTGCGTGGACTACGTCGGCCGCGACGGCGTCCGCGACATGAAGGAGGTCATCAAGCGGTACAACGAGGTGCTGACCAAACCGATCATGCTCGACAGCACCGAGGTGCCGGTGATCGAGGCCGCGCTGAAGCTGTGCAGCGGCAAGACGATCATCAACAGCATCAACCTGGAGGACGGCCGCAAGACGCTCGACCCGAAGACCATCCTCGCCAAGAAGTACGGCGCCGCGCTCGTCGCCCTCACCATCGACGAGAAGGGCCAGGCCGACACCGCGGAGTGGAAGTTCGAGGTCGCGGCCCGCATCTACGACATCGTCGTGAACGAGTACGGCATCCCGCCGACCGACCTGATGTTCGACACGCTGGTGTTCCCGCTGTCCACCGGCCAGGAGCAGACCCGCAAGAGCGCGCTCGCCACGTTCGAGTCGATCCGCCTCATCAAGAAGAACCTGCCGGGGGCGCTCACGCACCTCGGCCTCAGCAACTGCTCGTTCGGGCTCAACCCGTATACCCGGCAGGTGCTCAACAGCATGTACCTGCACTACGCGGTGGAGTACGGTCTCGACTCGGCGATCCTCCACGCCTCGAAGATCATGCCGCTCGCCAACATCGACGAGCGGGGCCGCGAACTGTGCCGCCGGCTGCTGTTCGACGAGCGCACGTTCGACGCCGCCGGGAACTGCGTCGAAGACCCGCTCCAGATGCTCATCGAACACTACGCCGACAAGAAGGCCGAGGGGAAGAAGGCGGTCGCGCTCGGCGACACGGCCGAGGAGCGGCTGCGGCAGGCCATCATCCAGGGCCGCCGCGAGTCGCTGGTCGCCGACCTCGACGCCGCGCGCGAGCGGCACTCGCCCATCGACATCATCAACAAGATCCTGCTCGACGGCATGAAGGTCGTCGGCGAGCTGTTCGGCAGCGGGCAGATGCAACTGCCGTTCGTGCTCCAGAGCGCCGAGGTGATGAAGGCCGCGGTCGCGTACCTCGAGCAGTTCATGGAGAAGGTCGAGGGGGCGGAGAAGGGGAAGATCGTGCTGGCGACCGTGAAGGGTGACGTTCACGACATCGGCAAGAACCTCGTGGACATCATCCTCACGAACAACGGGTACAAGGTCTACAACCTCGGCATCAAGCAGCCGGTGGACGCGATGATCGCCGAGTTCCAGAAGGCCGAGGCCGACGCCATCGGCATGTCCGGGCTGCTGGTGAAGTCCACCGTCATCATGAAGGAAGACCTCGTCACGCTGAACGAGCGCGGGCTGAACCCGCCGGTGATCCTCGGCGGGGCGGCGCTCAACCGGCGGTACGTCGAGGAGGACCTGCGGGCGATCTACAAGGGCCGACTGTTCTACGGCGAGGACGCCTTCGCCGGCCTGCGCGTGATGGACGAGATCGTCGCCCGCAAGAAGCTGGCGAGCGTCGGCAGCGCGGCGCTGCGGGGCGTCGTCGAGGGCGCCCGCAACGTCGCGCACGCGGCGCACGGGTCGGCGACCGACGGCGACGTGGCCCTGAAGACCCGCCCGACGAACAAGCACGTGAAGAACGGCAAGCCGCTCCCGCCGCGCTCGCCGGGGCTGCCGAAGGCGCCGGACGTGCCCGTGCCGCCGTTCCTCGGCAGCCGGGTGCGGACCGACTTCGACATGAACGAGGTCTTCGGCTACCTCAACGAACTCACCCTGTTCAGCACGCAGTGGCAGTTCCGCAAGGGCGGGGTGAAGGTCGCCGACTACGAGACGCAGATCCGCGACACCGCGCGCCCGGCACTCGCGCGGCTCAAGGAGCTGTGTCTGAAGGAGAACATCCTCCGGCCCGCCGCGACCTACGGGTTCTTCCCCGCCGCGTCCGACGGGACGACGCTCACCGTCTACGAGGACGACCACGTCACCCCGAAGACGAGCTTCGACTTCCCGCGCCAGGACCACGGCGACTACCTGTGCCTGTCCGACTACGTCGAGCCGGCCCGCGACGGCCGGGCGGTCGATTACGTCGGGTTCATGGCGGTGACGATGGGCCGCGAGGTGACGCGCGTCGCCCAGGAGTGGTACAAGGCGGGGAACTACCAGGACTACCTGTTCCTGCACGGGCTCGGCGTGGAGTCGGCCGAGGCGCTGGCGGAGTTCTTCCACCGCGAGCTGCGCCGGGAGTGGGGCATCGGCGGCGCCGACGCCCAGGACGTGCGGAAGCTGTTCAAGAAGCACTACCGCGGTTGCCGCTATGCCTTCGGCTACCCCGCCTGTCCGCGGCTCGAAGACCAGGCGCAGCTGTTCCAGCTCATCGAGCCCGGACGCGTCGGGCTGGACCTGAGCGAGCAGTTCCAGTTGGAGCCGGAGCAGAGCACGACGGCGGTCGTGCTCCACCACCCGCAGGCGAAGTACTTCAACGTGTCACGGTACACGGACGAGGTGGCGGCCGACTGACCGCCGGCGACCGAGACCGGCCGAAGTAGCCGGCACACTCCGTGTGCCGTGGTAGAAGAACGGCACACGGAGTGTGCCGGCTACTTTTCGAGCCGCAACGCACTCGCTGCGGTCTGCCACCGATCCCGCCGCGTCACTTCTGGTAGATCGGCAGGTAGTGGGTCGGCACCGACAGGATGAGGACCGCGATGGCGGTCTGGTAGGTCGGGCCGTAGGCCGCCTCGCGGCGGCTGTCGTACCACTCGCCGCCGGGGCGCTGGGTCGAGAGCAGGCCCCGCTTCATCCGCTCGTAGTACTGCTCCCACACCTCCCCGCCGATCTGGTGCAGCGCGTGGGCGGCGTAGTACTCGCCGTACCAGTAGTGCTGGCGGTCCTCGCCGGTCCGCTCCAGGTACTCCACCGCCTGCTTGATCTCGGTCGCGTCGTAGTCGCCGCTCAGTTGCAGCACGCACACGCCGGCGGCGGTGCGGGCGTAGCCGGGGCCGCTGGAGAACGGCTGGTAGCGGTAGCCGCCGCTGCGGCGGTCGTAGCACCGGTTGATGTACTTCACCGCCTCGGCGACGGTCCGGTCGGGGACGTGGATGCCGCCGTCCTTCGCCCCGCGGAGGGCCATCACCTGCATGATGGTGACGGAGATGTCGGCCCCGGTCGGGGCCGGGTCGTACCGCCACCCGCCCTCGTGGTTCTGGGTGCGGATGATGAGGTCGATGGCCTTCTTGAGGGTGCGGCGGACTTCCTCGTCGCCGGTCATGCCGTAGACCTGCGACAGGGCGAGCGCGGCCATGCCGTGGCAGTACATGTTGCCGCCGCGCGGGCCGACGACGTAGCCGTCGTCGCGGGTGCAGGCGAGGAGGTAGCGGACGCCGCGGGCGACCTCGGGGCCGTACTCGCCCTGGTTCGGCAGGTGGCCGTTGGCCATGAACGCCAGCAGCGCGAAGCTGGTGATGGCGGTGTTGCCCCACGAGCCGTCCGGCGCCTGCTGGTCCTTGAGCCAGCGGAGCGACTTGGCGACGGCCCGCTTGGTGGTCTCGTCCATCTTCACCCGGTCCTTGACCGGGGCGGCGCCGGGCGGGTCGGCGGGGGGCTGGGCGGCGACGGGGGCAGTCGGGGTGTGCGCGAGGGCCACGGCGACCGCGGCGACGACGACGGCGGGCAGGCGGCGCATGGCACCCCCGGGAAAGAAGTGGGGAGTGAGGAGTCGGGGGTGAGGAGCGGGGTTTTCTCCCCACTCCTCGCCCCCGACTCCTCTACTAGCTTCAAGGCCGCCGGGCCGGGACCGGCGTGGGGGCCGGGGCGGTCGGGCGGTTGTTCTTGACGTTGATGTTGTACTGGCGGATCAGCTCGCGGAACTCGGCGGGGAACTGGGCCTCGCCGGCCTGCTGCACGCTGTCGCGCTCGCGCTTGCGGAGGTGGATGAACGCCCCGTCACCGCCCTGGGCGGTGCCGGACGAGGAGGCGTTCTTCAGCTTCTCCGACCCGTCCTTGTCGCCCTCGGACACGCCGGCGTTCTGCGCCTGGTCGCCCTTTCCTTCTTGCTTGCCCATCCCGGGCATCGGCATCCCGCTGTTCGCCATGCCCATGCCGGGCTGCATCCCCATCCCCGGCATCATCCCCATGCCCATGCCGGGCATCATCCCCATGCCGGGCTGCATGCCGGCCATCGCCATCGGGCTCTGGCCGGGCTGGGTGCCCATCATGCCGTTGGCCATGGCGGCGGCGTTGAGGGCGTCGAGCGCCTGTTGGAGGGCGTTGGCGGCGTTCTGCTGGTTCATCCCGGCCTGCATCGGCTGGCCCATGCCGAGCTGCTGCCCGGCCATGCCGAGTTGTTCGCCGGCCATGTTCAGCTGCCCCTGCACCGCCATCGGCGCCTGGGCCTGCGCCTGGGCGAGCGCCGCCTGGGCGGCGCTGTTCGCCATCTGCGACTGTTGCAGCGCCTTCGTCGCCTGGAGGATCTGCTCCTGCGTCTTGGCGATCTCGCCCGGCATCATCCCGCCGGGCATGCCGCCCATCGGCATGCCGTCCTTGGGAGCGGCTTCGGCGGCCTGCTTGAGGGCGTCGAGCGCCTTCTGCTGGTTGTCGAGGGCGCCCGGTAGGTCGCCCTTGTCGAGCGCCTTGGCGGCCTCGCCGGCGGCCTTCGCGGCGTCGGACTGTTTGGCCTCGGCGGCCTGCTTGGCGACTTGCTTCTGGAGGTCGGCGAGGTTCGGTGGGGGCATGCCGTCCGTCGGCATGTTCCCCTTGTCGCCGGGCATCATCCCGTTCATCGGCTGCATGCCGGGCATCGGCGGCTGGTTGAGCGCCATCGCCGCCTCGTTGGCCTTGTCGGCGGCCTTGTTGGCCTGCTCCAGCGCCTTGGCGAGTTGCTGGGCGGTGGCCATCGGGTCCACGTTGTTGGGCGTGAGCGCGGCCTGGTCGTTGGCCTCCATCCCGCGCTTCTCGGCGAGCGCCATGTCCACCGCCTTCGCCGCCTCCATCAGCTTTTGGGCGGCGTCGTTGGCCTTCTCGGCGCCGGCCTTCGGGTCGTTCTTGGCGAGGTCGTTCTTGGCGCCCTCCTGCTGCATCCCGGCCTCGCCCACCTTCTTGGCGGCCTCGGGCGCGGCGTCCTTCAGCTTCTCGCCCACGTCCTTCGTCGGCGGCTGGAGCATCGCCTGCTCGTTGGCGAGCTTGGCGGTGTCTGCCATCTTGGCGCCTTCCATCATCTTCGGGTCGCCCATCTTGGGATCACCCGCCTTCGGATCACCCATCTTGGGATCGCCGTTCTTCGGATCGCTCGCCTTCGGATCACCGTTCTTCGGGTCCATCCCCTTCGGGTCCATCCCCTTCGGGTCCATCCCCTTCGGGTCAGCCTTGTCGGCGGCCTGCTTGGCGTCGGTGGCGAGTTGCTTTTCAGCCTGAGCGAGCTTCTCGAGCTCGCGGCGGGCGTCCTCGAGCTTGGCGATGTCGTCGCGGCGCTGCTCGATGGCGGCGGCCTGCTTGTCGAGCGCTTCCTTGGCGGCTTCGAGGTTGCGGATCGCCTCCTTCTGGTCCGGCTGGGCGGCGGCCGGGTTCTTCTGGTCGAGGTCGGCCTTGGCGTCCTTCGTGCTGGCGGCGGCCTTGTCGAGCGCCTGCTTGGCCTCCTGGTTGGGTGGCAACGGAGTGTTCTTCAGCGCGTCGGCCTTCCTCGCCACGTCGGCCTGCTCCTTCGCGGCCTCGGGGATCTTGCCGGCCTCCGCCTCGGCCTCCTTCGTGTTCTCCAGCGCCTGCTTCTGCTCCTGGATCAGCTTCTCGATCTGCTCGCCGGCGGCCTTGACGGCGGCGAGCGGGTCGCGCTTGGCGAGCTCGGCGGCGGCGATCTGGCGGTCGAGCTCCTCGCGGGCGGTGCGGAGCGCGTCGGCGGCCTTCTCCTGCGGCTCTTTGGCGTCGGCGGCGTCCATCGCCCGCAGCTTCTCCTCGGCCTTCCACTGGTTGAGCTCGGCCCCCTTGCGGATGCCCTCGGCGACCTCGGGGACGACTTGTTCGGCGAGCCGGCGGGCGTCGCGGGTGGTGAGCGTCGTCTTCGCCTGTTCGGCGGCGAGGGCGTTGGCCTTGTCCTGCTTGCCCTCGGGTGTGTTCGCCTTGCGGTCCTCGGGGGCGGGCCGCTTGGCCGCGTCCTCGGTCACCTTCTCCTGCGCCTTCAGGGCGGTGTCCACCTTCTCGCGGGCGGCGCGGAGCTGGGCGACGTGGTCGGCCGGCAGCGCCCGGAGGGCGGAGGCGAGGTCCTTCAACTCGTTGGCGTGGCGGCGCTGGCGCTCGGCGGCGTCGTCGAGCCTGCCCTCACGGAGGGAGCGGGTGGTGTACGTCATCTCGGACGTAAGCTTGGCCCCGCGGGCGGTCAGGTCGGCCTTGTCGGCCCGCTCCTTCTCGGCCGGGTTGAGGCCCGGGACCAGCTTCCCGATCTGGCGGAACACCTCGACGACCTCGGCCCCGACCTGCTGCTGCTTGTCGCCGGCCTCCTCGCGCTCGGTGGTGAGCTGGCGGGCGGTGCGGCCGGGACGGCGGGGGATCGTGTTCAACGTCTCCGAGTTGACCTGAAGTTGGTCCTCGGCGGCCCGGTCGAGCCGGGCGGCGGCCTCGTTCAGGTTGCGGATGAGTTCGAGCCGGACGAGCATCCCGCGGAGTTGCGAGACGACCTGCCGGTGCTTCTCGTAGGCCCGCACCTGCTCGGCCGAGGCGGCGGTCTGGTCCGGCGCGGTGACGGCCGCTTCGAGGTGGCCGATGATGGCCTGGATCTCAGTCTGGCTGAGCCCCTTGAGGGAGTCGGCGACGTCCTCGAGCATCTTCTGCTCGGCGGACGCCGAGAGGCGCTGGTAGATCATCGCGTCGATGGTGGACGACGCCCGGCGGGACGCCTCCTCGACGCGGGCCTGCACCTTGCGCTGCTCGTCGCGCTGCTTGGCGGGGTCGTTGGCCCGGGAGGTGGCGACGCCCAGGATCGCGGCGACGAGGGCGGCCGCGGCGGGGATTCGGGTCCAGCATCCGGCGGGCATGACCAGCCTCCAGAGGCGACGGGGCCGCGGGGAGGCGCAGCCCGGCAGGTTCAATCAGTATTCGAGCATCGACAGGCGTTTGCAACCGGAATCCGAACCGCCCGTGGCCGGACGTTACGGTCCGTTACAGTCCTTGCCCGCCGGTGACCCGGGCGCACGCCCCGGGTTCTACGGTGTGGCGTGACGCGGAGTCCCACGGTAGCATCAACACCGTCGACGGGCGAGCGGACCGCGGCGGCGCGGGGGATTGCTTCTGGCTTGTCCGCTGAGGCCGCCCAAGGCTTCCGCCCTGGGTCACCCCGCGGACGGTGTCACTGGCACGCGAGCGCATCGACTCTTCCGTCGGAGGACTCTCCCATGCTGAGTATTCTGGGCCGTGGCACGCGGCTGTGCGACGGCATCACGCGGCGCGAGGTGCTGCGCGTCGGTGGGCTGGCGTTCGGCGGGCTCACGCTCGCCGACGTGCTCCGCGCCCGCGCCGACTCCCCGGCCGCGCCGCGGGCCAAGTCGGTCATCATGGTGTGGCTCCGCGGCGGGGCGAGCCACATCGACAGCTACGACCCCAAGCCAGACGCGCCCGCCGAAATCCGCGGCGAGTTCGCCACCATCCCGACGGCGCTCCCCGGCATCCGCTTCACCGAGTACCTGCCGCTGTCGGCGCGGCTCGCCGGCCGCCTCGCCGTCATCCGCGGCATCAAGTCCGTCGACATCGGCGACCACACGCCGCACTACATCCTCACCGGCTTCCCCGACCGCGGGAAGCGGCCGGTGATCGGCTCCGTGGTCAGCCGGGTGCACGGCCCGGTGGGCGGGATGCCGCCCTACGTCAGCCTCATGTACGACCCGCCGAAGCTGTACGACAACGAGGGGCCGACGTACCTCGGCCCGGCGCACCGGCCGTTCGTGCCGCGCCGCGAGGGGCTGGCGAACCTCGGCCCGGCCCGCGGCGTGTCGGCCGACCTGCTCGCCGACCGCGTGGCGCTGATGCGCCGGTTCGACACCATCAACCGCGAGCTCGACCACACCGGCGGGATGACGGCGCTCGACGCGCACGCCCGGCGGGCGCTGGAGATGGTCGCGTCGCCGCGGGTGCGCGAGGCGTTCGACCTGTCGAAGGAGCCGCTGGCGGCGCGGGAGCGGTACGGGAAGTACTGCGAGACGTTCCTGATGGCCCGCCGGCTGGCCGAGGCCGGCGTGGCGGTGGTGACGCTGAAGGTCGGCGACTGGGACACGCACGAGAAGAACTTCATCGACCACCGCGACCAGCTCCCGCAGCTCGACCGCGGCGTCCACGCGCTCGTGAACGACCTGTACGACCGCGGGTTGCAGGACGACGTGGCGGTGGTGGTGTGGGGCGAGTTCGGCCGCGCGCCGCGCGTCAGCCGGGGCGACGGCCGCGACCACTGGCCGGACGCCGGCGCCGCGGTGGTGTTCGGCGGCGGGTTCCGCGTGGGGCAGGTGATCGGCGACACCGACGGGCACGGCGGCCGGTCGCGCGGCAACCCGTACACGCCGGCGAACGTGCTGTCGAGCCTGTACCGGCACCTCGGCATCGACCCGGCGACGACGCTCCCCGACCACGCCGGCCGCCCGATGCACCTCCTCGACGACCGCGAGCCCGTGCACGAACTACACGGATGACGGGTGGCCTCCGTAGGTCGGGTTGAGTCTTCGAGGCCTGACGCGGCGCGCCGGGCGGCAACGAGCACGACCAGGATCCGTCAACGCTCCGCGGTTCTGAGCCCGGGTTCGCATTCCGGGTCTACGTCCGTCCGTGTGCCCCGTCGGAGGGAATCGACCGGGCAACAGCCTACCCCATCCCCGGCACCGTGCGACCGACGGACTACGAAATCCTCACTTCTCTCGGACGTTCACGCCGTCAGCGGCGTCGAGGGCGTAGGAGAACTTGCCGTCGCCGTCGTAGTCCACGATGATGTCGAACCGACCGGGGCGGACCGCCTTCCACACCGTCGACTTCAGCAGCGTCCCTTCCGCGTTCGACCGCACCTGACTCGTCGCCAGCGCCGACTCGCCGAGTAGGTCGCCGTCGCGCCAGGGGCGGTGCGGCACGATGTAGACGCGGTACGTCTCGTTCCGCAGGTAGTTCGTCGCCTTCGGCCCGCCGACCGTCACCTCGTCGCCGAGCTTCACCGTCGTGCGGGCTTCGGCGATCGTAATGGGGAACTCGGGAAGGGGAGGCGGCTGGGCACCCGCGGCAGCGGCCGTAACCAGCACGACGAGTGCCGCACGCGGCAACAGCCGGCTCATCGCGGAACCCTCCGGGCGGGCGACTCCTCGATCGTACCGCGCACGGGCGAAGTGTTGTAGGTCGGGCCTCGCGGCCCCGGCCCGACCTACGGAACCCGAACCGTTACAGCTTCACCACAGACTTGTCGCGGATCGACGCCTCGGCGGCCTCGATCATCTTCTGCGCCGTCACCGCGTCGGCGAGCGTGCTCAGCGGGGCGGCGCCGAGGCGGAGGCAGTCCACCAAGAAGTGCCGCACCTCGTTCATCACCGAGCCCTGGTACGCGGTGTACGTCTGGCTGTGGACCAGGCCCGGCTTGATCTCCACGTGGTCGCGGTAGCTGTAGCGGGTGCTGCCGGCGGTGCCGATCACCTTCACCATCACCGTCCACGGGTCGGCGGCGTGGTCGTCGGCGGCGAAGCTGGCGCAGAAGTGCGCCAGCGCCCCGTTCTCGAGCCGCATCTGCACCATCGCGATGTCTTCCTCGGGGTACTCCTGGTAGTGCAGCGTCGCCTTCATGGCGCACAGCTCGACCGGCTTCCCGACGAGGTAGAGGAGGATGTACGAGTGGTGCGTGAGGATCTGGCGGACGACCCCGGGGTAGCGCTTCGCCACCTCCTCGGGGTGGTGGATGTTGTACATCACGTAGGCCGACACGATCCGCCCCAGGTCGCCGTTCTGCACCAGGTCGCGGGTGCGCTGCATCGACTGCTCGTAGATGTAGTTGTGCCCCGGCACCACCACGAGCCCCTTCGCCTTCGCCAACCGGTCCATCTCCTCGATCTCGGCGACGCTCACGCCGACCGGCTTCTCGACGAGGACGTGCTTGCCGTTCTCGAGCGCGAGCCTGGTGTACTCGAGGTGCGTTTCGAGGTTGGTGAGCACGAACACGGCGTCGACCGCCGGGTCGGCGCACGCCTCGGCGGGGGTGGCGTAGGCCTTGCAGCCGAATTCCTTGGCGCGCTGCTGGGCGCGGTCCTGGGAGCGGTTCCACAGGCCGACGAGGCGGGCGCCGGGCACCTTCTTGACGGCGGCGGCGTGGAGGACGGCGATGTCGCCGGCGCCGATGAAGGCGACGCCGGGTGAGTCGGTGCGGGCGGGCATGCGCGGGGCTCCGGGAGGGAGGACGGGCTTTATATAGCGGCCGGCTTGCCGGCCGTGTTTGGCGTGACCCGAAGAACGGCCGGCAAGCCGGCCGCTAGATACCGAACTGCCCGAGGAACGCCTTCGCCTTGCGCGCCGTGTTCACCGCGTCGTGGCTGTGGCGACTCAGCTCGACGTACACCCCGCCCTCATACCCTGCCGCCCGCAGCCCCGCGAACACGTCGGCGAAATCGACCTCGCCCTCGCCGAACATGACGTGGTCGTGGACGCCGCGCCGCATGTCCTCGATGTGGATATTCCAGAGGACGTGCTTCCACTCCGTCAGGAATCGGCTCACCGGCAGTTCGCCGTTGCAGACGAGGTGGCCGACGTCGATGGTGAGGCCGAACGCGGGGTGGTTCACCTTCTGGAACAGCTCGGCGAACTTGTCCATCGTGTCGATGAACATGCCCGGCTCCGGCTCGAACGCGAGGCGGACGCCCTGACCGGCCGCGAAGTCGGCGATCCACCGGCACCCGTCCACGAGTCGTTGCATCAGCTCGCGCGAGGGGGCATCGTCAACCGCCGTACCCGACCAGAAACTGACGCACTCGGCTTCCAGGTCACCGCGGCCGGCATACGCCACGCAGTCTTCGAGAAACTTGACCCGGACTGACCGTTCGTCCGCGGTCGGGCTGATGAGTGTGGGTTGGTGTTTCCTCCGCGGGTCGAGGAGGAACCGGGCGCCGGTTTCGACCACGCAACGGAGGCCGCGGTGCGTCAGCCTCTTTCGCCAGGTAGCGAGTTCCGGGGTGATGTTCGGGGCGAACGGGTCGAGGTGGTGAACGTCGAACGTGAGGGCGATGCCACCGTAGCCGAGTTCGGCGAGAATGTCGATGGCGTCGGCGAGCCGGTGGTGGGCAAAGCCGTTGGTGTTGTACCCGACGAACATGCGCGACCCGGTGGGGTGACGGCACCGGCGTATCGCCGGACGCGGTTCCCCGGGGCGTTGCCCCGGGAGCCCCGCCCGCGGTGTCACGGGAGGCTATCCCACCGCCTCGACCAACTCGACCTCCGGCACCCGCGCCCGGAGTTCGGCCTCGATCGACCCGAGGAGCGTCCACACGGTCGCCGGGCAGCCGCCGCACACGCCGGCGAGGCGCACCGAGGCGATGCCGTCGGTCACCTCCACGACCTCGATCCGCGACCCGTCCAACGACAGCGCCGGGGCCACTTCCGCCCGTAGGGTGTGCTCGACGCGGGTGCGAAGGTCCATCGGTCGATCCCCCGGCGAGAACGGTGTCGGACGTTGTCATCTTACGAAGCCAACCGTTACGTGCGAAACGGGCCACGGGATTCGATGTAGATTATGCTTATATTTTAATCGTCTACGTGTTGACGGTCTGGGTATGGGGCACTGGAAACAGCCCTCCCAGCCGGAATAACCGCCCCTGTTCGGGCCGACCGCGTTTTCATAACCCTTCTGTTGATTTGCTCCTCCGCACCCACGAGCCGACCCCCGCGATGACCCTCCCGGCCGGGACCGCCAGCCCGTTCGCCCCGCTCGGGTCGTGGGTGCCCGGGCCGACCGCACCCGCCGACGACCCCGCTGCCGTGCGCACCGCGATCGGCGACCTCGGGAAGCCCGTCGTCGTGGTCGATGGCCCGAGCGGCCCCGCGGTCACCGCCGGCGGCAGCGTGCGGCTCGGCGACGCGGCAGGCGGCCCGCCGGTGGTCGCGTACCTGCCGCCGCTGCGGCCCGAACAGCTCGGCGACCCCACGTTCCGCACCGACCACGCCCTCCGCTACGCCTACAAGACCGGCGCGATGGCCAACGGCATCGCCTCGGCCGAGATCGTCATCGAAATGGCGAAGGCCGGGATGCTCGGCAGCTACGGCGCCGCCGGCCAGTCGCTCGACCGCATCGCCCGCGCCATCGACCAGATTCAGGCCGCGGTCGGCGGCGCGACGTACTGCGTCAACCTGATCCACAGCCCCGGCGAGCCGGCGCACGAGATGGCGACGGCCGAACTGCTGTTGCAGCGGAACGTGCCGCTCGTGGAGGCGAGCGCGTACCTCGACCTGACGCCGGCGATCGTCCGCTACCGCGTGGCCGGGTTCAAGGGTGGCGTCGGCGGGATGGCGTTCCCGATGAACCGCGTCATCGGGAAGGTGAGCCGGGTCGAGGTGGCGACGAAGTTCCTGTCGCCACCGCCGGAGCGCATCCTGAAGGAGCTCGTCGCCGCCGGCCACGTCACGCCGACACAGGCTCAGCTCGCCGCCCGCTTCCCCGTCGCCGACGACGTGACCGTCGAGGCCGACAGCGGCGGCCACACCGACAACCGCCCGGCCATCACGCTCCTGCCGACGATCCTGGCGCTGCGCGACCGGTTGCAGGCGCAGTTCCGGTACGCCACGCCGCCGCGGATCGGGCTGGCCGGCGGCGTCGCCACTCCGGCGTCGGTCGCCGCGGGGTTCGCGATGGGCGCCGCGTACGTCGTGACCGGCAGCGTGAACCAGGCGTGCGTCGAGTCGGGGAGCTCGGACGCGGTCCGCCAGATGCTCGCCGAGGCCGGGCAGGCGGACGTGACGATGGCGCCGGCGGCCGACATGTTCGAGATGGGGGTGAAGCTCCAGGTGCTCAAGCGCGGCACCATGTTCCCGATGCGGGCGCAGAAGCTGTACGACCTGTACCGCAACTACCCGGCGTGGGAGGCGATCCCCGCCGCCGAGCGCGTCCAGGTGGAAAAGACGCACCTGAAGGCGACGTTCGAGCAGCGCTGGGACGAAACCCGCGCGTTCTGGCAGGGCCGCGAACCGGGTCAGGTGGCGAAGGCCGAGGCCGACCCGCGGCACAAGCTGGCGCTCGTCTTCCGCTGGTACCTCGGCCTGTCGAGCCGCTGGGCGAACGCCGGCGAGCCGGAGCGCAAGCTCGACTACCAGGTGTGGTGCGGCCCGGCGATGGGGGCGTTCAACGAGTGGGCGAAGGGCTCGCCGCTCGAACAGCCGCGGGACCGGACCGTGGTCGGCGTCGCCCTCAACCTGCTGTACGGGGCGTGCGTGGTGCTGCGCCGGTCGGCGCTGCGGCAGCAGGGCGTGAACCTGTCCGACGAGTGCTTCCCGCTGGCGCCGCTCGACCGGTCCGAGCTCGAACGCCGTCTTTCGTAAGTGCGGAGTGCGGAATGCGGAGTGCGGAATTGAAGCCGACCGACCGAGCCACGTCCCCCGCGCCCGGGCCGGATGCCGACCACCCCGCACTCGCCATCGTCGGCATCGGCTGCCTGTTCCCGAAGGCGGCCGGGCCGGGGTTCTACTGGGCGAACGTCAAGAACGGGGTGGACGGCATCACCGAGGTACCAGCGAGCCACTGGAACCCGGACGACTACTTCGACCCGGACCCCAAAGCCCCGGACATGACCTACGCCCGCCGCGGCGGGTTCCTCGACCCGGTGCCGTTCCGCCCGCTCGACTTCGGCATCCCGCCGCGCGACGTGGAGGCCACCGACACCAGCCAGCTCCTCGGCCTCGTCGCCGCGCGGCAGGCGTTGACCGACGCCGGCCTTAGCGGCGCGAACGGGCGCCTCGAGAAAGTCTCCGTGATCCTCGGCGTCACCGGCACGCTCGAGCTGGTGATCCCGCTCGGCGCCCGGCTCGGGCACCCGAAGTGGAAACGGGCGATGAAAGACGCCGGCGTCCCGGACGACGCCGCGGCCGACGCCGCCGCCCGCATCGCCGCAAGCTACGTCCCGTGGCAGGAGAACAGCTTCCCCGGGCTGCTCGGCAACGTCGTCGCCGGGCGGATCGCCAACAAGCTCGACCTCGGCGGTACGAACTGCGTCGTGGACGCGGCGTGCGCCAGCTCGCTGTCGGCGGTCCACCTCGCCGCGCTGGAACTGCAGGCCGGGCGGTCCGACGTCGTCGTCACCGGCGGCATCGACACGTTCAACGACATCTTCATGTACATGTGCTTCTCGAAGA
The DNA here is from genome assembly GCA_017308215.1 of bacterium. Taxonomy (GTDB): domain Bacteria; phylum Planctomycetota; class Planctomycetia; order Gemmatales; family Gemmataceae; genus Urbifossiella. The sequence continues at coordinate 6,378 of JAFKFQ010000422.1, read as the reverse complement.
CCCCGGCGCTCAGCGCCACGGGCGACGCGAAGCCGTTCGACGCCGACGGCGACGGCACCATCCTCGGCGAGGGGCTCGGCGTCGTGGTGCTGAAGCGCCTCGCCGACGCCGAGCGCGACGGCGACACGGTCTACGCCGTGTTGAAGGGGATCGGGTCGAGCAGCGACGGCAAGGGGAACGCCATCTACGCCCCGAGCGCCGAGGGGCAGCGGCGCTGCCTCCGCACCGCGTACGCGGTCGCCGGCGTCGACCCCGGCACGGTCGAACTCGTCGAGGCGCACGGCACCGGCACGAAGGTCGGCGACACGGTCGAGGCGACGGCGCTGGTCGAAGTGTTCGGCACCGCCGGCGACAGCAAGCCGCGGCCGTGGTGCGCGGTGGGGTCGGTGAAGTCGCAGATCGGCCACACGAAGGCGGCGGCGGGCTCGGCGTCGCTGGTGAAGGCGGTGCTGGCGCTGCACCACAAGGTGCTGCCGCCGACGATCAAGGTGAAGCAGCCGGTCGAGCCGTTCCGCGCGGCCGACTCGCCGTTCTACGTCAACACCGCCGCCCGCCCGTGGCTGCCGCGCCCCGAGCACCCGCGCCGCGCCGGGCTGTCGGCGTTCGGCTTCGGCGGCAGCAACTTCCACGCGGTCCTCGAAGAGTACACGCCCGCGAAGGCCACGCCCGACTGGGACGGCAGCGTCGAGGTGGTCGCGCTCGGCGCCGCCACGCCGGCCGAACTCGCGGGCCGGGTCGAGGCGCTGGCGACGGCGACGCGGGACGACTTCGCCCGCGCCGCCGAGGCGAGCCGCGCCGCGTTCGACGCTTCTGCCGCGTGCCGCGTGGCGTTCGCCGCCCACCGCACCCGCACCGACCTGCCGAAGCTCGTCGCGTCCGTCGCGGCGAAGCTGCGGGCCGAGCCGACCGCCGCGAGCTGGCACACGCCGGAAGGCGTCCACTTCGGCCGCGGTGCCGCGCCCGGCGCGGTCGCCGTGCTATTCCCCGGGCAGGGATCGCAGCAGGTCGGCATGCTCCGCGACCTGGCGTGCCTCTTCCCCGAACTGCTCGACTCCCTCGCCGCGGCGAACAATGCGGTTCCGGCAACGGACGGCGTGCGCCTCTCGGACCGCGTCTACCCGCCGACGCGCTTCGACCCGGCACTGGCAAAGGCGGACGACGAGGCGCTCCGCGACACGCGGGCGGCGCAGCCGGCGATCGGCGCCGTGAGCTGGGGGGCGTGGCGCGTCCTGAGCGAGCGGTTCGGGCTCAAGGCCGCGGCGTTCGCCGGGCACAGCTACGGCGAACTCGTGGCGCTCGCCGCCGCCGGCCGCCTCGCGCCGACCGACCTGTTCACGCTGTCGCGCCTGCGCGGCGAACTCATGGCGACAGCGCGCGACGGCGACCCGGGCGCGATGCTCGCCGTGTTCGCGCCCGCCGCCGACATCGACGCCGTGGTCCGGCGCGAGAACCTGAACCTCGTCGTGGCGAACAAGAACGCCCCGGCGCAGACGGTGCTCTCGGGCGCCACCGGCGACGTCGAGCGGGCCACGAATGCCTTCGCGGCGGCGGGGCTGAAGTCGGCGCGGCTGCCGGTCGCGGCGGCGTTCCACAGCCCGTTCGTCGCCGACGCCGCCGGTCCGCTCCGCGCCGCGCTCGACGGCATCGACCTCGCCGCCGGTTCGGCGCCGGTGTTCGCCAACACGACGGCCGCCCCGTACCCCGCCGCCGCGGCCGCGGCGAAGGACTTGCTCGCCAACCAGCTCGCCCACCCGGTCGCGTTCGTGGACGAGGTGAAGGCGCTCGCCGCGGCCGGCGTGCGGACGTTCATCGAGGTCGGGCCGGGCTCGGTGCTGACCCGGCTCGCCGAGGCGACGCTCGCCGACGCCGGCGTGGCCGATGCCGACGCCTTCGCGCTCGACGCATCCGGGGGGAAGCGGCCCGGCGCGCTGGACGTGGCGAACGCACTCGCCCGCCTCGCGGCGCGGGGCGTGGCGGTCCGCCTGACCGGCTGGGAGGAGGCGAGCCGCTGCCGCCCCCCGGCCCCCGACGCCCGGCCCGGGCTGGTCGTCCCGCTCACCGGGGCGAACCACGTCAACCCCCGGCCGGCGCTCCCGCCGCGGCCCGCCCCGGTTCACACGAACGGCAAGCCCGTTCCGGCCCACGCCACCCCGCGACCGACCTCCACCCCCGCCCGGGGCACCTCGATGACCGACCCGACCGCCCTGGCCCAGGCGCTCCAGGCGACGCAGCAGAGCCTCACCGCCCTCCAGCGCATGCAGGAGCAGGCGGCGCAGCTCCACCGCCAGTTCCTCGAATCGCAGGAGGCCGCCCAGCGCACGCTCCAGACGCTCGTCGAGCAGCAACAGACGCTCCTCGCCGGCAGCCTCGGCGCCGGCGTCGCGCTCCCGCCGCTGCCGGTGCCAGTCCCGCCGCCGCCCGTCGCGTACGCGCCGCCGCCGCCGCCTGTCGTGTCGCCCGTACCCCAGCCCGTGCCTGCCCCGGCGGCGGTCGCGCCGAAGCCCGCGCCCGCCCCGGCCGCGAAGCCGACCGGCGACCGCGCGCGGGTCGAGCGCACACTGCTCGAGGTGGTCGCCGAGAAGACCGGGTACCCGGTCGAGAGCCTCGACCTGAAGCTGTCGATGGACGCGGACCTGGGGGTCGACTCGATCAAGCGGGTCGAGATCCTCTCGGCCCTCCAGGAGAAGCTCCCGGACGCCCCGGTCGTGAAGCCCGAGCACCTCGGCACGCTCCACACCCTCCAGGACGTCGCCGACTTCCTCGGCGGCCGCGCCGGGGCCACGCGCCCCGACGCGCAGCCCACCGCCCGCATCCCAATCCCCCCCCCGGCAGTCGTGCCGCCGGCCGACGCCGGGGGGCCGTCCGCCCCCCGCGCGCCGATCCAGCCGCCCGGCCCGTCCGAGCTCGCGGCCCCGGACACCGAGCAGGTGTCGAGCATCCGCCCGCCCCGCGCGCCCGACGCCGTCCTCAACCGGCGGGCCGAGACGCCGGGCCGGACGCCGGCCACACCGCCCGGTGCCTCGGAGAAGGTGGACCGAAGCATCCTCCAGGTGGTCGACCTCGACCCCGCCACGCCGCGGACGCGGGTGCCGCTACCGGCCGGGGCGGAAATCTGGGTCGTCGGCGATGCGGACGGGCTCACCGGCGGCGTCGCCGACTGGATCGCCGGGCAGGGGTACCAGGCCCGCGTGATGGACTGGTCCGGCCCCGGCACGAACACGCCGGCCGCGCCGCTCGCCGGGCTGGTGCTGATCGCGCCGCTCGCCCCGCCGCCGGACGGCGTGCTCAACCGCCGGGCGTTCGACTGGCTCCAGGCCGTCGGACCGAAGCTCCGCCAGACCGGCCGGCAGCACGGCGGGGCGGTGTTCGTGACGGTGGCGCGGCTCGACGGCACGTTCGGGCTGAACGCCCTGACCCCGGACACCGACCCGGCGTCCGGCGGCCTCGCCGGGCTGGCGAAGACGGCGCGGCACGAGTGGCCCGAGGTGGCGTGCAAGGCGGTGGACCTCGACCCGGCGTTCGACACGCCGGCCGCGGCCGGTGCGGTCGCCGAGGAGGTGCTGTCGGCCGGGCCGGTCGAGGTCGGCATCACGTCGAAACACCGCTGCACGGTCGAGCTGGCGCGGACGGTCCGCCGGGCCGGCGGGCAGCCGGTCGGGCTCGGGGCGCGGGACGTGATTCTGGTCACCGGCGGCGCCCGCGGGGTGACCGCCGAGGCCGCCGTCGCGCTCGCCGAGACGTTCGGCTCGACGCTCGTCCTGACCGGCCGCACCCCGCCGCCGGGGGCCGAGCCGGACTGGCTCGCCGGGCTGACGGCCGAGGCGGAGGTGAAGCGGGCGCTCGCCGAGCGGCTCGGCCCCGACGCCGGCCCGAAGCAGATCGGCGAGCAGTACCAGAGGTTGGCGGCGCAGCGCGAGATCCGCCGCACGCTCCAGCGGATCGAGGCGGCCGGAGCGCGGGCGGCGTACTTCCCGGTGGACGCCGCGGACGACCGCGCCGTCGCCGACCTGCTTCAGCAGGTGCGGGTGAAGTTCGGCCCGGTCACGGCCGTCGTCCACGGGGCCGGGGTGCTCGCCGACCGGCGGATCGAGGACCTGACCGGCGGCGACTTCGACCGCGTCTACCGGACGAAGGTCGGCGGGCTGGCGAACCTGCTCGACCTGCTCGCCCACGAGGAGCTGAAGGCGCTGGTGCTGTTCGGGTCGATGACCGGGCGGTTCGGCCGCACCGGGCAGCTCGCCTACGCCTGCGCCAACGAGGTGCTGAACAAGACGGCGCAGGTCGAGGCCCGGCGCCGGCCCGGGTGCCGCGTGGTGTGCGTGAACTGGGGGCCGTGGGAGGGCGGGATGGTGACGCCCGGGCTGCGCCGGCAGTTCGAGGCCGAGGGCGTCGGCCTCATCCCGCTCGCCGACGGCGCCGTGTTCCTGGTGAACGAACTGTCCGCCGCCGGCCGCGCGGTCGAAGTGCTGGCGATGGGGAAGGCGCGGCAGCCCGAGGCGGCGGCCGTCCCGCCGCCGACCGCGTTCGTCACCCCGGCCCCGGCCCCGGGGGCGCCCGGCTCCGGCACGCACCCGGTGACCCCGGTCCCGGACCTGGCGCCGGCGTTCGAGCGGGTGCTCGACATCGAGACCCACCCGGTCCTCCGGTCGCACGTCCTCGACGGCCGCGCCGTGCTGCCGATGGCGCTCCACCTGGAGTTCCTCGCCCACGCCGCGCTCCACGGGCACCCGGGGCTGGTGTTCCACGGGTTCAACGACCTCCGCATCACCCAGGGGGTGAAGCTCGACCCGGACGACGCGCTGACGCTCCGCGCGCTGGCCGGCAAGGCGGCGCGGCAGGACAAGCTGTTCCTGGTCCCGGTCGAGCTGCGCGGGCGGAAGAAGGACGGTCGCGAGGTCGTCAAGTCGCGGGCCGAGGTGATCCTGGTGGCGGCGCTGCCGAAGGCGCCGGTGGCCGACCGCCCGCCGGCCGTCGGCGCCTACCCGCACCCGGTCGCCGACGTCTACCGCGACCTGCTGTTCCACGGCCCGGACCTGCACGGGATCGAGCGGGTGGGCGGCGTGTCCGAGCAGGCGATCACCGGCACCGCCGCGACCGCCCCGCCGCCGGCCGAGTGGTTCCAGTACCCGCTCCGGAGCCAGTGGGTCGCCGACCCGTTGGTGCTGGACGCCAGCTTCCAGCTGATGATCCTGTGGAGCCGGCACCAGCACGGGGCGCCGAGCCTGCCGAACTTCGCCGGCCGCTACCGCCAGTTCCGCCGCCACTTCCCGGACGGCCCGGTGACGGTCGTCGCCCGGGTAACGCGCGACAACGGCACCTTCACCCGGGCCGACGTCGACTACCTGGACGCCGACGGCCAGGTGGTGGCACAGCTCCAGGACTACGAGTGCATGACGACCGACACGCTGAACGCGGCGTTCACCCGCAACCAGCTCGGCGCGGTGAAGGCGTAAGGGAAGGGACGGCGGATCGACACCCCGGCCCGCCCCGGCGAGGGGCGGGCCGCGGCACGTCCGGTAGCGGCGGACACACGGACAGGAACCGCGGATGAGCGCAGCGACCGAGCGGGTGGCGATCGTCGGGGTCGGGGTGCGGCTGCCCGGGGCCGGCGCGAACCTCGCCGCGTTCTGGGGCGACGTGGCCGTGGCGCGTGACCTCGCGCGCGAGGTACCCGCCGGCCGCTGGTTCCTGCCGCCCGACCGCTGCCTCGACCCGCGCGTCCCGCACCCGGACGCGGCGCCGCACTCCCGCGGCTACTACCTCGACCCGTTCACGCCCGACCTCGCCGGGCTCGCCGTCGACCCCGCGTTCGTCGCGCGGCTCGACCCGCTCTTCCACTCGGTCCTCGACGCCGGGAACCGCGCCTGGCGCGGCGCGAAGACCGGCGCCGTCGATCGGTCGCGCGTCGGCGTCGTACTCGGGAACATCTGCCTGCCGACGGACCGATCGAACGCACTGTGCCGCGAGTACCTCGGCGGCGAGCCGCGGCGGACGCACCCGCTGAACCGCTACGTCGCCGGGCTGCCGGCGGGCGTGCTGGCCAAGGCGCTCGGGCTCGGCGGCGGGAGTTACACGCTCGACGCGGCGTGCGCCTCGTCGCTGTACGCGATCAAGCTCGCGGCCGACGAGCTCCATGCCGGCCGCGCCGACGCCATGCTCGCCGGCGGGGCGAACGGCGCCGACCCGCAGTACACGCAACTCGGGTTCGCGCAGCTGCGCGCGCTGTCGGCGTCCGGCCGGTGCGCCCCGTTCGACGCCGGCGCCGACGGCCTCATGGTCGGCGAGGGCGCGGCGGTGTTCGTGCTGAAGCGTCTCGCCGACGCGCTGGCGCACGGCGACGAGATTCTCGCCACGATCGCCGGGTGCGGGCTGTCGAAC
>JAFKFQ010000301.1 GCA_017308215.1 bacterium | reverse complement strand
GTAGCCGGCGACTCCCTGCCGACCTACAGGCGCGCCTCGGGGGGAACGGACCAACAGCATCCGAACTATCTCTCGGCACCGAAATGGGTGGCGGCCTTTAGCCCCATCGTCAAGGCGATGTGGAACCATGAGGTCTACGCCCTGGATGCGACGATCACACCGCCTTTCGATATGGCGGCCGGCGCGAAGTTGGAGGTTTACTTCCGGGGCTATGTGACCGGCTTCGTACCGACGTACAGCGTCGCCACCCCGAACGTGAACGGCCGGAACCACACGTCGGCGAGCCCAGCGGCCCGCATCCGGTCCGCCAGCGCCTCGTAGTCCGGGAACGCCAGCACGCTCCGGGGAAGGTAGTTGTACGCGTTCTCCCGGCTCCGCGACACCACCTGCCCGATGAGCGGCAGCACCCGCAGGAAGTAGAACCGGTACAGCGGGCCGAGCACGCGGTTCCGCGGGCGCGAGAACTCCAGCACCGCCACCCGCCCGCCCGGCTTCGCCACCCGCACCATCTCGCGCAAACCCTTGTCCGTGTCCGTCACGTTCCGCAGCCCGAACGCCACCGTCACGAGCTGAAACGTGTCGGCCGGGAACGGCAGCGCCTGCGCGTCGGCCTCGACGAACGGGACCGCCGCGCCCGCCCGCTTCGCCTTCTCCGCGGCGCGGACGAGCATCTCGTGGCAGAAGTCGGCGCCGACCACGGGCACGGCGCCGTTCGTGGCGCGGTGGTACGTCAGCGCCAGGTCGCCGGTCCCGGTGCAGAGGTCGAGGACGGGGGCGGGGTCGGCGGGGTCCGGCGCCGCGAGCCGGGCCGTCGCCGCGCGCCAGCGCGTGTCGATGTTGAGGCTGAGCGCGTGGTTGAGGAAGTCGTAGGAGTGCGCGATCTGGCCGAACATCCGGCGGATGCGGACCTCGCCCTTGTCGAGTGCTGGTGGAGGCACGGTTCGGCCCGCATTCGGTGGTGGACGCCCCGACGGGGACGGTTTATAACCTGAACCGCCGGCCGACCGCCGGCTTAACGCCCCCGGGAGCTGCGTCGTGCTGGAAAAGAACACGTTCGTCGTAAAGGAGCACGTCAAGCTCATCAGCACCTCGAACACGTACGACATCCTCGACGCCGAGAGCGGCGCGCAGCTCGGGACGGCGCAGGAGAACATCGGGGTCGTCAAGCAGCTGCTCCGGTTCGTGCTCCCGAAGCAGATCATGTCCACGGTCGTCGAGGTCCGCGAGAAGCCGGACGACCAGCTCGTGTTCAGCATCCGCCGCGGGCCGTACCTGTTCCGCTCCCGGGTCGAGGTGCTGGACGCGAACGGGGCGCTGGTCGGGTACTACGTCAGCAAGTTCTTCACCATCGGCGGCGGGTTCCACATCTACGACAAGGACGACAAGCACTTCGCCGAGATCAAGGGGAAGTGGACCGGGTTCAACTACCGCTTCCTGTCGCCGGACGGGAAGGTGGAGATGGGGCAGGTGTCGAAGAAGCTGTCGCTCGGGTCGCTCGTGAAAGACCTGTTCACCTCGGCCGACACCTACGCGGTGCAGGTGAGCCCGGAGCTGACCGACGAACCGATGTCGAAGATGCTACTCCTGGCCGCGGCGCTGGCGATCGACACGATCTACAAGGAAGAGAACCGCGGCGGGGTGGGCCTGGGCGACCTCGGGGGGGAGTGAGCCGGTACCCGGGCGAGCGGCGGGCGTGAGCCCGCCGGTGGCGCCCCTTACGCCTTTGGCACAACACCGGCGGGCTCACGCCCGCCGCTCGCCCAGACACTGGAGATCCACCCATGCTCACCGCCGACGGCTGCCGGTCCCGCCGCCAGCGCTTCCTCGACCGGCTCAAGCCGGCCGGGCCGGTCCTCCTCGCCGACCCGATCCACCTCCGCTACTTCGCCAACTTCCACGTCGAGGCGCAGAGCCTCGGCGCCGACTTCGGCGGGCTGCTCCTCCTCGCGCCGGACGGCCACGCCACGCTGTTCCACGACGCCCGCGTCCCGAAGACGGTGGAGCAGGCACACGTCGACGAGCGGAAGCCGATCGGCTGGTACGACGGCCAGACGCCCGGCGTCGGCCCGCGGCGCATGATCCTCCAGCCAATCGTGGCGCAGAACGGCGGCCGCATCCACGACTCGCTCGCCGACCCGGCGTGCGCCGGCGTCTACGCCATCACGTCCGAGATACGCCGGGCGAAAGACCCGGACGAAATTTCGTTGCTGAAGACGTGCATGAAGGCGACCGACGCCGGCCACGCCTGGGCGCGGGCGCACGTCACGCCCGGGATGACCGAGCTCGAAGTCTACGCCGGGATGGCCGGCGCCGCGTACGCAGCGCTCGGGCATTGGGCGGTATTGTACGGCGACTTCACCGTCTCGCCCGGGAGCAAGAAGCGCGGCGGCCCGCCGACCCCGCACGTCCTCGCCGCCGGCGAGACGCTCATCCTCGACTACTCGGTCGTGGTGCAGGGCTACCGGAGCGACTTCACGAACACACTTGTCATCGGCGGCCAGCCGACGGCGGAGCAGCGGAACATCTACGGCTTGTGCGCGATGGCGATCGACGCGGGGGCGGCGGTGCTGAAGGCCGGGGCGAAGTGCCAGGCGGTGTTCGACGCCGTTGACGGCGTGCTCGGCGGGAAGCTCGTCCACCACGCCGGCCACGGCCTCGGCATCCAGCACCCGGAGGCGCCGTTCCTGGTCCGCCACTCGACGGAGACGCTCGTCGCCGGCGACGTGGTGACGATCGAGCCCGGCCTCTACGTGGACGGCGTCGGCGGCGTGCGCCTCGAGCACAACTACCTGGTGACGGAGACGGGGTTCGAGCAGCTGAGTCACCACGTCCTGTCGCCGACGTAGTGTTACGTCGACCTCTCGGTGTCGGGGTTCATCGTCTTCTCAGCGCTCATCATCACGCAGTTCGTCGCGCAGACGGGGGTGCCGTTCGGTCTCGCGGTCGTCATCTCGCTCCTCGGCAGTGCGGTGCTCGGCGGCATCTCCGGGTGGCTCTGCCACCGGTTCCAGGCGAACCCGATCATCGTCACGCTCGCGATGGGCACGCTCGCGGTCGGGCTCATCCAGGCGCAAACCGGGGGTGCCGTCACCGGTACGGCGCCCCAGTGGCTGTCCGGCCTGTCGGCGCCGATCGCGACGACGTTCGGGATCCCCGTGCCGCCGGTCGTCGTGATCTGGGTCGTGCTCG
>JAFKFQ010000300.1 GCA_017308215.1 bacterium | reverse complement strand
GCTGGCCGGGTACGACCACCGGCAGATGATGGACGCCGTCCGGGCCGACCTGGAAGACCTCCTGAACGCCCGGATGACCGCCGTCGACCTGCCCCCGGAGTTCGAGGAGACGGCCCGGTCGGTGGTCACCTACGGACTGCCGGACCTGTCCGGGTACGACGTGTCCGGGCGGTCCGCCCGGGCCGACCTGTCGCGGACGGTGGCCGCCGTGATCGAGCGGTTCGAGCCCCGGCTCCGGCGGGTCCGCGTCTCGGTGCTCGACGACAAGGCCAAGGGCGGGCTGTCGATCCGGTTCCGGGTCGAGGCCGAGCTGAACGTCGACCCGGCCCCGGAGGTCGGGTTCGAGACGGTGCTGGAACTCACCACCGGGCGCACGACCGTCACCCCGGTGGGGGCCGCCGGGTGACCGACAACTGGGTCACCGCCGACCTCCCCCCGGCCCGAACGGTGCCCGACCCGCCGGGCGTGGTGTACGACTTCGGCCGCGAGTTGTTCGGGTCGTTCGCCGCCATCCCGGCCGGCAGCGGGCGGGTGCGGGTCAGCCTCGGCGAGTCGTGGTCCGAGGCCGTCCAGGGGGCGTTCGACGACGCCACCTTCACCGCCGCGCCCGGCCGCGAGCTGCGGACCGACCCGACCGGGTTCCGGTTCGCCTGCGTGGACCCGCTCGACGCGCCCGTCGAGCTGACCGGCGTGCGAGCCGTCGAGCGGCGCCGCCGGGCCGACCGGCGCGTGGCGTTCCGGTCCGGCGACCCGGCCCTCGACGCCGTCTGGGAGGCGGCGGTGCGGACGGTCGAAGTCGGGATGCAGGAGCACCTGTGGGACGGGGCCAAGCGCGGCCGGACGGTCTGGGCCGGCGACCTGTACCCGGCCGCCGCCGTGGTGTCCGCCGTGTTCGGCCCGCACCCGGTGGTGCCGCAGAGCCTCGACGCGGTCCGCGACCGGGCGTTCCGCGACGGGGTCGTGGGCGGGTGGCTCAACGGCATCCCGGCGTATACCCTGTGGTGGGTGCTCACCCAGCGCGACTGGTTCCGCGCGCACGGCGACCGGGCATACCTGGAGACCCAGCGGGCGTTCCTGCTCGCCGTGCTCCCGGACTTGGTCGCCGCCGTCGGCGCAGACGGCCGGGAACGACTGGAGGGGAGTTGGCGGTTCCTCGACTGGGCCACCACCCGCGATCCGGAGGCCGTCGCCGCCGGCTACCAGGGGCTGCTCAAGCTCGGGCTCGACGCCGCGGCCGAACTGCTCGCCGCGCTCGGTGAGCCGGCCGCAGCAGCCGACGCCCGTACGGCGGCCGGCCGGCTGATCGGGTGGGAGCCGCCCCCGCGGGCGAAGGCCGCGTGGGCGCTCATGAGCCTGGCCGGGCTGGTCGCCCCGACCGCCGCGGAGGCGGCGCTGACCGCCGAACCGGCTGCCGAGGTGACGCCGTTCCTGGGAACGGTCGTGCTCGACGCGCTCACCGCCCTCGGCAGGGCCGACGCAGCTGAAACCCTGATCCGCCGACTGTGGGGCGCGATGATCGACCTCGGGGCGACGACCTTTTGGGAAGACTTCGACCCGGGCTGGCTGCCGGCGGTCGGGATCGACGGCCCGGTGCCGGACGGGCGGCGCGACGTCCACGCCCACGCCGCCCGTTGCACCTACACCGGGCTGGCCATGAGCCTGTGCCATCCGTGGTCGGCCGGGCCGGCGGCGTGGCTGTGCGGGCACCGGCCCGACGCGCTGGTCCCGGCCGGGGGTGGGGGATGAGCCGCGACCTGTACCCGTACTACGAGCGCGAGCTGGTGGCCGTCCGCCAGCTCGCCCAAGAGTTCGCCCGCCAGTACCCGGCCGCCGCCGGCCGGCTCATGCTCGAGCCGACCCGCTCGACCGACCCGCACGTCGAGCGGATGATCGAGGCGTTCGCCCTGCTCGCCGGCCGGGTCCGCCACAAGATCGACGACGAGTTCCCCGAGCTGACCGACGCCCTGCTCCACGTCCTCTACCCGCACTACCTCGCCCCCGTCCCGTCGGCCGCGGTCGTCCAGTTCGTCGCCGACCCGGCCCGCACCCCACTCGACAACGGCTTCCTCCTCCCCCGCGGTAGCCGGGTCTTCACCCCGCCGGTCGAGGGGGTACCGTGCCGCTACCGGACGGCCTACCCGGTCACCCTCTGGCCGGTCGCGGTCGAGTCGGCGCGGCTCCAGGGGCCGCCGTACCCGCCCGGCGTGGTTCCGCCCGCCGGCACCGCCGCCGTCCTCCGGCTGCGGCTTGAGACCCAGGCCGGGGCGACGTTCGACAAGCTCGCCCTCGACACCCTCCGCGTCCACCTACTCGGCGAGAACCAGCTCGTCGCCGAGCTGTACGAGCTGCTCCTGAACCACGCCACTCAGGTGGTGCTCGCCCCCGCCGACCGGCCGACCGCCAAGCCCGTTGTGCTCCCGCCCTCTGCGATCACCGCGGTCGGGTTCGGGGCCGACGAGGGGCTCCTGCCGTACCCCCGGCAGTCGTTCCCCGGCTACCGGCTGATGACCGAGTTCTTCGCTTACCCGGCAAAATTTTGGTTCCTCGACCTGTCCGGGTTCACACGGGCGCGGGCCGCGGGGTTCGGCACGAAGTGCGACGTCATCGTCGCTCTCCGCCGGACCGGGGCGAACCTGGAGCAGGGGGTGGACGCGGCCACGTTCCGCCTCGGCTGCACGCCGGCGGTGAACCTGTTCGAGCAGACGGCCGAGCCGGTCGCGCTGACGCAGGCGAAGTACGAGTACCGGGTGGTCCCGGACGTGGCCCACCCGGCCGGGCTGGAGGTGTACTCGGTCGACCAGGTGACCGGGATCGACCCGGGGGGCGGGAAGCCGGTCGAGTACCGCCCGTTCTACTCGGTCGACCACCCGACCGGGCGCGGCGAGCGGGGCGCGTTTTGGCACCCGGCCCGCCGCGCGTCGACCCGCGGGGGCGACCGCGGGACGGAGGTGTACCTGTCGTTCGTGGACGCCGGCTGGACCCCGACCCTCCCCGCGACCTCGACGCTCGTGGTGCGGACGACCTGCACCAACCGGGACTTGCCGCTGGCCCTGCAGCGGGCCGGCGACCGGCTGGCGCTGGCGCTCGAGGGCGCGGCGCCGGTGTCGGCCATCCGCTGCGTCCGCACCCCCACCCCCCCGCTCCGCCCGCCGCGGCGCCGCGGCGGGTACTGGCGGCTGCTGTCGCACCTGTCGCTCAACCAC
>JAFKFQ010000421.1:38444-40664 GCA_017308215.1 bacterium | reverse complement strand
CGCGGTGGCACCGGGGTAAGGATCGTTACAATTCTGCTGTCCGGGGAATGTGTGGTCATCCCTTCGGAAAAAAGAATTATAAAGCGCACTTGCCCGCCCGCCCGCCCGCCGTACAGCCCCGGCCGGTAGACCTCGACTCGCATCCGCCGCGGCACGACCTCGACCGTCAACTCGGTAACACCGTCCTCCGGGACGCACACGAGCTCGCCGTCGGCGTGGGCGCACAGCGGCGCCTCGCTCGCAACTTCGACCCGCGCCGCGCGGCCGAGGCGGATGAGCGGGTGGTCGGTCGGGAGGTTCCCCGTCGCCATCGCCGGCAGGTAGCGGACGAGGTGCCAGCGGCGCAGCCGCGTCGCGTGCATGTAGTCGAGCAGGCCGTCGGTCAGGTCCGCGTCCGGGCGGATCGGGAACCCGCCCTCACGCTGGGCGAGCGCGAGGGTGAGCGCGAGCGTCGGCACGTCCGCTTCCGCGCCGTCGAACCGCACGCGCACCCGCGGCGTGGCGAAGCGGCGGACCATCGCCTTGAGGAACGCCGCGGTGTACAGCGGCATCCCGCGGAGGGAGCGAATCTTCCGCGCCTCGATCGTCACCATCCCGTTGAACCCGACGCCGACCGCGTTGACCGCGAACCGCTCCTTCCCGCCAGCGGCGACGCGGGCCACGTCCACGTCGAGTACCTCGGTCGGCGGCGTCCCGGCCCGCTTCGCCCACCACGCCGCCAGCCCGAGCGTGTAGGCGTAGTCGTTCGCGGAGCCGACCGGCCACGTCGAGAAGACCACGTCGCGCCGCCCGCTGCGGAGCAACCCGTTGGCGACCTCGTGAACGGTCCCGTCGCCGCCGGCCGCGACGACCTTCGCGTAGCCCCGATCGGCGGCCTCGCGGGCCAACTCCTCGGCGTGGCCGGGCGCCGCCGTCGGGCGGAGGTCGCCGTGAACCCGCAGGTCCGCCAGGAACTCTTTGAGGAGTTGCCCGGCCCTGCCACGCCCGGCGGTCGGGTTGTAAATCACACACGTGTCGGGGCGCATCCGGGCTCCGGGGACCGAGAATGACCGCCGTCCGGTCGATGACCGTGGACGACATACCGGCCGCCCTCACCTTGTGGCAAGGGGCCGAGGGGATGACTCTTCGCGGCGCCGACCGGCCCGAGGCACTGGCGCGCTTCCTCGCCCGCAACGCCGGGTGCAGTTTCGTCGCCGTGGCCGGGGGCGAGCTCGTGGGCGTGAGCCCACCGGCGCAACGGCCTCGGCCGCCGCCTGATCGCCGCCTGCGCGGCGGCGTTGAAGGCCGAGGGGATCGAGAAGGTGAACTTCTTTGTGAAGGCCGACAACACCGCCGGCCTCGCCTTCTGGTTGAACCTCGGCGGCACCCGCCGCGACGACCTGCTCGCCGTGTCGCTCCTCCTTTCCGACGACCCGAACGCCTGAGATGAACGGCCTCCTCGTGATCGACAAGCCGGGCGGGATGACCTCGCGCGACGCGGTGAACCGCGTCCAGCGCTGGTTCCCGCGGCGCACCAAGATCGGCCACACCGGCACCCTCGACCCGCTGGCGACGGGCGTACTGGTCGTGTGCATCGGCGCCGCGACGCGGCTCGCCGACTCCGTGCAGGCGATGGGCAAGACGTACCACTCGCGGTTCCGCCTCGGCGCCACCAGCACCACCGACGACGCCGACGGCGATGTGACCGAAGCCGGCGCGGCGCCCGTGTCACGCGAAGCGATTGACACCGTGCTGTCTCGCTTCGTCGGCGTGATCGAACAGACGCCGCCGGCGTTTTCGGCGATGAAGGTGGACGGGAAGCGCGCTCACGCCCTCGCCCGCGCCGGCGAAGACGTGAAGTTGGTGGCGCGCCCGGTGCGCGTCGACGCGATCCGCGTGACCGCTTACGAGTGGCCGTATCTCGACGTGGAGATCGACTGCGGGAAGGGGACGTACATTCGCTCGATCGCCCGCGACCTCGGCACCGTGCTCGGCGTCGGCGGGTTGGTGCAGACGTTACGGCGGACGCGCGTGGGTTCGTTCACGGCGGAGCAGGGCGTCGGCGTGGACGCGCCCCCCACCGACCTCGCGGTGCGCCTGCGCCCGATGGCAGAAGCGCTGGGTGAGACGACGTGCGTGACGTTGGGAGTCGAGGAGCTGCGGCGATTCCGGATGGGGCAGACGGTACGCTACACTCCGGCGAGCCCAGGATGTGAGCCCCAGGATCCTGTGGGAGTTGGA
>JAFKFQ010000421.1:0-38413 GCA_017308215.1 bacterium | reverse complement strand
GAGTTGGAGTGACAGACGAGACCGGCGTGCTGATCGGGCTGGGGGTGGTGAGGGGGAATGTGGTGAAGCCCGAGACGGTGTTTCACGTCGAAGGTGACCAGCCGGCGTGAGCCGGCTGGTCGTTGCTCCAGGGAGCTGAGACAACAACCGGCCGGCTCACGCCGGCCGGTCGCCCGTCAACCCTCCTGCAAGTCCTTCAGGTTTTCCTCCAGCGCCCGAATCTGGTTCTCCAGGTCTGTCACCAGCTCACGCTGCTGCTGCACGACCTCCGCTGGCGCGCTGCTCACGAACTTCTCGTTCGCCAGCTTCGCCTTCACGCCGTCGAGCTGCTTCCGCTTGTCGGCGATCTGCTTCTCGGTGCGCTTCGCCTCCGCCGCGGGGTCGATGAGCCCGGCCAGATGCACGAACGCCTCGAACTCCGGCCGCACCACCGTCCCGGCCTGCTTCGGCTTGGCGACCGTCGGAGCCGCCGTGAAGGAAGCGATGCCGGCGAGCGGGCCGATGAACGCCGCGAGCGCCGTGAAGTCGGCGGCGATCGGCTCCGCGGCCTTCACCGATACGTCGAGGCGCGTCTTGTCGTCCACCTGGTAGCGGTTGCGGACCTCGCGCACGCCGCGCACGAGTTCCTGCATGCGCGCGAACCGCGCCTCCACGCCGGCGTCGACCCACTCCGCCGGGTAGTTCGGCCACGCGGCGACACACACGTTCGCCTCGGCGCGTGCGGTCGTGGTCAGCCCGCGCTCGGGGGCGGCCTCGTTCAGAGCCTCCCACAACGACTCGGCGACGAACGGCATCACCGGATGCACCAGCCGCAGGATGCCGTCGAGCACGCCGACGAGCACCCGCTGCGCGACCGGCCGGGCGGCGGCGTCCTTGAGCCGGCCCTTTGCCATCTCGATGTACCAGTCGCAGAACTCCGACCACACGAACTCGTACAGCCCGCGCGCGACCTCGGAGAACTTGAAGCCCTCGAGCGCCGCCGTCACCTCGTTCGCCGTGGTGGCGAGGCGAGACAGGAGCCAGCGGTCCTCGGTCGGCAGCGCCGCCGCGTCGAGCGGCGCGGGCGTGTAGCCGTCGAGGTTCATCAGCAGGAATCGCGTGGCGTTCCAGAGCTTGTTGGCGAAGTTGCGGCCCATGTCGAACCGCTCCGACGCCTGCTTCGCGGTCTTGAGTTCCGGGTCTTCGCTCGTCCACGGCCCGCCGGGGCGGAACGGCACCTTGCAGTTCGGGCACGTGAGCTTCCGCGTCCGGCCGCGCAGGTGTTCCTGCTTGATCGGCACGAGCGCGTCGCACGCCGGGCACACGTTCGCCACCGGCATCCGGCTGTCCTGCGTGTCACCGGCGATCGACACCATCTGGAACCGGAGCGAGTCGGCCCCGTACCGCTCCACGATGTCGAGCGGGTCGATGCCGTTGCCGGTCGTCTTGCTCATCCGTTCGCCAAACGCGTCCTGCAACTGCGGGTGGATGACGACGCTGTGGAATGGGATGTCGCCGACGTTGTAAACGCCGGTGAGCACCATCCGCGCCACCCACAGCGAGATGATGTCGCGGCTGGTGACGAGGACGCTGGTCGGGTAGTAGTAGCCGAGTTCCGGCGTCTGCTCCGGCCAGCCGAGCGTGCTGTGCGGCCACAGAGCCGAGCTGAACCAGGTGTCGAGTACGTCGAATTCCTGGGTGAACCCTGCACGCTCAAAAGCCGCTTCTGCAGCGTCATGCCCAGGTGCGATACACGCCATCACGCGCACGCCACCAGTGGCCTCATCCGGTTCGTGTCGCATCTCTGAGTACGATCCGGGATCGACACCAACATACTGTTTGGGAAGCTCTGGCGCCGTGACCGTAGTCTTTCCCTGGACCGGTGTGAACACCTTCGTCCACACCGGGATGCGGTGGCCCCACCAGAGCTGGCGGCTGATGCACCAGTCGCGCTTCTCGCCGAGCCAGTCGAGGTAGGTCTTGGCGTAGCGCTCGGGGAAGAACTTCACCCGTCCGCTCGCCACCGCGTCCATCGCCAGCTGCGCGAGGCCGGGCTTGCCGTCGGCGCGGTCGCCCATCGCCACGAACCACTGGTCCGACAAGTACGGCTCGATCGGCGTCTTGCTGCGGTCGCTGTACTTCAGGGGGATCACCCGGTCTTCCTTCCCCTCGAAGAAGCCGAGTTCCTCCATCCGCTTCGACACCGCCTCGCGGGCCTTGTAGCGGTCCAGCCCGGCGAACTCCTTCCCCTCGGCGTTGATCGTGCCGTCCGGGTTCAGGATGTTGATGATCCCGATGTGCGGGTTCCGCTGCCAGCAGGCGTAGTCGTTCGGGTCGTGCGCCGGCGTCACCTTCACGCAGCCGGTGCCGAGCTCCGGGTCGGCGAGGATGCCGTCGGCGATGATCGGGATTTCGCGGCGGGTGTGCGGCTGGAGCGCCTTCTTGCCCACGAGCGCCTTGTACCGCTCGTCGGACGGGTGCACGCACAGCGCCGTGTCGCCGAGCATGGTCTCGGGGCGGGTCGTGCTGAACCGGATGAACGTGTCCGGCACGCCGACCACGGGGTACTTGAACGTCCAGAACCCGCCCTTCGTGTCCTCGGTGTACGTCTCGTCGTCGGCCACCGACGTTTGCAGCTGGGCGTCCCAGTTCACGAGTCGTTTGCCGCGGTAGATGTAGCCGTCGCGGAACATGCGGAAGAACGTCTCGCGCACCGCCCGCGCGCACACCGGGTCGAGCGTGAACCGCGTCCGCTGCCAGTCGCAGCTCGCCCCGATCGACTTCAACTGACCGAGGATGCGGGCCTCGTACTTGTCCTTCCACTCCCAGATGCGGCGCACGAGCTCGTCGCGGCCGAGGTCGTGGCGGGTCTTCTTCTCCTGGGTGAAGATCAGCCGTTCCACCACCGACTGCGTGGCGATGCCGGCGTGGTCGGTGCCGGGCATCCACAGGGCGTTGAAGCCCTGCTGCCGCCGCCAGCGGATGAGCACGTCCTGGAGCGTGTTGTTGAGTGCGTGCCCCATGTGGAGCGCGCCGGTCACGTTCGGCGGCGGGATGACGATCGTAAACGGCTTCTTGTTCGCGTCCGGCTCGCTGTGGAAGTAGCCGCGCTCGTCCCAGACGCGCAGCCACTTCTGCTGCGCGTCCTTCGGGTCGTAGGCCTTCGGCAGTTCGGTAGCCATGAGAAGTCCCGGGTAAAGAGCCACGGACGAACACGGATGAACACGGATCAGATCAGTGATTTGGTCGTGATCCGTGCTTCACCCGTGCCCACCCGTGGCCGCTTATTCTGCGTCCTTGAACAGCTTGTATTCGATCGAATCCGCCAGCGCCAGCCACGACGCCTCGACCACGTTCTCGCTCACGCCGACGGTGCCCCACACGTCGGTGTGGTCGCGCGACTCGATGACCACGCGCACCCGCGCCGCCGTCCCCTCCTTCGGGTTCACGACGCGGACCTTGTAGTCCACCAGCACCATCTCCGCCAGCCGCGGGTAGGCCGGCAGCAGCGCCTTCCGCAGCGCGCCGTCGAGCGCGTTCACCGGGCCGTCGCCCTCGCTCGCGGTGTGCTGCGGCGCGCCGTCCACCGCCAGTTTCACCGTCGCCTCGGTGACCGGCGTGCCGTCCGTGTCGGCCTCGATGTTGACGCGGTACGCCCGCCGCTCGAACCACGGCCGGTACAGGCCCGCCGCCTTCTTCACGAGCAGGTCGAACGACGCCTCCGCCGCCTCGAACTCGTACCCGGCGTGCTCCAGGTTCTGCACGTCGTTGAGGATCTTCGCCATCAGCGCCTTGTCGTGCCCGAGTTGGTACTTCGTGGTCTTCGACAGGATCGTCGATTGCCCGGACAGTTCGCTCACGAGGATGCGCCGTTCGTTCCCGACCACTTCGGGCGTGATGTGCTCGTAGGTGGTCGGGTCTTTGGCGACGGCGTGCGTGTGCATCCCGCCCTTGTGGGCGAACGCGCTCGCGCCGACGAACGGCTGGCCCGGGCGGAAGTTCATGTTGGCGATCTCGTACACGTACCGCGACGCCTCGGTGAGCCGCGCCAGGCTGCCCGGCACGAGCACGTCGCGGTCGTACTTCAGCGCCAGGTTGGCGATCACGCTGACGAGATCGACATTCCCGCACCGCTCGCCGATGCCGTTCATCGTCCCCTGCACCTGCGTCGCGCCGGCCCGCACGGCGGCGAGCGTGTTGGCGACGGCGAGGTCGCAGTCGTTGTGGCAGTGGATGCCGACCGCGCACGACACCGCCCGCCGCGCCTCGGCGATCACCTCGGCGACCCGCTCGGGCATCGTGCCGCCGTTCGTGTCGCACGGGATCACCACGCTCGCCCCGGCGTCGGCCGCGGCGCGGAGCGTCGTCAGCGCGTACTCGGGGTTCGCCCGGTAGCCGTCGAAGAAGTGCTCGGCGTCGTAGAACACCTCGCGCCCCTGCGACCGGCAGTACGCGACCGAGTCGGCGATCATCCGCAGGTTCTCGTCGAGCGTCGTGCCGAGCACGTTCGTGACGTGGAAGTCCCACGTCTTCCCGACGATCGTGACCACCGGCGTGTGGGCGTCGAGGAGCGCCTTGAGGCACGTGTCGGTTTCGGGCGCCGAGTTCTTGCGGCGCGTCATGCCGAACGCCACGGCCTTCGCGTGCTTCAGCGGCAGCTCGCGGACGGCCTGGAAGTACTCGAAGTCCTTCGGGTTCGAGAGCGGGTAGCCGCCCTCGACGTAGTCCACGCCGAGCTCGTCGAGCTTGCGCGTGAGGAGCAGCTTGTCCTGCAGCGAGAAGTTGACGCCCTCGCCCTGGCTGCCGTCGCGGAGGGTGGTGTCGTAGATCGAAACGCGGGTCATGGGTGCGGTGGGGCCGGCGGTGGAGAGTGTCGGGTGGAGGGCGGCGGCCCGGAAAACGGGACCGCCCCGAAGCGTTGTGGCTCCGGGGCGGCGTGATCGATCGCGTGTCGCTCGGCCGAGCGGCCCCGGTCATCCTGTGTTGCCGACGGCGACGCCGGCGCGCACTCCCTGCGCCGCGGTAATGACCACCGGCCGGGAGTGACGGATGCGGGCCACGGGCGTGGTTCCCATTATGAGAAGGACTTGGGGAAATGTATCCCCAGGGGTGCGACGTGTCAACCGACGCTCACCGGCGGAACGTGACAACGATCCGAAAGCCGTTGCCGGGGATGTCGTCGAGCACCGGGGCGGTCAGTGTGAACCCGTCGGCCCGGGCCGTGTAGTCGAACGGTCGGCCGGTGTACGGATCGGGCGGGACCGGAACGGCGGTAATGTCCGCGAGCGACGCCGGCGGCGTTCCCTTCGCCCCGGCCGCGTGGACCCGCACGGCCTCGACGGCGAGCAACCCCGCCATCGAGCGGTCGAGCCGCGCGACCGCGTAATAGCACTTCCGAACGGCCGGAACACTCAGGGCGAACAGCGTGACCGCCGGCTCGTTCCGCGCCTTCTTCAGTTCCTCGGCGCGGGTCGTGACCTTGTCCAACTCGGCCGTGGCCCGCGGGTACGGCAGCATGAAGGCCCGGCGTTGATCGTTCCAGATGGCCCGGCAGACGTCCGCGGTTTCCTTCGGGTACGCGACCTGTGCGCGGAGACCCCGTTCCATGAACTCCTCCTCGCCCTCCAGCGCCGGGCGCGGGTCGATGAGCGGGCGCGGCAGCGACGCCAGCGCCCAGTACAGGTTCGGCGACCCCGGGCGGCCGACGAATTGGACGGCATCGCCCCAGGTGACGGAGCAGATGGCGATGCCGACGAGCATCTGGATCGTCACCGGCCCCTCACCGACGGCCTTGCCCAACCCGAACCCCGACCGCAGCGCGAGTGCGGCGTCGTCGAATTCGTTGCGGGCCAGGTCGCGACGGATGCGGAGGCGGTTCAGGCTGGCCACCTCGCGGAACTTCTGAATTTCCCGCAAGAAGCCTCCGAGACCATCCTGTTCCAGTTTCACCCCCTGCCGCCAATCGACCGCCTCCCGCCTCGCGGCGGCGTCCAGCGCGACGAACCCGGCGTCGAACTGCTTGAGGTACGCCGTCACCTCGGTGTCCGGGAACTCGTCGGGCTTCGCGTCCAGCCAGCGGTCTTGGTCCGCCCGGAGCTTTTCGCCCTGCTGCGGTTCGCGCGGCCACTCCGGCAGAAGACCGGCCGCGCGGTAGTAGTCGAGGGCGGCGTTCCCCGGCAGCCGGTCGGTGGCCCGCACGCGGAACTCGGTGTGCAGGCCCGGCGCCGGCGCGGGTGTGGTGGTGAGCTTGTAGGTGGTGCGGTCGAGCGGGTCATCTTTGTCCTGCGCGGCGGCGGGCGCGGCGAACCCGAACACCGCCGCGAGCAGCGCGGCGAAAGGACGGATCATGGCGAGTCACCTGTGGGTGAGACGGGGTGGAACTGCGTGTGATTCGCTTGGCGATTCACGTTGTTGGCGAATCACATCCACGTTCTGAAAAAGGCAACCGGTTGGCTCTGCGGCTCGCGCCACGTCGGCCGGCGGTCAGCGGCGGAACGTGACCTCGAACCGGACGCTGTTGCCGCGGTGCGCCCGCTCCCCGGCCGGCGGCGGGGCGGTCAGCGTGAATCCGTCCGGCCGGGCGGCGTACTCGAACGGCCGTCCGGTGTACGGGTCCGGGGGAACGGGCACCGCCTTCACGTCGGCGAGCCTCTGCGGTGGCTGCCCGTTGTGCGCGGCGGCGGGAAGCCGAACCGCCTCGACCGCCGTGAGCTGCGAGACCTGCCGCTCCACGCGCGAGGTGGCGTGGTAGACCTTCGCGTATCCCTTCTCGTGGGCGACGATGTTGGTCAGGAGCGGGTCGGCGAGCGCCTTCTGGAAGTCGGTCGAACGACGCTCGATGCGCTCGACCTCGGGCCAGACCTGCGGGTACGGACGGAGGAAGGCGGTGTACTGCTCCTCGCGGAACACCCGACGGGCGTACGACACGGCCAGCACCACGGCCTGCGCCGGCGGCAGCGTCTCGACGTCCGCTGCCTTCCGCCCGTGATCGACAAGAAACGCCCGCGCCGTTGGGGCGGCCTTCGCGACGCGGGCCGTGAGGTCCGCACATGCCGGCGGGGCAGGTGGCGGGAAGTCGCCCGACCACTTCGCGCCCGCGGCGTACAACTTCGACGCAGCGCGGTCGGCAACATCGGCCGCAACTGCCCCCTTCTCCAATTCGGCGACGCTCGGGAGTTCGGCGTCGAATACCGCTGCTTCGCCGTCGAGACCGGGGCGAATGTCGATGAGCGGTCGTGGCAGGGAGACGAGCGCCCAGTACAGGTTCGGCGCCCCGGGTCGCCCGACGAATTGAATCGCGTCGCCCCACGAAATCGACTGGAAATTGACCCCGACCAGGAGGTGAACGGCGTTCGTTCGCTCGCCGAAATGCTCGGCGAGCCGGATGCCGGAGCGGATGGCGCGGGCCGCGGCGTCGAAGTTCCTCCGGGCGAGGTCGCGGCGCACCCGCAGCCGGTTGAGCCGCACAACCTGTCGGAGTTTCTGGATGTCCGCCGTGTCGCACGAAGGATCGAACACCCGCACCGCCTCGCCCGGCCTCCAAACGCAGTGATCCCTCAGGGCGGCCGCGTCGAGCGCCGCGAACCCGTCCGCGTACTTCTCCAGGTACGCTCTCGCGGCTACGACCGGGAAGTCGTCGAGCGAAGCCTCCTCCCACTCGGCAAGTGTGACGTCCAGGGCGCGGCTTTCCTCGGGATCCTCGGGCCACGGCGGCAAGAGTTGCGCGGCGTGGGCGTAGTCGAGGGCGGCGTTCCCGTGCGTCCGCTCGGTCGCCCGCGGCACGAACTCGTACCGCATCGCCGGGACCGGCGCCGCCGCCGGCGTGGTCGTGAGCTTGAAGATCGTTGCGTCGGGCGGGTCTTCATTCGGCTGACCGGCCGCCGGGACCGAGACGAGTGCGGCAACCGCCAGCGCGGCGAGAACGCGGAGCATGACGGCTCCCGGGTCGATTCATTCCTCGTTGCGGAAGTGGTTCGCCGGACGGGGCCGGTTCTTGCCGCGATTCCCGGGAATCGCGGCCGACTGTCAGCGCACGCCCTCCGCCGGCACGCTGGCGACGTGGCGCCGCCCCCAGCGGGCGTCGTCGCGGGCGGGGAAGTCGCTGCGGAAGTGCGTCCCGCGCGACTCGTCGCGGGCGAGGGCGGCGTCGATCATCAGCCGCGCCACCGTGAGCAGGTTCTGTAACTCCCAGCCGGCCTTGTTGGCGAACTCGCGGCCGAGGGCGTAGCGGCACCAGAAGCCGACCTCGCGGCGGGCGTCCTTCATCCGCGCCGCGGTGCGGACGATCCCCATGTTCCGCACCATCAGCGCCCGCAGGGCGTTCGTCAGGTCGGCCACGTCGAGCCGGTCGTTCGGGTCGTCCTGCGGGATGTCGAACCGCACGTCCGGTGCCCGCAGCCCCGCCGGCATCGCCCGCGCCGCTGCGGCCGCGCCGCGGCCGCAGCGGGCACCGTAGACCAGCCCCTCGATCAGGCTGTTCGAGGCGAGGCGGTTCGCCCCGTGCAGCCCGCTGCTCGTCACCTCGCCCGCCGCCCACAGCCCCGGCAGCGTCGTGCGGCCGTCGGCGTCCGCCGTCACCCCGCCGACCATGTAGTGCGCCCCGGGGCGCACCGGGATCGGGTCCTTCGTGATGTCGAGCCCGAACCCGCGGCAGACGCGGTTGATGCCGGGGAAGCGCGTCCGCACCATCACCGGGTCGAGGTGCGACAGGTCGAGGTAGACGTTCGGGTGCTGCGTCCGCTCCATCGTGCGGAAGATGGCCCGCGCCACCACGTCACGCGGGGCGAGCTCGGCCCGCGGGTCTTCCGCCGGCATGAATCGCTCGCCGTTGACATCCCGGAGGTACGCCCCCTCGCCGCGCACCGCTTCGCTGATGAGCGACCGCGCCGACCCGGCCACGTACAGCACGGTCGGGTGGAACTGCATGAACTCCATGTCGCGCAGCTCCGCCCCGGCGCGGTACGCCGCCGCCATCCCGTCGCCGGTGGCGACCGGCGGGTTCGTCGTCTCGCGGTACACCATCCCGCACCCGCCGGCGGCGAGGATGACCTGCTTCGCCGCGATCAGCAGCTTGCCGAACGTCGGGTGCCACACGACGGCCCCGCAGCACACACCGTCCGCGGTGAGCAGGTCGATGGTGAACGTGTCGTCCCAGATGGCGACGTTCGAGGCGGTGCGGGCGGTGGCGATGACGGCACGCATCATCTCGAACCCGGTGGCGTCGCCGAGGGCGTGGACGATCCGCCGGTGGCTGTGCCCGCCCTCACGGGTCAACGCGAGGGCGCCGTTTACCAGGTCGAACTTCGTCCCCCAGCGGACGAGTTGCTCGATCTGCGCCGGCGCCTCGTGGACGACCATTTCCACCACGGCCCGGTCGCACAGCCCGTCGCCGGCGACGAGCGTGTCCTCGACGTGGTTGTCGAAGTGGTCTTCCGGCGAGAGGACGCCGGCGATCCCGCCCTGGGCGTACGAGCTGTTGCTCTCGGTCACGCGGTCCTTCGTGACGACGAGCACCGACAGGTCGGCGGGCACCTCCAGCGCGGCGCGCAGGCCGGCGATGCCGGCACCGACGACGAGCACGTCGGTGAAGCGGTGGAACGTGGCCTTCGCGTCGAACGAGACGAGGTAGCGGTTCGCGGCGGACATGGGGCAGCCCAGTGAGAGTTGCCCTCAGTGTAGGCGACCGGCCGGCGCCCGCCGGCCGGTCGTGGTGCGTCAGGGCTTCTTGGCCGGTGGGCGTTGGGTCGCACCGCGTTGGAAGCGTTGGAGCGCGTCGCCGAAGCCCGGGGCCGCGAACGCCGGGCCACCGACGCCGGCCGTCCCGGGCGACGTGTTCGGATTCCCCTCGATCTTCCCGCCGGCGTTGATGATGTCCGGCCGCGACGGGGCGGCGGGTTGCGGCGGGTTGCGGTCGGCCTCGGCGGCGTCGCGGCGGAGGCGGTCGGCCTCGCGGCGGTAGTCGTCGAGGAAGCGGTCGTACTGCTCCTGGGTCCAGCCCAGGCGGTCCTGGAGGTCGCGGTTGAAGCGGTTCTTCTCGAACTGCTCCAGGTTGAGCTGCGCCGATTTCGCCCGGTTGCGCGGGTCGTCGTCCATCGCCTTGGCGTTGTTCGGCGTCACGCTCCCCGGCGACGGGTTGAAGCGGTCGTCGTCCTTGCCGTCCTTGCCCGGCGGGTTGTTTTTCGCCATCCGCTCGGCCTGCTGCTGCAACTGTTCGAGCCGCTCGCGGGCACGGGCCTGACGCTCGGGGTCGTTCGAGTTCAGGTCGTTCTGGAGCTGCTCGGCCTCGCGCCGGGCCTGCTCGCCGACCGTCTTGTCGAGCGTGTCGCGGGCCGCCTTCTGCTTCGCCTCGTCCTTGCTGTTCAGATCGCGCAGGGCGTTCTCCAACTCCTTCGGGTCGAACTTCTGGTTCGGCCCGCCCTTCGGATCCATGTCCGTGCCCTTCGGGTTACCCATCCCCGGACTCTTCGTGTTCATGTCCTCCATCGGACCCGTCTTCGGGGTACCCATGTCTTTCGGTGTCGGCATGGGCGCGGGCATCGGGTCGGCGTTCTTCGACATCGGTTCCTTGCCGGCCATCTGCTCGGCCTGACGGCGCAGCTCGTCGAGCTGTTGTTCGGCGCGCCGCCGCTCGGCGGGGTCGGTCGAGTTCAACCCCTTGGCGATGTCCTCGGCCTGCTGTCGCGCCTCCTTGCCGAGGGCGCGGTCGAGCTTCTCGCGGGCGTCCTGCTGCTTTGCCGGGTCTTTGCTGTTCAAGTCGCGCGCCGCCTGCTCCAGTTCGGCCTTCTGCTTCGCGTCGAGCTTCGGCGGCACGCCTCCCTTCGACCCCGTCATCGGGTCATCGTTCTGCTTGCTTATCGGCGGCATCGGCGTCATCAGTCCGGCCTGCGGACCTGTCTTCGGGGTCCCCTGATTCGCTCCACCCGTCGGGTCCGCCGACTTCGGCATCGGAGCCTGCTGCGGCTGCCCGTTCGGCTGCATGTCCGACGGGTTGGGGCGCTCGATACCCGGTTCGACGTTCTTCTGCTCGGGCATGCCCGTCTTTGTACCCATGCCCGTCGGGTCGCCGCCCATCTTCGGGTCGGCCATCTTCGGGTCGGCCATCTTCGGATCACCGCCCATCTTGGGGTCGCTCCCCTTCGACATCGGGCCGGTGCGCGGTTCGGCGGCGTTGGCCATCGGGTCGCCGGCCTTTGCGTCGTTCCCCTTGACGTCTGGTGTTCCCGGGTCGCCCTGCTTCGGCATCGGGCGAGCCGAACCGGGTTCGGAACCGCGCTCCGTCTTCGGGTCGCCGCCCTCTTGCTGGCGTGGGCTGGGTTGGGGCTGAGCGCTGCCCTTTGGGTTCGGCTGCGGGTCGCGCTCGGCACCGCGCTCGGTGGTCGGCGGCGCGGTCTTCGCCTGGCCGGCCCCGTCTGCGGGGTTCGGCTGCCCCGACCCCATCATCGGGTCGCCGCCCTTCTGTTGTGTGGCCGGTTTCGATTCGCCGCCGGCCGACGGGTCGCCCTTCGGCGTGCCCGTGTTCATCGGCCCACCTTTGTCCGGCGGCATCCCCTTGTTCATCATCGGGTCGCTCATCGGCGACTCGCCGCCCTTGGGCGTTTCGCGCTCCATCCCGGGGTCGCCGCCGAGCGGTTCGCTCCGCGTCTCGCTCGGGCGCTGGTCCGGGGACTTGGTAACGCCCGTCATCGGGTTGCCGCCCTTCGGCTCGGTCTTGGTGGTGGACGGCGGCTCCGGCGGCTGAACCTTCCCCTCCGAGCGATTCTCGCTCGCACCCGTCCCGCCCTCGTTGCTCTTGGCCGTGTTGTCCTGCGGCATCCCGCCCATCGGCGGGTTGGTCTTCTGGTCGGCGGGATTGGTGCGCTCGTCGTCCTTTGCGGTCGGCGGCGACTTCGCATCTCCGCCACCGTTCCGCTCCTGGTTGAGCTGGTCCTGAACCTTGCTCGCCTGGTCCTGCACGTCCTTGCGGCCGGGGGCCGACGGCATCGGCGCCTGCTGCGGCATCTCGCCCTTCATCCCCGTCCCGTCGTTCATCGGCGTGCCGTTCGACATCCCCTTGTTGTCCTGGTTCGTCATATCGTTCGACTTGGCGCCGGGCATCGGCATGCCGGTCTGGTTGCCCATCCCCTCCTGCGTCTTGGGCTCCATCCCCTTCTCGGGTTGCGCCTTCGTCATGTTGTCCTGATTGCCCATGCCGTTCTGCGGCATGTCCGGGGGCATCTTCCCCATGTCCGGGGGCATCTTCCCCGTGTCCGGCGGCATGGGTTGCGGGTCGTCCTTCTTCGGGGGGGCGTTCGGGTTCTTTTGCGGTGGCGGGCCGCGGTCCTCGCGGTCGAGGCGCTGCTGCTGGTTGTCGGCGTGCTTCTTCTCCTCGGTCCGCCGCTCGTCGCGGCGGGCGTCCTGGTTCTGCTTGTCGTCCGCGTTCTCGACCGGCGGCGCGAGGCGCACGCGCTTGACCTTGCTCCGGCCGACGTTCGGGTCGGGCTCCGGGCCGTTCGGGCCGGGCTTGGTCCGGTTGTCGGTCGCCTCCAGCCAGTATTCCAGAATCATCCCTTCCTTGAGCCCGACCGCGGCGCCCGTCGGGTCGGTGAGCTTGGCCAGCTCGACCGAATCCTTGTACTCGACGAGGCTGCGCGGGTAGGTGCCGTCCGACTCGCGGCGGAACGACTTGCCGCCGAGGTACGGGCGGTCGGCGAGCACACTCGCCTTCTCGCCGGCGAGCTTCAGCTTCAACGTCATCTTGTCGAGGCCGTAGTCGTCGCCGGCCGCGCCGTCCAAGCTCAGCAACCCGTTCGCGGGGAGGGTGATGTCGTCGGGCTCGGGGAGGAGGATTTCCACGATCGGCGCGTGGTCCTCGTCCACCTTGATGGTGAACGGGAGCGAGTCGGGGCTTCGCTCGTTGTCGGCGGCGGTGAACGTGAGCTTGTAGCTACCCGGCGTGGTGAGGAGGAAGTCGAAGCGGAGTGCGTCCGGGCGGTCGGGCACCGCCTTGCCGGCGACCACCGGCTGGCCCGGCGGCTCGAACGCGGCGCGGCCGTCGCGCACCGACCGGTTCGCCTTGGCGACCACGCTCACCTTCGTGTTGCGGATCGCCTGGAGGTGCGGGTCGGTCGCCTTCTCGGGCTCCTTGCGAAGGTACGCCGGGAAGTCGTAGTTCACCTCGAAGTCGGTGAACAGCGGGGCGGTGCGGACCGTGACGCGGTGTTCGGCCGTCTCGCCGTCGCCGCCGGCCACCTTGTACCACACGCCGGTGCGGAGCTGTTCGGGGCGCAGCTGCACGGCCCACCCGCGGGACGTGTCGCCCGGTTCGAGCGGGATCTCGTCGTAGGGCGTGTTCGGCGCATACCGCAGGAGCACGCGGACCTTGTCGGCCCGGTCGGGCTTCGGAATCTGGCCCGCGACCTCGACTTTCACTGTTACCGACTGGCCGGCGGTCACGGTCACGTCGCCGCCCTGTGGCTCGACCAGCGCGAGCTGCGTGCGGCTGGCGATGACGTCGGACGAGAACGGGGTGAAGGTGCGGCCGAGGAGCGACTGGAACTGCGTCGGGCGGAACACGAAGAACAACACGACGAGCGTCAGGAACAGCGCGACGACGGCGCCGCTGGCGTAGACGAGGCTGCGGTGGTCCACGGCCTGGTTCACGTCGGCCTCGTCCACCGCCTTCGCCGCCCGGGCGCCCATCGCCGCCTTCACCTGGGCGTGAACGTCGCCGCGCTCCCGCGCCTCGACGTACCCGACGACGCTGTTCTTCGCGTCCTCGATCGTCCGCTCGACGGCCACGGCGGCGTACAGCGGGTTCACCCGCTGGCGCAGCGGCCGGACGAGCGTGCGGTACGCCGTGACCCCGGTTACGCCGAGGAACCCGAGGAGGCCGAGCTGACGGACCCATTCCGGGAGGACGAGGGACTTGTCGAGGAGCATCATCCCGGAGGCGTAGGCGAGCACCAGCCCGCCGACGAGGAGCCCGCCGAACGCCAGGTCGTGCCCGCGGATGCGGCTGGTGGCCTCGGCGATCTGCTCGTCCACGCGGGTGGCAAACTTCGGGGCCGGTTCGCTCGTCTCGATCACCGTGGCCATACGCGCACTCCGCCGCGGAACCGTCGGGACGACCCCATTCTAGCCGACCGGTTGTGTCGGTGCGACGGGATCGGCAACCCGTTACCGGGCGTTACGTTCCGGCCGCACCGCCGTTGGCGGTGCCGGCCGGATTGGGGGCGGAAAGACCCGCGCGATGGGCTACAATGCCCGGAATCACGGACTCGCCGGGGAGGCGCCATGCTGGTCGGGCAGAAGGTCGGCCCGTTCACGATCGAGCGGGAGCTCGGCAGCGGCGCCATGGGCACCGTCTACATGGCCCAGTTCCAGAAGAGTGAGCAGAAGGTCATCCCGGTGGCGCTGAAGGTGGTCGCGCTCGGGCTGCTCGGGAACGAGGGGGCGATGGCCCGGTTCGACCGCGAGTCGGCCATCCTGAAGCAGCTCCGCCACCCGCACATCGTCCGCCTGTTCGCCACCGGGACGTACAAGAAGACGCCGTTCATCGCGATGGAGTTCATCGACGGCGAGGCGCTCGACCGCGTGCTCGCCCGCCGCGGCCGGCTCGGGTGGGAGGAGGTCGCCGGGTACGGCAAGCAGTTGTGCCTGGCGCTCCAGCACGCCCACGAGCAGGGGATCATCCACCGCGACCTGAAGCCGTCGAACCTGATGGTCACCGCCGGCGGCGTGCTGAAGCTCACCGACTTCGGCATCGCCAAGGACACCGACGTGACCGCCCTCACCGGCATGAACAGCACCATCGGCACGGCGGCGTACATGTCGCCGGAGCAGTGCAAGGGCGACCGCAACCTCACCGCCAAGTCCGACCTGTACTCCCTCGGCATCGTCTTCTTCGAACTCCTGTCCGGCCGCAAGCCGTTCACCGCCGACACGACGGTGGACATGTTCCTCAAGCACGTTCACGAGAAGCCGCCGCGGCTCGGCAAGCTGGTGCAGGACCTGCCCCCGAAGTTCGAGACGCTCATTCTGCAACTGCTGGAGAAGGAGAAGGACGCCCGCCCGCTGGACGCGGCGTGGGTGGCGCGGATGCTCGCCGAGATCGAGGAGGACGCGACGGCGCGCAAGAGCGCCGGCCTGGAGGCCGCCCACGCCCGCAAGGTGGACCGCCCGCTCGCCGCGGAGACCGTCCCGATCACCGAGGAAGACCGCGAGGCCGCCCGGGCACTGAAGGGCCGGCCGAGGAAGAAAAAGAAGGCGAAGGCGGTGCCGTTCCTCCAGCGCACGCCGGTGAAGGCGGCGTTCCTCTTGCTCGCCCTCGCGACGCTGGGCGGCGCCGTGTACCTGATGCTCAAGCCGCCGTCGGCGGACGCCCTCTACGCGCCGGTCGAGCGGGTCATCGAGCAGTCGAAGAACAAGGAGGCGGTCACGCCGGACGCCAAGACCGAGGCGGCCGAGCGCTACCTGAAGGCCCACGGCGACGCCCCCGGCGAGCGGACCGACGCGGCGGCGGCGCTGTTCCGCGCGGGCACCGTCGAGAAGGCCGAGAAGGTTCTCGTCAACCGGTTCGGGTCGAAGTGGCGGGACAGCCCGGAGGGGTTCGACCCCGAGGCCTACGCCGCCGCCATTTCGGCGATCCAGGCCGAGAAGGACGGCCAACCCGCCACCGCCGCCGGGTTGTGGGGGCGGGTCCGGACCAAGTTCCCGGACGAGGCGAAGCTCCCGTACGCCTTCGACGAGGCGGCGCTCAAGAAGGCCACGTGGGGCTGGCTCGGCGAGAAGCGCGTCAAGGACATCGAGGCCGCGAAGGCGCTCCTGCCGCAACTCCAGAAGAAGGTCGCCGACGCCCGGAAGTTCGAGGTCGCCACCGCGTTCAACCCGGACAGCGTCGAGTCGCTGGCGGTGCGGGCGCTCCGGCTCGACGCCTTCGGCGACAAGGAGAGGACCCGGCGGACGTGGGACACGGCGGCCGGGATTGCCGAGAAGGACCACGACCAGCACGTCTGGTTCCTGCTGGCGAGCGAGCGGCGGGCGGCGCTCGGCAAGGTCGAGCCGGACGCCGGCATGACCCAGCGGCGGGCGCTCATCGCCACCCAGCTGTCCGACCTCGACAAGGCCGAGGCGGAGGCGAAGGCCGACAGCCAGCCGGTGAAGTGGATCACCGTGCGCGTGCTCGCCCGCGACCTGGTCGAGATGTACGACGACGACCCCGACACGGGGATCATGACCGCGGTGCGAAAGGCCCGCGGGGTGCTCGACGCGGCACGGGAGAAGAAATGAACCGGTCGAAGAGCGCGGCGGCGCACGCCCGCGCGCAGGCGGTGATTCCAGGCGGGGTGAACAGCCCGGCCCGGGCGTTCGGCGGGGTCGGCGGGAGCCCGATCACCATCGCCCGCGGCCGCGGGGCGTACCTCACCGACGTCGACGGCAACGACTACCTCGACTTCATCGGCTCGTGGGGGCCGATGATCCTCGGCCACGCCCACCCGGCGGTGCTGGAGGCGGTCGTCGCCGCGGCGCGCGCCGGCTCCAGTTTCGGGGGAGCGGCCGGCCCGGATCACCAGGCTGCTGCCGTCGGTCGAGATGGTGCGGTTCGTGTCGAGCGGGACGGAGGCGTCGATGAGCGCCGTCCGCCTCGCCCGCGGGTTCACCGGCCGCGACGTGATCGTCAAGTTCGCCGGCTGCTACCACGGGCACGTCGATTCGCTGCTGGTGTCGGCCGGGTCGAGCGCGCTGACGCTCGGCGTGCCGAACAGCCCGGGCGTGCCGAAGGGCTGCACCGCGGACACGCTCGTGCTGCGCTACAACGATGCGGCCGGGCTCCGCGAGGCGTTCGCCGCGAAGGGCGACCGGATCGCCGGCGTCATCCTCGAGCCCGTCGTCGGCAACATGGGGCTTGTCCCGCCGTCGCCCGAGTTCCGCGCCGAGCTCCGCCGCCTGACTCGCCACCACGGGGCGCTGCTCGTCTACGACGAGGTGATGACCGGCTTCCGCCTCGCCTACGGCGGCGCGCAGGAACTCCTCGGCGACGACCCGGACGTGACCGTACTCGGCAAGATCGTCGGCGGGGGCTTCCCGGTCGGTGCGTACGCCGGGCGAGCCGAGGTGATGTCGAAGATCATGCCCGCCGGCCCGGTGTTCCAGGCCGGCACGCTGTCCGGCAACCCGGTGGCGATGGCGGCCGGTATCGCCACGCTCAAAGAATTGAAGGCAAACCCGCCGTACACGCGCCTCGACCGCATGGGTGCGACGCTCGAAGCGGGCTTGCGCGACGCGGCCGCGGCCGCGGGCGTGCCGGTGCAGCTGAACCGGGTCGGCAGCATGTGGACACTGTTCTTCACCGCCACGCCGGTGACCGACTACGACACCGCGAGGGCGAGCGACACGAAGCGGTTCGCCCGGTTCTTCTGGGCGATGATGGACCGCGGCGTGTACCTGCCGTGCAGCCAGTTCGAGGCGGCGTTCCTGTCCGCCGCGATGACCGACGCCGACGTGTCCCGCACCATTTCTGCCGCACGCGAATCGCTCGCCGAGATCGCGGCGGGAGGGTGACCGGTCGCCGAGGGGTCGCCGGGTTCGTGCTAGTCGGGCGCCCGTTGCCCGACTGACCCCATCGCCGCGAGTTCTCCCATGTCGTCGCACGGGTATCGCACCCCCGCCCTTGCCGCGGTTGCCGTCGCGGTGGTCGGGGTGTGCGCGTTCCTCATGTACCGAAACGGTGTGTTCGAGCGGTGGTTCGCGCGCGACACCGAGAACGCCGCCGAGGTCGGTCAGCTCCGGCAAGCACCGCCCGCCCCACCGCCCACGGCCGCGAGCGCGATCGGCTGGCCGCAGTTCCTCGGCCCGACCCGTAACGGCCGCGCGCCGGACGGCCCGTTCCGCACCGACTGGGACAAACGCCGGCCCGAACCGGTGTGGACGACGCCACTCGGCGGTGGGTTTTCGTCGGTCGCGGTCGTCGGTGGGAAGCTGTACACGCAGGACCGGCAGGGCGACACCGAGCGCGTGGTGTGCCTCGACGCCGCCACCGGCGCGCCGCTGTGGGACCATTCTTACCCGGCGAGCTACGCGGGTATCGGGTTCGACGCCGGGCCGCGGGCGACGCCGACCGTGGACGGGAACCGCGTCTACGCCGTCGGCGCGACCGGGCCGTTCGTGTGCCTGGAAGTCCCGCCCGCGCCCGGGCAACCGCCGCGGGTGGTGTGGCAGCACGACCTGCCGCGCGAGTTCAACGGCAATGCGCCGCAGTGGGGTTACGCCTGCTCGCCGCTCCTCGACGGCGACCGCGTGATCGTCCAGCCCGGCGGGCGGGACGGCTCGGTCGTCGCGTTCGACAAGGCGACCGGCGAGGCGCGCTGGGCCGTGGGGAAGAACCCGGCCGGCTACAGTTCGCCGGTCGCGGCGACCGTTCACGGCGTGCCGCTCGTGTTCGCCCTCACCGGCGACGCGCTGCTGTGTCTGCGCTCGGACGGGTCACAGATGGGGAGCTACTCGTGGCCGACGCGGTTCGAGGGGAACGTCGCCGCGCCGGTCGTGCTCGACGACTACGTGTTCGTCTCGGCCGCCTACGGGATGGGCTGTGCGCTCTTGCGGATCAAGGCCGACGGCGACCGGGTGCGGCTCGAACCGGTCTACGCCAAGCGGAACAAGGCGCTGCGCTCGCACCACAGCACACCGGTCGTCGTCGGCCGACACCTGTACGGCTTCGACGGCGACGCGGACGCGGCCCGCTTCATCTGCTTCAGCCTGATCGACGGCGCGCCCGTGGAGGGGTGGGACGCGGCGGGTGTGCGAAACGGGAAGGTGATCGCGGTCGGCGGTTACCTGGTCGTGCTGACGCAGACCGGCGACTTGATTCTCGTCGAGGCGACGCCGGAGGAGTACCGCCCGGTGGCGACCGTGCCGCTCGGGTTTGGTGGCCAGCAGAACTGGTCGCAGCCGGTGCTGGTGGACGGCCGCCTCTACGTCCGCGGCCCGGACAAACTGATCTGCCTCGACGTGCGGCCCTGACCCCTACGCCGGCACGGCAGCGAGCAACTTCACCGCGGCGTCGTGGAAGGTGCCGTTCGTCGCCAGCAGGCCGCGGGTCTGGGCGAATCGCTCGGCCCCGTAGACGACCGCGTGGCCCGACAGGTCGGTGACGCGGCCGCCGGCCTCGGTGACGAGGACGTGACCGGCGCAGATGTCCCAGTCGAAGAACGTCTCGTACACGTTCGCGTACACGTCGGCCTCGCCGCGGGCGACCTGCGCCAGCTTCACCCCGCCGGAGTACGTCTCCACCACCCCCGCCGGCGCGAGCGCCCGCACCGGGCGGCTCGGCTGGCCCGGCTTTGCCCAGCTCTGCGTCAGCACCGCGTCCTTCAGCCCGTGCCGAGTGACGCGGCACCCGACCGAGGTGCCGTCGCCGACCTTGTACCAGCACCCGCCGCCGGTCCAGGCGTAGGTCGTGCGGTCGTACGCCGGCTCGGCCACCACGCCGACCGCCGGCTGGCCGTTCACGAGCAGCCCGATCATCACCGAGAACTGGCCGGTCTTCTTGGCGAACCCGCGCGTGCCGTCGATCGGGTCGATCACCCACACCCGGCGGCCGGCTTGCGCCGCCTTCGCCAGCCCCGGCGTGTTCTCCTCCGCGCACAGGGCGTCGTCGGGGAAGCGGTCGTGCAAGAAGTCCAGGATCAGTTCCTGCGACGCCTTGTCGACGTGCGTGCTGATCGACACCGGGGCGTCGGGGATTGCGACAAAGGTGGCGTACTCGCGGCTGATGAGTGCCGAGGCCAACTCGGCCGCCTCCAGCGCCGCGGACACCTCATCTCCCAGGTCCAAGGGCGAAGCCATACCCGCACCTTGCGGTTGAACTCGACGGGGCGATGTGGGCGTGGGCCGATCAGTCGGAGGCGGAGAGAGCGGCGGTCTCGTCCGTGGCGTCGGCGAGCACCTGGAGCCGGCGGTACTGGTCATTATTCTGCCACAGGTCGCGGTGGCTACCCGCCGCCTCGAGTTTCCCGCCGCGGAGCAGGAAGACGCGGTGGACCGACCGGAGTGTGGACAGCCGGTGGGCGAGGAAGAAGATCGTCCGGCCGGGGCCGACGCGCTCCAGCGTGTCGTCTAGGAGGGCGAGGGTGTCCTCGTCCACCGGGCCGAACGGCTCTTCGAGGACGAGGACGTTCGGGTCGCGGAGCAGGGCGCGGGCGAGCGCGACGCGGAACCGCTGGCCCGGCGTCAGGCTCACCCCGTCGCCGCCGACCACCGTCTCGTACCCCTGCGGGAGGCGTTCGACGAACTGGTGGGCGTGGGCGAGCTTCGCCGCTTCGATGACCTGCGGTAGCGTGTACCCCGGGTCGCCGCACTTGATGTTGTTCGCCACCGTGTCGGTGAACACGAGGTCGTCCTGCATCACGACCGCGACCTGCGCCCGCAGCGACTCGTGCGTCACCCAGCGGATGTTCTTGTCCTCGATGCGGATCTCGCCGGCGGTCGGGTCGAGGAACCGCGGCAGCAGGTAGACGAGCGCGTGCGTCTCGGTCGGGTCGGAGCCGACCACGGCCACCTTCCCGCCGGCGGGGACGGCGAAGCTCACGTCGTCGAGCAGCCGCCGCCCGGTGCCGGTCTCGATGAGGGACACGCCGCGGAACTCGATGCGGCCGGTCAGCGCCGGGAGGAACTCGGCGTCGGCGGCCTCGGCGGCCTCGCCCTTGCGGTCGAGGAACTCGAAGATCGCGTCCGCCGCCTCGGCCCCGCGCGAGAACTTGCGGCGGGCGTCCACCCACCCCGCGACGGGGCCGGCGAGCGACACGAGCGCGACCGCCATCACCGCCATCCCTGGCGCGGTCAGGTCGCCGCTGAGGACGGCCCGCGCGGCGAGGAACAGCAGTCCCACGGCGGCGACGAGCGCCACCGCCACGAGCATCGGCTGGGCCAGCGCCTCGCCGCGGTAGCGGCGCCACCCGGCCCGCCCGGCTTGGGCGATCTGCCGCTCGACGCGAGACTGGTTGAAGCGGTCCATCTGGTAGCACTTCACCAGGCGCATCAGGCCCATGCTCTCGCGGAGCAGCGCCAGCGCCGACTCCGCCTGCCGCGTCCCCGCCCGGGCCTCGCGGCGGAAGTACGCCGCCACCTGCCCGCCGATCAGCCACGCGAGCATGGCGAACAGCACGAACGTGACCGCCAGCCAGACGTTGATGCCCAGGATGAGCACCACGAGCAGCACGAGCAGCACGGGGTGTCGGAAGGGCGCGGTGAACGACGCCTCGATCGCCTCCCGGACGGCCTCGACCTGCCCCGTGACGAGCCCCGCCGCCTCGGCGGGGCCGGACGTGCGAACGGCCAGCGAGCCGAGCCGGAAGATGTGGAAGTAGATCGCCCGCCGCAGCCGCGTGACCGCCTCCAGGGTGGCGAGCGCGGCCGCATATGCGACGGCGTTCAGCAGCACCCCGCGGACTAGCGCCAGCCCGAGTGCGAAGATGAAGAGGCCGGCGAGGTAGGTGTCGTTCGCCGTGCCGTTCGCCCCCGGCCGCCACGCCCAGCCGTTCCACCGCGCCAGCCACCCTGCGAACCGCCCGGTCCAGCGGTCTCGCTCCCGGGCGACCAGACTCAGCAGCCCGAGCTGTGGGCGGGTGGCGGGGTCGGAGGCGTCCGGGCCGGGAACTTCCGGCAGGTAGGTGTCGGCCGCCTCCTGGTTCGCCCGGTCGCGGAGCGCCAGGTACGCCCCGGCCCGCCATCGCAGTTCCCACTCGGTCGGCGTCGGCGGGCGCTTCAGCTCGACCGCAGCGACGCGCGCGGCGCTCGCCTCCGGGAGCCCGAGCCGCTTCACCGCCTCGGCCCGGTCCTCGGCGGAGCGGGCCGCCCACTCCTCGGCGAACGCCGCCTTCCGCCCCGGCCGCAACTCGGCGTAGCCCGGCACCTCGCCCTTCCAGACGAGCAGGTCGACGAACAGGTACAGCAGGAACAGGAGGGCGAGGTAGGCGACCGACGCGGCGGCGGAGCCGAGCGCGGCCGCGAGCCGCGCCCGGGGCGACTTGACGAAGTCGTTGCGGAGTCGGTTGAACGCCGAAGTGTCCACGAAGCCCCCCGGTGCCGCGACCGAGCTTCCCGGCCCGACCATCCCTTGTTGTTGAAGGTAGCAGACCGGCCGGCTTGCCGCACACCCGAATCCACTGACGGGGGGTGGTGGGCGTGCCGGCCGGTGGGGTCGGGCAAACTGGGCGGGGGCGTCACGCCAGGTCGCGGTCCTCGAACAGGAGCAACCCGACCAGCAGGGCGATGCCGGTGTAGATGACCGAGTACCCGAACACGGTGGCGACGTACCCGGCGAACTGCCACAGGTCGAGCGGGCTCTCGCGGATGATCGCCGGACCCATGTTGAAGAAGTCGAGCGCCGGCAGCAGCACGTCGAACAGCCGGCCGAGGAACCCGACCAGCCCGAGCGCGGTACTGCCGTCCCCGGTCTGCGTCACCTGCACGATCACCGGCGCGAGGTGGCCGAGGAAGTAGATCACGAGGCAGAGGACGAGGTTCACGACGAACGGCACCCGCGTCGCCAGTGCCGCGGCGATCGCCACCAGGATCATCACCTGTCCGAACCCGAGGGCGATCCCGAGCGAGTGGGCGAATGAGTCGGCGAACCACAGCCCGGCGCCGCGGGCGATCACCTTGGCGGTCGGGTTCGGCACGGCCGCGGTGAACGCCGGCACGAACGTCGCCTCCGCCTGCTGCGGCATCGCGTCCACCACCTCGTTGATCTTGTCGAACTCCGGCTGCGCCCGCAGGGCGAACGTAAGGTTCCAGCCGATCACCAGCGACAGGGCGAGGCACGCCATCATGATGCCGAGGAACTTGCCGATCAGGAACTGCCGGCGGTTCACCGGCTTGCTCATCAGCGTGACCGCGGTCCGGCCCTCGATCTCCTCGCTGATCGAGATGCTCGCCGCCAGCACGCCGAACAGCGCGGCCGCCAGCATGACCACGTCGAACCCGATCTGCTTCATCATCTTGAAGTCGTCGCCGAACGTGAAGTACGGGATGAACACCGACACCCACGTCCCGACCACCGCGACGAGGACGATCAGCCACGACATCGGCTGCCGCAGCCCCTCGCGGTAGGCGGCCATCGCGACCGCCCCGCCCTTCGGCCACACGAGGACGAGCAGGTTCGGCATGAGGATGAACAGGTCGATGAGCAGCTGGAGGTGCAGCACCGCCCCGTAGACGTAGCGGCCGTTGAACTCCAGGCTCGCAGCGTCGCCCTTGTACCCGATGTACGCCGCCACCACGACGCCCGCGGCGATCACCCCGCCGACCACGGTGCCGAGCGCGCCGGCGCTCCGCGTCGCCCGCTCGAACCCGCGCGGGTCGATGGCCCACAGCCACGGGAGGGCCGCGACGAACTGGACGGCGGCGAGGACCACGCCGCCGAGCAGCAGGGAGGGTGTGGTGATCCAGTCGAACATGCGGGCAACCCGGGTGTACGGGGGCGGGACCGCCGCCCGCGGGTACTACGCCGGCCGCCGCCCCGCGGTTCGGTCGCGGACGGAAGGCGTGTTCAAATCCACAGTTGTAGCAGGCGCAAGACCACTTCCTGCCACTGGTCGAACGGCTCGTCGGCCTCCAGCACGACGGCTGCGTCGTCCGCCCGGAGCGCCGGGTGCGGGCCGTTCACGACCAGCCCGTTCACCACCGCCGACTCCACGGGGAGCGTCACCGCCTTGCCGGCGGCGACCAGCGCGTGAACCTGCGCCTTGTGCGTGAGCCCGGCGAGGTGCTTCGCCGCCGCCGCCCGGTCCGGCAGGTGGAGCACGGCGGCCTCGCCGCGCGCGATCGGCTCGCGGAGCAGGAGCTCGCACAACCCCGCCTCGTCGGCGAGCACCTTCTTCTCGCCGTCCCGGACGAACAGCACCTCGAACCGGATCGCGTCGGCGCTCAGCCACTCGGTCAGCTTCGTAACCGCCGCCAGCAGCGTCGAGAGGACCAGCACGATTCGCTGGACCGGCAGGTCGGGGTCTTTGAAGCGGGCGGCGGCGAGGTCGGGAAGGAGCACGAACGCGAACGCCCGCCGGCGGCGGAGGAACTGGTTCTCGTCGCGGGAGTAGTAGAAGAGCTCGTCGCGGGCGAACTTCACGTCGAACAGGTCCGGGTCGCGGCTCTTCGCCTCCTCCATGTAGGCGAGCTGCGAGTGGAGCAGGCTCTCGATCGACCCGCGGTTGCTGATCGACGTGTACCCGCCGACCGGGTACTGGTCCTCGTCGAGGATGCGCGTCGGCACGTCCTTGCGCCCCGCCAGCGGGCGGACGGGCCGCGCCGGAAGCCCCCGGAGCAGGCGGTCCCGGGTCTGTCGGATTTGCCGGAGCGCGACGTACTGCCCCATGTCACCGAGGGCCGAGCGGTCTTCGAGCGCCGCCACGTCCTCCTTCAGCAGCACGTCGCTCGTGCGCCGGCCGGCGGCGATGAGGTCGGTCACGAGGCGCACGTTCAACTCGGACGGCCCGTCGCGCGTGAGGTCTTCAAACGCCCGCGACAGTACCTCGTCGGGGTTGGCGGCGAGGAGCGCACGAATGACCGCCGGCGGGAGGAAGACGCCGCCGATCTTGAGCTGGTCGCACACCTTGTTGGCCAGGTACGCCACGCCGCGGGTGCGGTCCTGGCCGGTGAGCCCGCGGAGCGCGTCGCCGGCGCGCTCGAACGCCCAGTCGGCGGACAGCTTGCCGAGGACGTGGTCCTCGTACTGCCGCGCCAGCGTCGGCGGCCAGCCGGGAACCTCGGGCGGGTGCTTGGGGCGGTGCCCGGCGTCGGCCCCGAGCGCGACGTGCCCGAGGTCGCTGACGAACCCGACCGGCGGGAGCGGGTGTCCGCCGCCGGCGACTTCCAGCGCCCACGCGAGCGCCTGGCGCACCGAGTCGGCCGTCGGGAGGACGGCGCGCTGGAGCCACAGCCCCTCGGCGACGAACCGCCGAGCCGCGTCCAGGTTTCGGACCTCGATCGACTCCATCACGCCTCGCACGCCGCGCCGCGGTTCCCCAGCTTCCTTATACCCCCACGCCGCACGCCCGACCAACCTCGGATCACTGCTACGATCGGCACGGCCGTTAAAGTCGGCACGCCGGGCGGCCGATTCTAGGTGGCGAGACCACGGAACAGGCCGGAGCACGGCCGTTCGGGCGCCGGCGCCCGGGCGGACGGCCGGCGGGCGGGCGAGGGGCGCATGACGATCACCCGAATGCTTCCCGGGGTGGTGTTGGCCGCGGCGGTTACCGCGGCCCCGGCCGCGGGCCAGTACGGGTTCCCCGCGTACACCCCACCCGGGCGGTCCGCGCCCCCGCCGCCGCCCAACGTGCCGTCGGTCCTACCGACGGGCATGCAGGACACGGCCCCGCCGCCGCGCCCGGTCGAGCCGCAGCCGAAGGCCGGTCCGGCGGACGCGCTCGGGGCGATGACGGCGCCGGTGGGCGCGAACGGGCTACCGCCCGGCGCCTACCCGAGTCCGTGGTACACGGACGGCCCGGGCTGCTGCGGCCCGGTCGGGCGGAACGGCCAGGTGGCCTACGAACTGTACGCCGAGACCGGCCCGAACCTGGTGTTCGGTGCCGGCGAGTTCACCGACCGCCTCCACGCGGGCTGGATGGTGGCCGGCGGCGGCCGGTCGCTGTTCTTCAACACCACCGGCGACGCGGCCTGGGTGCTCGACCTCGGCCTCAGTTATACGTACAACCGCGGGTCGGCGGACTCGTTCTCGGACGTGTTCATCCGCCAGCCGCCGCAGAGCAACCAGACGACCGGGCAGATCATCCCCCAGCCAGACCTCCTGACGACGAGCCGCATCCGCGGGCTGCACCGCACGTCGTTCAACTTCGGCGTCGGCCGCGACTGGTTCCTGTGGGGGGAGGGGAACCCGGGCGCGGAACACGGGTGGAACGTCCGCACCGGGATGGAGGTGGGCGGCCGCTGGGGCACGGCGCACGTGGACCTGGTGCCGAACGGTGCGAACGGCAGCTACTCGCGCCGGCAGGGGGTGTACAACGGGGTCTACCTCTCGGCGCACACGAACCTCGAGGTGCCGGTCGGCGGGTGGATCTGGGCGAGCGGGATTCGCGGCCAGTGGGGCTACGACTGGACCAACGTGATCCCGCCGGTGAAGGGCGACATCCAGAACGTCAACATCCTGCTCACGACCGGCTTCCGGTTCTGACCCGGCCCGCGAAGCCGCCCGCGGCTTCACGCGGCGGCGTAGACCCGTTCGGCGGCGCCGACCCCGGCGCCGGGCTCGACCCGCGCCCCGAAGCCCTTGAGCACCTGCTCCAGCGCGGCGAGCACCTGGAACACGCAGTTCGGGCGGCTGTTCTGCCCCATGATCCCGATCCGCCACGCCTTCCCCTTGAGGTCGCCGAGCCCGCCGCCGACCTCGATCCCGAACTCGGTCAGCAGCCGCTTCCGACCCGCCACGTCGTCCACGCCGTCGGGCAGGCGGACGGCGTTGAGCTGTGGGAGCTGGTGGTTCGGGTCGGCCGTGTACTTGAGCCCGAGTGCGAGGAGCCCGGCCTTGAGCGCCTGGTGGTTGCGGACGTGGCGGGCGAAGCGGGCGTCGAGCCCCTCCTCGAGCACGAGGCGGAGCCCCTCGCGGATGGCGTAGACCATCGTGATCGGCGCCGTGTGGTGGTACGCCCGGTCGCCGCCCCAGTAGCCCATGATCGTGGTGAGGTCGAGGTACCAGCTCTGCACCTTCGTCTTCCGCGCCTTCAGCGCCGCGACCGCCCGGTCGCTGAAGCTCACCGGTGCCAAGCCGGGCGGGCAGCTCAGCCCCTTCTGCGAGCAGCTGAACGCGGCGTCGACGCCCCAGTCGTCGAGCTTCACCGGGGTGCACCCGAGCGACGTGACGCAGTCGGCGACGAGGAGCGTGTCGAACTCGCGGCAGATGCGCCCGACTTCTTCAAGCGGTTGCAGCGCCCCCGTCGAGGTCTCGGCGTGCACGAGCGCGAGCACCTTCGGCCGCACCCGCTTCAGCGCGTCGCGCAGCGCGTCCGGCTCGAACACCTGCCCCCACGGCCGCTCCAGCACCGTCACCTCGGCGCCGGTGCGGCCGGCGATGTCCACCATCCGGTTGCCGAAGTAGCCGATCGTGGCGACCACGGCCTTGTCGCCCGGCTCCAGCAGGTTGACGAGGCACGTCTCCATCCCGGCCGTGCCGGTCGCGGACACGGGGAAGGTGAGGGCGTTGGTCGTCTGGAAGACCTGCCGCAGCATCCCCTGCGTCTCGGTCATGATCTCCAGGAACTGCGGGTCGAGGTGCCCCAACAGCGGGGTCGTCATGACCGACAGGACGCGCGGGTGGGCGTCGCTCGGGCCGGGGCCGAGGAGGAGCCGCGGGGACGGGTTGAGCTGGCCGGGGATCGTCATGGGGAGGTCGGTGGTCGGTGGGTCGGGGACTGTTCGGTTCAGTCTACGAACCGCGCCCCGCCCGGCACGAACGCCGCGCTCAGCCCCGCCGGGCGATCACCAGCTGGCTCAGCGCCTTGAAGTGGGGGTGCGTCGCGTCGCGGACCCACTCGAACGCCACCGCCTCGGCCGTGGTCACCGTCGCGCCCGCCTTCTCCATCCGCCGCAGGGCGGCGGCGTGGTCCGTCTCGCCCCACGCGGCGACCGCGTCGGTCGGGAGGACGACGTGGAGGCCGGCGTCGAGCAGGTCGAGCGTGGTCTGTTGGACGCAGACGTGCGTCTCCATCCCGACCACCACTACGTTCGGCCGCTGGAGCATCTCCAGTTCTTCGAGGACCGTGCCGGCGCCGCAGCAACTGAACGCCGTCTTCGCGGCCGCCGGTGCGGGGAGGCGGCGGGCGATCTCGGCGGTCGTCGGGCCGATCCCCTTCGGGTACTGCTCGGTGGCGCGGACGGGGACGCCGAGTAGCGCCGCCACGTCGAGCAGGAACGCGGCGTTGCGGACGAGCCCGTCCGCCCGCGGCATCTTCGCCAGGAGCTTGTCCTGGATGTCCACCACCAGGAGCGAGGAGTTCTCGGCGGTGAGGCGCGGGGTCTTGGTCATCGGGTTCCACCCGGGAATGACGCGGCGAGGGCGGTGCGGAGGGCGCCGAGCCCCGAATCGAGCGCGGCCCGACGGTCGGGCGCGAGCGCGGCCCCGCCGAATCGTTCCTCATAATACGTGTCCACCCACGCCGGCGGAACGCCGGCCGCACCGGCGGTCGCGGGGGCGGTCGCCAGCGCCGCGGCCACGCGGGCGGCGAACTCGCGCGGCGTCTCGCCCGTCGCCGGTGCGTAGCCGTGCCGGGCCAGCACTTCCAGCAGCGGTGCGAGCCACGGGTTGACCGCGCCGACCGCGGTGCGGGCGCGGCGCACCCGCCACACGCCCCAGGCGACCGCGAGCAGCCCGACGAGACCCACTGCCGTGCCGATGACGGCGGGCTTGCCGGCCAGGTCGCCGAGCGCGTGCAACCGTTCTTCGGGCGTCGCGTCGAGGAGGCGGTCCCACACCCACGCCCAGCCGGAGCCGGTCGTCGTGGTCGTGCCGGTCTCGACGTCGGTCAGGCTCGGGCTCGGGTCGAGACTCATCCAGTAGTGTGTCGGCACACCGCCCGCGCCGGGCCGCGAGACGAGCGCGGTCGCCCAGGTGTGCGTCAGGTCCTGGCGGACGACGTACTTCCCCTCGCCGGCCGGCTCGTGCCCCTTGAACCCCAGCACCATCGCCGCCGGAATCCCCTGCGACCGGAGCATGAGCACCAGCGCCGAGGCGTACCGCTCGCAGTGCCCGGACTTGGTGTACTCCAGGAAGTCCACCACCGGGTCGAGGTCCGGGCGGGTGCGGGTGTGGACGGTCGTGTAGCCGAACTCCGGGCCGGACAGGTGGTCCGTGAACGCCCGGGCGATGGCCTCGTGCTGCTCCGGGAACGGGAGGTTTCGAGCCGCGTCGAGTGGCCCGGCCGCCGCCGGCAGCTTTCCCTCGCGTATCAGCCGCACCAGCAGCCGGCTCGAATAGGTCCGAACCGCGGGGACCGGGTTGTTGGTCAGCGCCACGTGGTCGCCCGGATCGTCGATCGTGAACCCGACCCCGAGGTCGGGGTCGGCGAGTGGGGAGGTGTGCTGGACGTAGACGAGGTTCGGGTTCCGGTCGGGGCGGCCGGGGTTCCGCATGAAATTGCCGTCCGAGAGCTGGTA
This sequence comes from bacterium, assembly GCA_017308215.1. Lineage (GTDB taxonomy): Bacteria > Planctomycetota > Planctomycetia > Gemmatales > Gemmataceae > Urbifossiella. The sequence continues at coordinate 9,295 of JAFKFQ010000421.1, read as the reverse complement.
CCACGGCCGCGGCGGCGTCGGCGGCGGGAACACGTCGGCGACCGGTGACGCCTGCTTCGGCAGCCACACCACCGGCTCGGCCAGAAAGTCCGACCGCAGGGTCGCGGGGACCGAGAACCGGAGCTGAAACTGGCCCGCGCCGAGCGGCGGCGGCGCCCACGGCTCGACCCGAACCGCTGTGGCGTCGAGGGTCGGGAACCGGAACGCGGTCTCACGCCGCCACCCGCCCTGGGCGTAGTGCGTCAGCACCCGGCCCCGCCACCGGGTTTCCGCCGACAGGTCGTTCTTGGGCCGCCCGTTTTCCTCCGCCGCGACCTCGAACGCCACCTCGGCGTTCCCCTCGATCTCCCCGGTCCGGTTCAGGTCCACCGCGTGGTCGGAGTTGAACCCGATCTCCAGCCGGGCCGGGCCAAACTCCCACTTATCGAACGGTGACGCCGGGGTGAGCAGGAACACCGGCGCCGCGACCGCGGCGGCGCCGACGAGCCACCGCGCCGCGGCCGCGAGCCCGGCCCGCCGGCCGGGCGCCGGGGCCGCCCCGCCCCGGGCGAGGTTGAACCGCGCCAGGCTCCACACCGCCGCCCCGGTGTAGGCCGCGAGCAGCGCGACCTCCCACGGCCGCCGCGCGATCGCCGCCGCCAGCACCGCCGCCGCCAGGCCGGTCGCGTGGAGGTACCAGTAGTCGCCCGGGGTCTTCTCCCGGCGGACGAGCTTCGCCACCATCGTCGCCATCAGCACCGGCGCGACGAGCAGGACGAGGAACACGAGCCAGCCCACGGCCGCGAACTCGCCCACGCGGACCTCGCGGATCACCCGCACCCCCGCCCACGCGGCCGTGGCCAGCCCGATGCCGATGCCGATGTTGTTCGCCGCCTCCAGCGTCAGGAACTCGTCCCGCCCTTCGAGCCGGTAGACGACCGCCAGTGCGACGATCACGACGACCGCGAAGACGCCGACCTCGGGCAGGATCGGGAACTCGGCCGCCCCGAGCGCGGCGCACGCCAGCGCGAGCGACAGGTAGGTGCTCAGGCGGAAGGCGGGGTCGGCGGTCATCGGGCGGCCGGGTGCGGGGGGTGGTACCAGACCGGCCGGTCGGCCGGCGCGACGACCGGGACCGCCCGCCCGGCGGCGCGTCCGACGGCGACCCCGAGCGGCGAGCCCGGCCGGCTGCTCACCACGACCAGCGTCGAGCGCCGCAGGCGGCCGGCGAGGTCGGGGAGGGCCGGGCGGTTGGTTCCGGCGGCCGTCGCCAGCGGCGCGAGGAGGTCGCGGGCCGCCGCCTCGGACGGGGTCGCGGTGCGGACCACCGGCTCGTCGCCGGCGACGGCGACCGTCACCCGCGTCCCACCCGCGAGGCACCACGCCCGCACGACCGACGCGGCGAGGCTGAGCGCTTCTTCCAGCCGGACGACCTGCGCGGCGGCGGGCTCCCCCGGCAGCCACGGCTCGACGACGAGCACGAGTTCCGGGTCCGGGGCGGAGTCGTAGTCGCGGACGAACGGCTCGCCGCGCCGCGCGGTCGTCCGCCAGTGGATGTCGCGGAGCCCGTCCCCGGGCCGGTACGGGCGCACGCCGCGGAGGTCGGCCCGGTCGGCCGCCGACCGCGCGACGCGCTGGCGCGACCGCCCGCCCGCGCCGGCCTGCCGGCGGGCCCAGCGGCGGAACCCGTCGAGGTCGACGCCCCCGACCGCGGGGAGGACGAGGAGTACCGGCCCGGCGGCCCCCGGCACTTCGGCGCGGACGAGTCCGAACGGGGCGTCGGACCACGCCCGCGGCGGCTCGTGCCCGAAGGCGCCGCGGCGGAAGAACGTGCGCGGCTCCGCGCGCTCGGCCTCGGCGCCGGGCACGAGCGCCTCGAACAGTCCGGTCACCGCCGTCCCGCCGGCCGGCTCGCACACGCCGGCGGTGACCGGGCGCGGGCCGTCGTTGCGGAGGCGGAGGGCGACGCGGGTGGGTTCGCCGGCGTAGACGGGCGGGTGCGGGACGCGCACGGCGCCGACGCCGCGGAGTTGCCGGCGGGCGAGCCAGGCGTTGAGCGCGAACAGGGCCAGCGCGGCGTAGCCGAGGAGGAGAAGTGGGGGGATCGTCTTGACCCAACCGATCCCGGCCAGCCCGAGCCCGACTGCCGCCCACCACCGCCCCTCCCGGGTCACCCGGAAGGACCGGTCGGGCGCGACGGCGGCGGGGCGGGCGGTCGGCCTCACGACGGCACCTTCCGCTTCGAGACGATCTCGCGGACAACCGGCCCGGCGTCCGGGCTCCCGCCCGCCGCCCACCCGCGGCCGACGAGCCGGTGCGCCAGCACCGCCTCGGCGAGCCCCTTCACATCGTCGGGGACGACGTAGTCGCGGCCGTGGGTGACGGCATTGGCCTGCGCCGCCCGGTACAGCGCGAGCGCCGCCCGGGTGCTCGCCCCGAGCGCCACGTCGGCGTGCGTGCGGGTCGCCTCCACCAGGTCGAGGACGTAGTCGGCGAGCGCCGCGTCGACCTTCACCTGGCGCGTGCGGGATTGCAGGTCGAGGAGCGTGCGCGGGTGGACGACGGCGGCGAGCGTGTCGACCGGCTCGCCGGCCCGGTGCTGGGTGAGGATGGCGCGCTCGGCCTCGCGGTCCGGGTAGCCGACCTTCACCCGCATGAGGAAGCGGTCGAGCTGGCTCTCGGGGAGCGGGTACGTCCCCTCGAACTCGTACGGGTTCTGCGTGGCGACGACGAGGAACGGCGGCCCGAGGCGGCGCGTCTGGCCGTCGATCGTCACCTGCCGCTCGCTCATCGCCTCCAGCAGCGCACTCTGGGTGCGCGGGGTGGCGCGGTTGATCTCGTCGGCGAGCACGACCTCGGCGAACAGCGGGCCGGGCTGGAACTCGAACGTGCCGGCGTGCTCGCGCCACACCGACACGCCGGTCAAGTCGCCGGGGAGCAGGTCCGGGGTGAACTGGACGCGGGCGAACCGGCAGTCGAGCGACTTCGCCAGTGCCTTCGCCAGCAGCGTCTTGCCGACGCCGGGCACGTCTTCGAGGAGGAGGTGGCCGTCGGCGAGGAGGGCGACGACCGCAAGCCGGACGACCTCCGGCTTGCCGAGAAACACTCGCCCGACGTTCTCCCGCAGGGCGGTGAGGGCGGCGGCCGGGTCGGTCGCGGGGTCGGAGGGCATAGTTCCCCAGAATCAGACAGATTAACCACAGAGTCACAGCGGGAAGACAAAAGCAGAGAGAGCCGGTTTTGTTCGACCTCTGCTTCGTCTCGGCTTTGTGCTTCCCTCGGTGCCCTCTGTGACTCTGCGGTTAATGATGCGTATCGGTTAAATACCGCCGCGGAGGTTCGGGTTGATCGGCCGGTTGGCCAACCGCTCCAGCGCGGCGATGCGGTCGGCCTCCTCCTCGGCGGCGTCGGCCGCGTCGGCGGCATCCTCCTCGGCCTTCTTGATCGTCTTGAGGCTCAGCGCGATGCGGCGGGCGGGCACGTCTACACTCAGTACCTCGACCTCGACCCGCTGCCCTTCGCTCACCACGTCGCGCACCCGGCGGACGCGCTGCGTCGAGAGCTCGGAGACGTGGATGAGCCCCTCGATGCCGGGCTCCAGTTCCACGAACGCGCCGTAGTCGGCGGTGCGCGTCACGGTGCCGCTCACGCGGCTGCCGGCCTTGACGCGCTGCGAGAAGTCGTCCCACGGGCTCTTCGTCAGCGCCCGCAGGCTCAGGCCGATCTTGCGGGCCTCGAAGTCCACGCGCGCGACCAGCACCTCGACGTTGTCGCCGACCTTGAACAGCTCCGCCGGGTCACTCACCCGCTGCCACGAGAGTTCGCCCGCCGGGATGAGCCCGTCGGCGCCGCCGAGGTCGACGAACACGCCGAACGGCTTCACGCTGCGGACGATGCCGGTCTTCGTCTGCCCCTCGGCGATCGTCTTCCAGAACTCCTCGGCCTTCACCTGCCGCTCGCGTTCCATGACGGCCCGCCGCGACACGATCAGGTTGCGCTCGCTCGGGTTCACCTCGGCGACCATCACCTTGATGCGCTGGTTGACGAACTGGTCGATGTCCTCGACGCGGTACAGGTCGAGCTGGCTCGCCGGGAGGAACCCCTTGATGCCGGCGACCTCGACCGTCAGGCCGGTCTTGTTCTTGTTGGTGCCCGTTACCTTCGCCTCGACGATCATGCCGTAGGCGACCTGCGACCAGTCGGTGACGACCTGTGCCGAGCCCTCGCGGGTGAGCACGAGCAGGCCGTTCGCCGCGTCGTAGCGCTCGATGTCGAACTCGACCGACTCGCCGATGACCGGCGTGCGCCCCTCGAACTGCTGGATCGGCAGCACGCCCTGGCTGCGGCCGCCGGGCACCTCCACGAACACGTCCTTGCCGTGAACGCCGACGATGACGCCGACCTTCCGCCCCTTCGCGGGCTGCGTGCCGGCCGGCTTGGCCGTCTGCTGCGTCTCCGCCTGCGCGACCGTGGCCGACACGTCGAACCCGGCCATCGCCTGCGCGAGTTCGTCCTCGATGAGCTTGTCGAGCTCGCGGTTGTTCGGCTTGCCGGCGTGGAAGTCGCGCTTGTCGAGCTGCGCCGGCTTCCCGCCCGGGTTGAACGGCTTCCCGCTCGGCGCGACCGGCCCCTGCGCCTGCCCCTGGCCCGGCGGCGGCCCCTGCTCGCGCGGCCGGTTCCCTTGCGGGACGAACGGCCGGCTCGGCCCACCGGGCCGCGGGCCGCCGGGCCGCGGCGGCCCCTGACGGAACCCGCCCGGGCCGGGCGGCTGAGTCGGCGCGGGCGCGGCAGCACCCACGGGCGCCGGCGTGGCGTCGGGGGCAGTGGTCGGCTGGGGTTGCGGGGCGTCCGGGGCCGGGGAGGGGTCGGTCGGCAGACTCATCGGTATTCCTCACACGGGCGCGCGGCGCAACCCGGCCCGTCTGGTGAACTTATCGGACGGCCGGGCGACCGACAACCGAACAGGCCGACCGCGCGTGGCGGCCGTACAATCGGTCGCATGGCCTCGCCCCGGGCGCGACTGTGGTTGGCGGTGAAGACCCTGCTCGCGGCGGCGGTCGTCGCGGCGGTCGGGCTCCAGTTCGCCCGCATCCTCCGCCAGCCGGCGCTCAACCCGTACCCGTTCGACCTGCGCATCGGCTACCTGATCCCGGCGGGGCTGCTGTACCTCGGCGCCCACTTCTGCTGGGGGTCGTTCTGGGTGCGGCTGTTGCGGAGCCAGGGGGTGAACGTCGGGCTCGTCCACGGGCTGCGGGCGTATTTCGTCAGCCAGTACGGGAAGTACGTGCCGGGAAAGGCGTGGGTGGTGTTCATCCGGGTGGCGCTGCTCCGCGGGATCGACGGCGGCCGCCCGCTCGCCGTCGGCGTGACCGCCACCTACGAAACCCTCACGAGTATGGCGGCGGGGGCGCTGCTGGCCGCGACACTGCTGCCGCAACTCGGCGTGCTGCCCGACGAGATCTCGCCGAACGTCGGCTGGGTGATCGGCCTCGCCCTCCTGCCGCTGGCTCTGGCGGTGCTGAACAAGCTGGCGGCACGACGGGTCGCCCGCCTCCGCGGCCCGAGCGGCGCGCCGCTGCCGAGCCCGCCTCTCGGGCTGCTGGCACAAGGGATGGTTCACGGCCTCGTCGGCTGGGCGCTGCTCGGGCTGTGCGTGTCGCTCGGCGTCGCCGCGGTCATGCCCGGCGACCCGGGGTGGCACCCGATCGGGCACTACGCCGCCGACGTGGGCGCGATGGCGCTCGCCTACGTCAGCGGGTTCTTCGTGCTTGTCGCGCCCGGCGGGCTCGGCGTGCGCGAGTTGTTGCTGGAAGCCGCGCTCCGGCCGCGCTTCGAGCCGGCGCTGGGGGCCGAGGTCGCCGCCGGTCTCGGCGTCGTGATCGCGCTGGTGCTCCGGTTCGCGTGGACGCTCGCCGAGGTCGTCGTCGCCCTCGGCCTGTACTTCTTCTGCCCCCCGCCCGCCCCAGCCGCCCCTCCCGAGCCTGCCGATGCCTGACCCGTCGCCGCCCGCCGAGGCCGAGTTGTTGACGCTCGTGATTCCCGTGCTGAACGAGCGCGAGAGCCTCGGCCCGCTGTACGCCGAGATCACGGAAGTCGCGGCGAAGCTCGCCCGCCCGGTCGAGGTCGTGTTCGTCGACGACGGCAGCACGGACGGGTCGTGGGGCATCATCCTGAAACTCGCCGAGACGGACCCGCGCGTCCGCGGCATCCGCTTCCGCCGCAACTTCGGCAAGGCGGCGGCGCTGGCGGCCGGGTTCCGCGCCGCCAACGGCGCCGCGGTCGTCACGCTCGACGCCGACCTGCAGGACGACCCGCACGAGGTGCCGAACTTCCTCGCCGCGCTGCGCGAGAAGGACGTGGTGAGCGGGTGGAAGAAGGTGCGGCACGACCCGTGGCACAAGGTGCTGCCGAGCCGCGTGTTCAACGCGATGGTGAGCCGCCTCACCGGCGTACCCCTGCACGACCACAACTGCGGCATGAAGGCGTACCGCCGCGAGGTGTTCAACGAGGTGAAGCTGTACGGCGAGCTGCACCGCTTCATCCCGGTGCTCGCGGCGGCGCGCGGGTTCACCGTCGGCGAGCTGGTGATCCAGCACCGGGCGCGGAAGTTCGGGTACTCGAAGTACGGCTTCCGCCGCTTCGCGAAGGGCTTCCTCGACCTGGTGACGGTGAAGTTCCTGACCGGTTTTGGCCACCGCCCGCAACACCTGCTCGGGAACTTCGGCCTTTTCCCGATCGGCCTCGGGTTGTTCGGGATGTTCCTGCTCGCGGTCAACGCCGTGGTCCGCATCGCCAGTGGCCACACCGAGGGCGGCGGGCCGAACACGCAGGTCGTCGTGTCGATCCTCTCGGTCGGGCTGCTGCTGTTCGGGGCGCAGCTCGTGATCGCCGGGCTGCTCGCCGAGCTGATCGTGGACCGCGGGCCGGAAGACCTGGAGCCGTACTGCGTGGCCGAAACGACCCCGCCGGGGGCGCCCTGATGCCGGCCGACCCCTCCGACCTGCGCCGCTCCGTCTACCTGCTCCTCGGCGCCGCCGCGGTCGCCATCGCGGCCGCGAAGGTGGTCGGCGCCGAGCTCGTGTACGAGCCGACGCGCTACAAGGCGACCGAGAAGCACTTCTACGGCACCGAGGAGAAGCGCGAGTGGCCGCGCGAGCGGCCCGACCCGTGGCCGATGTTCAGCTCGAACGACAAGTCGCGCTGGGCGACGGTGCGGGCGCTGGTCGAGAACACCACCTACGTCATCGGCAAGCGCTCCGTTCCCGACCCGAAGCGGCCGGAGAAGTACTCCGACGAGGGGATCATCGCCGAGCCGGCGTTCAAGTCGCTCGACGTCGTGATGAACCCGGAGACGAAGGAGTTCTACTCCAGCAAGCCGCCGCTGTTCTCGACCGCGCTCGCCGGCGGGTACTGGGCGCTCAAGAAGGCGTTCGGGTGGAACCTCGTCCGCGACCGCTGGCTCGTCATCCCGACGCTGCTGCTCGTGGTCAACGTCGTGCCGTTCGTCGTGTACCTGTGGCTGCTGGCGAGCCTGATCGAGACCGTCGGGAAGTCCGACTTTGGCAAGCTGACGGCGTTCGCGGCGGCGTGCTTCGGGACGTTCCTGACCACGTTTTCCGGCACACTGAACAACCACACGCCCGCGGCGTTCTGCGTCTTGTTCGCGACCTACCCGCTGATCCGCGCCGCGGCCGAGAACCGCGACATGGGGCCGGGTGGGTACGTCGCGGCCGGGCTGTTCAGTGGGCTGGCGGTGACGTTCGAGCTGCCCGCCGCGGCGCTCCTCGCCGGGATCGGCCTGCCGCTCCTGGTCGCGCGGTGGAAGCCGACGCTGCTGATCTTCGTGCCGCTGGCGCTGGTGCCGCTCGCGGCGCTGGTGCTGACGAACTACCTGGCGTTCGGCGAGGTGGTGCCGGCGTACGCGAAGTTCGGTGGGCCGTGGTACGAGTACGAGGGGAGCCACTGGACGCGCCTCAAACTCCCGGTCGGCCACCCGGACCGCCGCGGCATCGACTTCGCCGCGGAGCCGAAGGACGTGTACGCGTTCCACTTGCTGTTCGGGCACCACGGCTGGTTCAGCCTGACGCCGGTGTGGCTGCTCGGCCTCGCCGGGCTGGTGATGACCGGCGCCGGCGCCGCGAAGCAACTCGACCGCTTGGCGCCGGGCGGGAAGGGGGCGGTGTTCACGCCGCCGCTCGTCGCCGCGATGACGCTGGCGGTGTCGGCGGTGGTAATCGCCTTCTACATCACACGCACGAACAACTACGGCGGCTACACGAGCGGCCCGCGCTGGCTCTTTTGGCTGACGCCATTGGGGTTCTCGGTGCTGAGCGTCTTTTACCCGGCGTGGAACCCGTGGCGGCCGCCGTGGGTGCAGCAGATGCTGGAGTTCCGCGGGGACGTCCGCTACTGAGCCGTGGGTGAACGATGTCGTCCGACGGTCCGCCGCTGGTGACGCGATTGGATGACGCCGTGCCGACCGTCCTCCCGGTCGCACCCGCCCGGCCGCGCCCCGGGCTGTTCGAGGCGACGTTGCTGACCGTCGGTTACGCGGTCGCCATGTTCGGGACGATCCTTGCGATCTTCTTCGTGGCGTGGTTCGCACTGGATGCCGGCGGAGCTACCCACCCGCCTGCCGATGGGAACCCGTCCTCGCTCTCATCGTTCCACCCGACGCTCGTGAAGGTCCTGGCGGTCTCGTTCCCGCTCGGCTACCTCGCCGGCGGGCTGTACGCCCTGATCGTCCTCCGCCTGGTGGTGAAACGCGGCTGGGCGCGCGAGATCGGCCTGCGCCGCCTGCCGCTCGCGCATCTGGGGTTTGGAGTACTGGCGCTCCCCGCCTTCGTCATTCTCAGTGACGGGCTGGCGCCGGTCCTGTACCGCCTGTTCGGGATGGAGAGGATGCTCGAACAGTCGGGTCAGTTGGGCGAACTCTTCCACGGCTTCCACCCGGCATTCGTCCTCTTCGCAGTCGGGATCGCGCCGGGCGTCGTCGAGGAGTTGTGGTGCCGCGGGTTCCTCGGCCGCGGGCTCGTCGGTCGGTACGGGTGGGTGGCGGGCGTGGTGCTCTCGTCGGCATTTTTCGGGCTCCTCCACCTGTGGCCGCCGCCGTACGTAATCCTGACCGCGGTGATGGGGGCGTGTCTCCACTTCGCCTACGCCTGCTCGCGGTCGTTGTGGGTGCCGATCTTCATCCACGCCGCGAACAACGGGTTCGCCGGACTCGCCGCGGTCGGCGCGGTGCCGACGGGCGGGATGGACCGGGCACTCGCCGCGTGGCCGGTACTCGTGTACGGACTTGCGATCGTCGTGCTAC
>JAFKFQ010000420.1 GCA_017308215.1 bacterium | reverse complement strand
ATGCGGGCATGATACCGCGCCGCGCATGGGGCCGCGCCGCGCTCCGCCGCAGGCCGCCCCGGGTTCCACCCGGGGCGGCCTCGGGCGAAACACCCACCCCCTGGCGCCCCCGCAGGGCTCAGCTCACCAGGGTCACACCCGCGCCGTCTTCGCCCGTAGGAGGTGATCGACGAGGACGAGTGCCACCATCGCCTCGCCCATCGGCACGAACCGCGGCAGCAGGCAGGGGTCGTGGCGGCCCTTCACGAGGATGTCCGTCGGTTCGCCGGTGCGCGTCACGGTGCGCTGGGAGCGCGGGATCGAGCTCGTGGGCTTGATGGCGACGCGGCACACGACCGGCTCGCCGGACGAGATGCCGCCGAGCATCCCGCCGTGGCGGTTCGTCTCGGTGTGGACGCGCGGCGGGCCGGGGGCGAACACGTCGTTGTTTTCGCTCCCGCGCATCCCCGCCACCGCGAACCCGGCCCCGTACTCGAACCCCGTCACCGCCGGCAGCGACAAGAGCGCCTTGCCGAGGTCGGCCTTCAGCTTGTCGAAAATCGGTTCGCCGAGGCCGGCGGGCACGCCCGTCGCCACCAGCTCGCACACGCCGCCGATCGAGTCGCGGTCCTTGCGCACGGCGTCGATGAGTTCTTCCATCTTCGCCGCGGCGGCGGGCACGGGACAGCGCGTCGGGCTCGCCTCGACCTGCTCCAGCGTCACGGCGGTGGGGTCGGGAATGTCCGCGGTCACGTCGCCGACGCGGGTGACGTAGCCGAGCACGGCGATGCCGCTCCGCGCAAGCAACTTCTTCGCCACGGCGCCGGCGGCGACGCGGCACACGGTCTCCCGCGCGCTGCTGCGCCCGCCGCCGCGGTAGTCGCGGAACCCGAACTTGGCGTCGAACGTGAAGTCGGCGTGGCCGGGGCGGTACTTGTCCTTGATATCGCCGTAGTCGCCGCTGCGCTGGTCCGAGTTGCGGAACAGAATCCCGATCGGCGTGCCGTCGGTGTGCCCCTCGAACACGCCGGACCAGATCTCGGGCGCGTCGGCCTCGTCGCGCTGGGTGGTGAGCTTGCTCTGCCCGGGGCGGCGGCGGGCGAGGTCGGGGAGGAGGTCTTCGACCGCGAGCGGCAGGCCGGCGGGGCAGCCGTCGATGACGCAGAGGTAGCCGGGGCCGTGACTGACCCCGGCGGTGGTGACGCGGAACAGCTTGCCGAACGTGTTGCCTGCCATGCCGTGATTGTAGCTTTTCGACAGGTTCAGGCGATTCGTGACGGGGTGACGAAAACGGCTTCTTTTCACCCCTTCACCCGCTCACCCCTTCATCCCTTCATCCGCATCAGCCGCGGACGGCGATCTTGCGGGGCTTCACCGCCTCGATCTTCGGGAGGCGGACGGTCAGTACGCCGTCCTTCAACTCGGCCTCGATCCGGTCGGCGGCGACCGTGTCGGTGACGGCGAAGACGCGGTGGAAGTGGGAGCCCGCGTACTCGCCGAACAACGGCCGGCGGGCGGCCGGCGCGGCGTCGTGCCGGCGGCCGTGGACGGTGAGCTCGCCCTGCTCGTAGCGCACGTCCACCGCGTCCGGGCGGACGCCGGGGAGGTCGGCCAGCAGCAGGAATTCGTTCTCGGTCTCCAGCACGTCGACCCGGGGGGCGACGGTGGCGGCGCGGGCGTCGTCGGCCGCGGGGGTGGTGCCGTTCGGCTTCAGCGCGAGGTCGGACATGGTGGTCTCCTTGTGGCTGAGGGTGTTGACTGGCGTCGTTTTGTGCTCGATCCGCAGGGAGGGGTGAGGAAGGGGCGGCCCTCTCACCCCTTCACCCGCTCACCCCTTCACCGGTGATTACTGCCCGGACTTCACCTGCACCTTGCGCGGCTTGGCGGCCTCGTGCTTGGGCAGCGTCAGCTTCAGCACGCCGTCGGTGTAAACGGCCTCGACCTTGTCGGCGTCCACCAGCGCCGGCAGCGTGACGGCCCGGCTGAACCGGCCGATCGGGCGCTCCTGGCGGACCCACACGGCGCCCTTGATGTCCGGCGCGGCGCGCTCGCCCTGGATGGTGAGCTGATTCCCCTCGGTGACGGTCACGTCGAGGGCCGCGGGGTCGAGCCCGGGCAGGTCGGCCTCGACGTACAGCGCCTGGTCGTCCTCCCAGACGTTGAGCGGCGGGCCGGCGGGGGCGGCGTGGGTGAACGGGTTGGCCCGGCCGAACAGCCGGGACACCTCTTCCTGCACCGAGCTAACTTCGTTGAACAGGGCGTTGAACGGGTTCCGAACGCGGTTCATTGAGTGTCCTCGCTGGGGTGATCGGGGGGCGAGCCCCTCGGGTCGTCTGCCTAGAGGGGGACGTGAGACGGAAGGATTCTCGAAAATCGCGTGCCGTCCGGCGCGCGGATCAGACTTGAATTCCACCGATACACCGATTAGTGTAATTTCTGCGCCCGAGGCTCCCGGATGACCCCCGCACCGCCCCCGCCCGTTGGTTGCGGGCCGCAACCGCCGCTTGCGGCTCGCTCGCTCCTGACGCCGATCCAGGCCGGCGGGCTGGCGGCCGTCTTCAAGGTGCTGGCGAACGACACCCGCCTCCGCCTCCTCCACGCCCTCGTCCGCGCCGGCGAGCTCGGCGTCACCGACCTCGCCGCGGCCGTCGGCATGAAGCCGCAGGCGGTGTCGAACCAGCTCCAGCGCCTCCTCGACCTCGGCGTCCTCGCCGCCCGCCGCGACGGCACCAGTGTCCGCTACCGGGTGGTGGACCGGTGCGTCGCCGGACTCTTGGAGCAGGGGTGGTGCCTGGTGGACGAGGCCGGCGCCCGCGACGGCGTCACCGGGCGGGCCGCGGCGTGCTGCGGGGGGGCGGAATGAGGACGCTCGCCGCCGAGGCGTTCGGCACGTTCGCGCTGGTGTTCGCCGGGACGGGGGCCATTGTCGTCAACGACGGCAGCGGCGGCGCGGTGACGCACGTCGGCGTGGCGCTGACGTTCGGGCTGGTCGTGTTGGCGATGATCTACGCGGTCGGCGACGTGTCCGGGTGCCACCTGAACCCGGCGGTGACGCTCGGGTTCTGCGCCGCCGGCCGGTTCGCGCCGCGCCGCGTCGCCCCCTACGTCGCCGCCCAGTGCCTCGGCGCGGGCGCGGCGAGTCTGGCGGTGTGGGCGCTGGTCCCCGCGCACCCCACGCTCGGGGCGACACTCCCGGCGGGCGCGGCCGCGCAGGCGTTCGTGATGGAAGCGCTCCTCACGCTGATCCTGATGTTCGTGATCCTCTCGGTGTCGTCCGGGGCGAAGGAGAAGGGCGTGCTGGCCGGCGTGGCGGTGGGGGCGGTGATCGCGCTGGAGGCGCTGTTCGGCGGCCCGGTGTCAGGGGCGTCGATGAACCCGGCCCGGTCGCTCGCACCGGCGGTCGTCGCCGGGCGGGTGGATCACCTGTGGGTGTACCTGACGGCGCCGGTGCTCGGGGCGCTCGGCGGGGTGCTGGTGTGCGGCGTGATCCACGGCCCCGGGTGCTGCCGGGCCGTCACTCCCGGAGAACAGACATGACGCTCGACGCCTTCATCCGGGCGCTCGCCGACGGCTCGGCGGCCCCGCTCCACCTGATGCTCCCGGACGGGGCGTTCGTCCCGGCCCACTTCCACGTCACGGAGGTCGGGCGGGTGCAGAAAGACTTCATCGACTGCGGCGGGACGGTGCGGTCGTCGGTCGCGTGTGTGCTCCAGGTGTGGGTCGCGGACGACACCGGCCACCGGCTCGACACGACCAAACTGGCCGCAATTCTGCGGCTGGCGGCCCCGGTCCTGAAGGCGACCGACCTGCCGGTCGAGGTCGAATACGAGACCGGCGTGGTGGCGCAGTACCCGGTGGCCGCGGCCGAGGTCACCCCGGGCGGCGTGCTGCTCCACCTCGGGGCGAAGCACACCGCCTGCCTGGCTCCGGACCGGTGCGGCGTCGGGCCGGCGGCCCCCGCCGGGTGCGCCACCCCGGGCTGCTGCTGAACCCTCGGACCCTCGCCGGAACCAAACATGGGACGCGTGAAGCGGGTGATCTTCGTGTGCGTGGAGAACTCGAACCGCAGCCAGATGGCGGAGGCGTTCGCGCGCATCCACGGCGGCGACAGGGTGGAGGCGCACAGCGCCGGGTCGCGGCCGAGCGGGCGGGTGAACCCGAAGGCGGTGGCGGCGATGGCCGAGCTCGGGTACGACCTGACCGCCCACCACTCGAAGGGGCTGGACGGGTACAACGGCCAGGAGTTCGACGCCGCGGTGACGATGGGCTGCGGCGACGAGTGCCCGCTGGTGGTAGCGCGGGTGCGGGCGGACTGGCAGATCCCCGACCCGAAGGAGCTGCCGCCGGCGGAGTTCAACGCGGTCCGCGACCTGATCGAGCGCCGGGTGAAGGAATTCCTCGCGGCGCTGTGACGGGTGACGGTGGCAGCGGCAAATTGCTGGTAGCCGCAGGCTTCAGCCTGCGCCGGCTCGGCGCAGGCTGAAGCCTGCGGCTACCAACCGTAATCGGCGGTTGCTCAGTCTGGTGGCGCTGCCGGTGTCATCGGCAGGTTCGGGAGCGCCGGCGTCGCCGGGCCTCCCGTCGAAGGATTCGTCACCGGGGGCATCATCGGCGCGGCAGGCTCCGGCGCGGGCATCGGCGGGCGCGGCGCGGGGGTATTCCCCTTCGGCGCCGGCTGCGGGCGCGGTGCCGGGGAGTCTGTGCTGCCCGGCGGCGGGGCGCCGGAGCCGCGGACGCCGGTGATCGACGCCGCCGGCTTCTCCAGGTCCACCACCACCGGCTCCTCGCGCACGTCGGTCGTCGTGTTCCCCGCCCGGTCCACGCTCCGCACCCGGACATAGAACTTCCACAACTTCTCGTCCGGCACGTCCCACACGAACTGCCCGACGTATCGGGTCAGTCCGTCCGCACCGTCCCGACGGGTGCCCGGCGGCAGGCGGTAGCGGACCATGTTCCACTGGGCGGCGTTCTTGTCGATCGAGTACTCGATGCTGATCGGGTCGGCGAGCAGGTTCTGGTCGAAGGTCTCCCACATGAACTCGACCTGCGGCCCGTTCGCCCCGCCGGCGCCGACGCGCACCCCGGTCAGCTTCAGGAACGGCGCGGTCTTGTCGTACACCACGTAGACCATCGGCGGGGAGTTCGGGCTCGGCGGGTCGGCCTTCACCCCGGCGCCACTCTCCGGGGCGACGTAGAACCCGTACAGCCCCTCGTCGTCCGCTTTGGCGGTGTAGATGAGCTTGAGCGTGTCGCCGGTCGTCGCCGTGGACTTCAGCGGGTAGCGCTGCGCTTTCTCCCACCCGCCGCGTTGCTGCTTCTGCACGTACAACTCGGCCGCCTGGATGCCGGACCGGCCGGCGCGCTCGATCTTGTAGTCGATGTCGAAGACCGGGGTTTTGACGTAGTCCACCCGCGGCTGCGGCAATCCGCCGGCACCACCCCCGCCGGGGATCGGCGCGTCGCCGCCGGGGCGCGGGAAGCCGGTGTTGAACGCTCCGGTGCCGGGCACGCGCACGGGGACCGAGTAGTTCTCGTTCCCGGCCCGGTCGCGGGCCAGCACCCGCACGTCGAGCTCCTGGTTCGGCTGGAGCTTCCAGGCGTAGCCGTCCTGCGGGCGGAACGGCTGGGCGCGCTCCACCGTCCGCCACTCCGGCCAGCTCGGGTACTTCGCCTGGAGGCGGACGCCGTCCGGGTCCAGGTTGTCGTCGGTGGCGCTCCACTCGACCCCGTTGCCGACCACGTTGACGCGCACGTTCGGCAGCGTGGTGTCGATGGTGACGCGGAGCATCGGCGACAGTTCGTCGAGGTTCTGCGGGGCGGCGCTGCCGTCCTTGAAGTGGTACTGGACGCTGAACTCGTACTCGCCGTCGCGGTCGGCGGTGAAGCTGAACCCCTTCTTGCCGTCGGAGAGCACGTCGAGGCCGGCGAGCGGCTTCTTCGGCCCGGCCGACTGCCACTTGCCGCGGGCGAGCGCCGAGTAGAGCTGGAGGTGTGTCGGGGTGGCCTGGCCCTTGTCGGCGAACGACTTCTCGAGCGTGGCGACGTCGAGCGGGATGGAGAAGACGCGGTGCGGCCAGTAGTGGAGCTTGCCGGTGCGGTCGGCGCCGTCCTGGGCGCGCGAGGCAACACTGACCGCAAGAGCGGTCAGGCAAACGGCCAGGACGTAACCGGCCCCCTGCCGTCGCACGGTCGCGCCTCCCTTCGCGTACGGTCTCCTGGTCGGAAGAATCGGTCGTCGCGGATGCGGGGCTTGAAGCGAACTCGGCGCGCGGCCCGACGGGCGCGGGACTTGAGCGGAAATCGTGCCGCTGGTTACGGTGGGGCCGGCGTCCCGCCGGCCTTGTGCGTTTGGCCGGCTGGACGCCGACCCCGCCGTGAACCAGCGGCGCGACAAAGTCAGCTCACCCGGGCCGCCCGGGTGCGTACCATAACCGCGGGGGCTGTCCGACCACCCCGCCCACCGACCCACGCATGACCGCCGGCGGGGAACCCACGGTGTTCGACGAGATCTTCGCCCGGCTCACCCCGGACCGGCTCCTCCGCGACCCGCGGGCGACCGGCGAGGGCGTCGCCGTCGCGGTGATCGACTCCGGCGTCGAGCGCGCCGTCCTGGAAGAGAAGTTCCGCGCCGCCGGCACGCCCATCCACCCGATCGACGGCGCCCTGTTCCGCCCCGACACGCCCACCCCGCTGCCGTACACCGGCCACCAGTCGAGCCCGCACGGCACCACCGTCGCCGACGTCATCCTCACCGTCGCGCCGCGGGTGAAGCTGTACTCGGCCGACGTGTTCGGCCCGGCGGGGACGTGCGAGGTGGAGACGGTCATCGCGGCGCTGCGGCACGCCATCGACGGGTGGAAGGTGAAGGTGGTGAACCTGTCGCTCGGGGTGCCGGAGCACAAACTGATGCAGCTGCCGCGGCGGCAGGCGCTGCAGCGGGCGATCGAGGAGGCGTACTTCCGCGACGTGCTGGTGTTCGCGGCCGCGCACAACGAGCACCCGCTGACGCGGAGCTACCCGGCGGCGTTCGCCCCGCCGCTCATCTCGGTGGACAAGGGGCTGTTCGACGACCCGCTCGGGTTCGCGTACCGGCTGCGCGAGCAGGTGGAGTTCCAGGCGCACGGGAAAGGCTACCTCGGCCCGTTCGCCCGCGAGCCGGCGACGAGCTGGGCGACCCCGCACCTGGCCGGTATTGCGGCGCGCATCCTGTCGCTGAAGCCGGACCTGAAGCCGTTCGAGATCAAGACGATCCTGTACTGGCTGTTCCGCGCCAAGTCCGCCGCTACCGCGTAACGCCCCGGTAACGACCGCGTGCCGCGCCCGCGCTGGCGTGGTACGCTCCGCTCCGTCTTCGCCCACTCGGAGCTGAGGCATGGCACGACTCACGGCGTTCGCGCTCTCGCTCACCTTCGTCGCCGCAACGGCCGGCGCACAGTCTCCTCCGGTCACCGACAAAGCGGAGTTGGAGAAGCTCCGCGGCGCGTGGGGCACGGTGCGCTCCACGCGCGACGGGAAGGAGTCGGCACCGGAGCAGGGCGCGAAGCTGGTGTTCGACGGCGACCTCGTTCACGTCCACGAGCGCGGCCGGAAGGAGCCGGTGCCGATGAAGATCAACGTCGGCATGGGCCGCCTCAGCGTCCGCCCGCACGACGCCGACCCGATCGGGCCGCCGGCGCGCACCGAGACGGCGTTCCGGCTCACCTACGGCATCTACAAGGTCGAGGGCGACGAGCTCACGCTGGTGCTCCAGTCGGCGTTCTCGATCCCGAAGGGGTTCACCGACGAGAAGCAGGTGATGTGGGTGCTCCGCCGTGAGGCGGCGCGGAAGTGACCGACCGGCTCGGGGTTTAAACCCCGGAGGGGCGGCCGTTCATAACCCGGGGTGGCAACTCCGGGCGGGCTGGCCGCGACAGGGGGTTTTGGCGATCCACGGACACCGCGAACGCCGCTCGGGGCTTCCGCCCCGGGCTACATACGGTCACCCCTCCGGGGCTCAAGACCCGAACCCCGCCGCGCACCAGCGCATCCCGTAAGATGACAGCGCCACCCGACCGGGGTTACCTCCCCGGTCGCTCTCTTTTCCTCACTCGCGCGACCCAGACCGAGGGCCGCGCCGGAGACGCCGACGTGCCGACCCGCATCGACATGGCGAAGTTCGCCAAGTTCTGCAAGGACATGGGGTTCGTCTACCAGTCGTCCGAGATCTACGGCGGGATCAACGGGTTCTGGGACTACGGCCCGCTCGGGGTCGAGCTGAAGCGGAACATCAAGGAGGCGTGGTGGCAGGACATGGTCCGCAACCCGCCCCCCGGCCCGGACGGCCAGGAGATCCGCATGGTCGGGCTCGACTGCTCGATCATTATGAACCCGAAGGTCTGGGTCGCCAGCGGGCACGCGTCCGGGTTCCAGGACCCGATGGTGGACTGCCTGAAGTGCCGGGCCCGGCTGCGGGCGGACAAGGTGTGGTTCGGGGGGTACTTCCCGCAGCCCGCCGCGGTCGTCGACCAGCAACCGCCGCACGCCCTGGCGGTCGAGGCCGACACCCGGTCCGACGCCGAACCCCTGCTCGACACGGCGTACCGGACCGCGGTCAAGAAGAAGAAGTTGCCCGCCGACCTGCACCGGGCCAGCACGTTCTCGGCGCTCGACGTGGGCAAGCTGGGGTGGAAGCTGCCGTGCCCCGACCCGAAGGGGACCGGGTGCGACGGGGTTCTCACCGAACCGCGGGCCTTCAACCTGATGTTCGAAAGCCACGCCGGGCCGATCGCGTCGGAGGAGAACAAGGTCTGGCTCCGCCCCGAGACGGCGCAGGGGATCTTCGCCAACTACCGCAACGTGCTGGACAGCACCCGGCTCAAGCTGCCGTTCGGGATCGCGCAGGTCGGGAAGGCGTTCCGCAACGAGATCAACCCGCGGAACTTCACCTTCCGCAGCCGCGAGTTCGAGCAGATGGAGATCGAGTTCTTCTGCCACCCGGCCGAGTCGCGGACGTGGTACGAGTACTGGCGAAACCTCCGCAAGCAGTGGTACAGCACCCTCGGTATCAGGAGCGACAACCTCAAGCCGCGCGAGCAGGGGCCGGAGGAACTCGCGCACTACTCGGTCGGGACGACCGACATCGAGTACATGTTCCCGTTCTCGGACGAGCCGCAGGAGCTGGAGGGCGTCGCCCACCGCGGCGACTTCGACCTCAAGGCCCACGCCGCCCCCCCGCCCAAGGGCAGCGGGGTGAGCGAGAAGTTCATGTACTTCGACGAGGAGCGGTGGAACGCCGACGCCGGCACGCGCACGACGAACTCGTTCAAGGAGTGGATGAAGACGAACCCGCCGGCGGCGGACGTGGAGAGGTACCAGTTCACCCCGCACGTCATCGAGCCGAGCGCCGGGGCCGACCGGTTCACGCTGGCGGTGCTGTGCGAGGCGTACACCGAGGACAAGGTGCCGGACGCGAAGGGGAACGAGGAGACGCGGATCGTGATGAAGTTCCACCCGCGGCTGGCGCCGATCAAGGCGGCGATCTTCCCGCTGGTGAACAAGGACGGGATGCCGGAAAAGGCGACGGAGCTGTACCGTTCGCTCAAGCCGCACTTCAACGTGTTCTTCGACGACAAGGGCGCCGTCGGCCGCCGCTACCGCCGCCAGGACGAGGCCGGCACGCCGTTCTGCATTACCATCGACGGCCAGACGATGCAGGACGACACGGTGACGGTCCGCGACCGCGACACGCTCAAGCAGGAGCGGGTGAAGATGAGCGACGTGCGCGGCGTGATCGAGAAGGCGCTGGCGCCGGGGGTGTGACCACCCGGCGCGGGCCGCCGGTCAGTGCGACTGCGTCCGGTAATCGGTCCGGTTCTTCTCCACCGCCGACACGCCCGTCACGCCCGTCAGGGCGGCGACGGCCGTGGCCGGCACTTTCCCGGTCATCACCCCGATCCCCTCGAGGAGCTCGTCCAGCACGAACCCCTCGGCCTTCAGCCTGCCGGCGACCGCGGGCATGTCGTCCTTGTGGCCGTCGTCCACCATCACGGTGACGTCGACCATCTGCGCGCTGCCCATGTCAAGCCCTCCGGGGTCGGCGACGGCGGTATTATACCCGGCCGGGGCGGCCGCCCCGGCCCCGGTGTCGCCCGCTACACCGGGGCCTGGACGAGCCCCGCGCCGACGTCCCGGCTCGGGAGCGCCAGCCGGCGGGCGTTGCCGGTCAGGAGCTGCCAGAGTGCCTGGGCGGTGGAGCCGGGGCGGGCCTCCAACCACATGGCGGCGATGCCGGCCGTGTGCGGGGTGGCCATGCTCGTCCCCGAGATCGAGCGGTACCGGGCCGGGCCGCCGGGGACCAGGGCCGGGTCCGGCCAGGACGAGAACACCCCGACCCCCGGCCCGGCCACGTCCACCCCGCCGCCGCTCGGATTGATCCCGCCGCACGAAAACGGGGCGATGCCGAGGTTCGCGTCGAGGGCCGCGACGGCGAGGATCGACGGGCAGTTGGCCGGGCGGCCGACCGGCTTGATGACCCCCGGCCGGCTGCTCTCGTTCCCGGCCGCCGCCACGATCAGCGTCCCCGGGTTCGACCGCAGCGCCCGCTGGGCGACCGCCTCGTAGACCGGCGAGAACGGCTCGCCCACCTGGGTGGGGGCGCCGAGGGACATCGACACCACCCGGCACTGGTTCGTGACCGCCCAGTTGATCCCGGCCAGGATGCCCGAGTCCGCCCCCGATCCCTGGTTGCTGAGCACCTTGCCGGCGAAGACGTCCCCGCGGAACGCGCACCCGTACCGCCGCGCCCCGCCGGCCGTCTGCTGGGACCCGAGGGCGGTGCCGATGCAGTGGGTGCCGTGGCCGTTCAAGTCCTTCACGGCCTGCCCCGTGACGAACGACTGGCTCGTCACCACCCGCCCGGCGAAGTCCGGGTGGTCGAGGTCGAACCCGGTGTCCAGGACGGCCACCCGGACGCCCCGGCCGCTGAACCGCGACTGGCTCACCCGGGTCGCCTGGAGCCCCCAGGTGAACTGGGCGGTGTCCGCGAACCGGGCCGCCGCGAGCTCGGCCGCGACGTCCCCGTTGGCCCGCTCCCCGGTCAGGGCAGCGTACAGGTTGTCGACGGCGTCCTTGTACCCGCGGAGGTACTCGAACGGGAGCAGGCCCGCGGACACGTCGGGCGGGGGGATCAGGGCGAACATGATCCGCTCCGGCTCGACGGCGAGGATCGCCCCGTCGTCGGCCGCGGCCGACCGGAGCCCGCCGAGCTGGGTCGGGTCGGCGTCGACGACCGCCACCCGGAGCTTGTCCAGCATGAACACCTCCGCGTCGTTGGCCTCGGTCATCTCGACGGCGGCGGCGCCGTAGTCGGCGGCGTTGCACACCTCCTTCAGGCCGGTCGCGTCCTTGATCGCCTGGAGCCCCTCCTTCACCCCGTCGTCGCGGAGGAGGACGAGGTACTTGCCGGTCAGATCGCCGCCGGTCTCGGTCTCCCCGCCCGCCGGGGGCGGGGGGGGCGAACTGGCCGGGCGGGTGCGCGAGCGGGCCATGGAGAGTCCCCTCGGGGCGGTCACGGGCGCCGCCTCCCCAGCCCCGGTGGGAGGACGGCCGCGCTCGCCGGCGGCCGACGCGATCCGGCCGCCGGCAGGCGATTCGCGCGGGGCGATCGTCCGGGATGGAAATCCATCCGGTCGCCGTAGCGTCACGATCCGACTGCTACCTGTCAAACGGCCCGCGGCCGAGCGACCGGACACGGATTCCGCGAAATTCACAGGACCGCCACCGTGGGACGTGGTCACGCCTGTTCGGTAGAATCGGACGCCATGACCGCACTCGTCCTCGGCGCCGCGCTCGCGCAGCCGGCACCCGTTCCGCTCACGGCGTGCGCGTGGGTCCGCGCCGAGGGCGAGACCGCCGGGGTGGGGTTCGTCGTCGATCGTGGCAAGCGCTGGCTCGTCACCTGCCGGCACGTCGTCGCCGAGCACAAGACCGTTGACGTGTTCTTCCCGTGGGTCGAGGGCGGGGTGCTCGTCACGGACCGCGCTGTGTACCTGCGGAACCGGTCCCGGCTGCGCGAGCGCGGGCTGCTCGTCACCGGCACCGTCGCTCGCGCCACGGACGCCAGCGACCTCGCGCTCGTCGAGTTGCCGGCGCTGCCGGCAGATGCGGTGGCGGTGCGGTTCGGTGCGGCGCGCGTCGGCGAGCCGCTGCGCGTCGTCGGGCACCGGATCGACCTCGATTCGCTGTGGAACCAGACCACCGGGCCGGCGCGGCAGCTCGGGCCGCTCGCCGACGGCTACACCTGGCGCGGCAGGAAGCTCGCGGCCGGCGCGGGCGTCGTGCTCGCGCAGCTGCCGATCGACGAGGGCGACAGCGGCGGGGCGGTGTTCGACGCGCGCGGGAACTGCGTCGGCATGGCGGCGGCGCTGCGCCGGTCCGCGCCCGACGCCGCGGTCGTGATCGGGGCCGACGAGATCCGCCGATTCCTGTCCGTCGGAACGGACGCACCGCGGCCGGACCGGTCGAACACGGCGGAACTCCTGCAACGCGCGACCGTGTGGGTACGGCCGACGGCGACGGAGCGGTTCGCCGCCGGCGTCGTCATCGACCGCGACCGCGGGCTGATTCTCACGGCGGCGAAGGGGCTCGGGTCGGCGGAGCGTGTCGGGGTCACGTTCGCGCTGCCGCGCGGTGCCGGCGTCGTCGGCAAGCGGTCACCGTACCGCGACCCGGTCGGGCTCCACCTCGCGGGGGGGTGGCGAAGCGCGGCGGTGCTGGCGCGCGACCCGGCGCGCGATCTCGCGCTGCTGCGCGTCGATTCGGTCCCGGCGTCAGCGCGGGCGGTGCCGCTCGCCGCCGCGCCGCCGGCGAGCGGGGACGCGGTTCACTCGGTCAGCCATCCGGGCGGCGTCGAGTTCGCATTCGTGTACGCGGCGGGGGTCGTGCGGCAGCGCGGGCGGGTGGCGCTCGGCGACGGCGAGACGGCGGCGCGCGTCGGCACGCTCGTGCTTCAACTTCCGACACAGGCCGGGTCGCCGGGCGGGCCGGTGGTGAACGGGCGCGGCGAACTCGTCGGCGTCCTCGCGGCGCGGGAGGGGGCGCAGAGCGTCGGGTACGCCGCCGACCCGGCCGAGGTCGCCGCCTTCCTCGACGCCGCCGACGCCACCCGCCTGCCGCACACGCTCCCCGGACTGGCGGCGCGGGTGGAAGCGTTCCCCGACCGGTTCGCGGAGCGCGTCGCCGCCGGGCTCGCGGCGCAGGGGCGGTTCGACGACGCGCTCGCCTGGGATCCGGCGTGCCCGGGGGCGCACTTCGGCCGGGCGGCGAGACTGCACGAACGCGGGCTCGCGGCGGCCGAGGTCCGCGACGTCCTCGACCGGGCGCTGGCGACCGGCCGGCACCACGCGCCGGCGCTGCGGCTCCGGGCGGAACTGGCGGCGAAGGACAAGGACTGGCGCGCCGCCCGCGGCGACTTGGAGCGCCTTCTGGAAGCCGACCCGGTCGATGTCGTGTCGCGCCGGCGGCTCGCGCGGGTGCTGCTGGAACTCGGGAAGGACGACGAGGCCGCGGCGGCGGTGCGCGACGCCGTGCGGGCGGACGCGGGGCAACTCGGGGCTGTACTGACCGACCTGCACGAGCAGGCCGATGCGCTGGAGAAGAAGTACCCCGGCGCGCCCGGCGTCCCCGCCGGTTGGCTGACCCGCGCGCTGACGGCGGCCCGGGACGCGCTGTCCGAGGGCGAGCGGCGGCGGGCACTGGCGGCGGTCCTCACCCGCGCCGCGGCGGCGGCAACCGATGCCGACCGGCTCACGCTGTTGAAGGGTTTCGTGCGGCCCTGAGCGCCGACCGGCCGGCCCGAAAAAGTGGGCCGGCCGCGTCAGTGTGGCGCGTATCCCTGGTGCGAGGCTCCGACGCCCGGGGCCGTCAACCTTCCACCATCCAGGGAGCGTCCCGTGAAGCTGTTCACCCGCGTGTCCACGTTGGCCTGCTTCGGCGCGGCCGTCGCCCTCGTGTGGTTCGGCGCCGGTCCGGTCCAGTCGCAGAACCCGAGTCTGAAGGCGAACTTCGGGGCGGTCCGCCTGTCGTCCGGGTTCACCCCGGACCCGTACAAGGTCGCGGTCGTCTCCGGTGGGGCCACCCGGACGGACCTCGGCGGGGTCAGGACGTGGGTGTCCAACGCCCCGGACTTCAAGCTCACCTACGATGCCGGGAGCCTGCCCCTCGTCATCCGGGTGGATGCCCCCGGCGACACGACCCTGCTCGTCAACACCCCGGACGGCCGGTGGGTGGCGGACGACGACAGCGGCGGCAGCCTGAACCCGAAGGTCGTGTTCAACAACCCGCAGTCCGGCCGCTACGACATCTGGGTCGGCACCGTCACGAAGAAGAACGAGAAGGGGACACTCGTCATCAGTGAGGTGCGGTGATGCGTGTCCCTCGTTCCCCCGCCGAGCGGGGGAACGAGGGACACCGGCCGGCGGGACGCCGGCCCCACCGGGACGACTGCTACGTCCTCACGCCGCCGGCGCCTGCTGCTTCATGAACTCGGCCCACCTCGCCTGCGCCGCTGCCGTTTGCTCCGCAGTCAGCGGGTGGGTGAACGACCACTCGTGGCCGAACGGGTCGGTCACCTTCCCGTACCGGTCGCCCCAGAACATGTCGTCGGCCGGCATTGTCACCGTCGCCCCCGCGGCCGCCGCCTTGGCGATGGCCGCGTCGGCGTTCGCCACGCACAGGTGCAGCGTCACCGGGCTGGCGCCCTGCGGCGCCCGGGCCACGCCGCCGCAGTGCTCGGGGAAGTCGTCGCACAGGAACAGGTCGGCCCCGAGGATTTTCACGTGGGCGTGCATCACCCGCCCGCTGCCGGTCGGGTCGGGCATCACGCCCCCCACCTCGGCCGCGAACGCCGCCTGGTAGAACTCCACCGCCTTCGCCGCCCCGTTCACCACCAGGTGCGGGATCAGCGCGCTCGTCACCTCGGCCGCCATGTCGTCCCCCGTCGCTAAAGTATCCGGGCGTCCACCACCGACAGACGCATCGGCCGCGGCCGGCCCGCGGCGTGAGCGAAACCGCCCAATCCGAGGGCGGATTCTCCCGCCGGGCCGGGGCGGGTCGTAGAATGACCGGGTTTCCCCGTCACCCGTCGCACGCTGTAACGGCCGCGCCGACCGCCGGTATCACCCGTAGGACCGCCCGCATGGCTGAACCCCCCGCCACCCGGGTGACCCTGCTCGCCCGCATCCGCGACGGGCACGACGCCGACGCGTGGGGGGAGTTCGTCCGCCTGTACGGGCCGGTCGTGTACGGGTTCGCCCGGAACCGTGGGTTGCAGGACGCCGACGCCGCCGACCTGATGCAGGACGTGATGCGGAGCGTCGCCCGCAACGCCGGCAAGCTGGAGTACGACCCGGCCCGCGGGACGTTCCGCGGGTGGCTGTACACCATCACCCGGAACAAGATTTACAACTTCCTGTCGGCCCAGCGGAACCGCCCGCGGGCGAGCGGCGACCCGGACGCGAAGGAGCAGTTGGACGCCGCCCCGGCCCGCGAGGAGGGCGGCCCCGACGCCGACTGGGAGAAGGAGTACCAGCGCCGCCTCACCGACCGGGCGATGCAGCTGGTGGAGGGCGAGTTCCAGCCCGCCACCTGGAAGGCGTTCTGGCAGACGGCGGTGGACGGCCAGCCGGCCGCCGAGGTCGGGGCCGGGCTGGGGATGTCCCCCGGCGCGGTGTATGTGGCTAAGAGCCGCGTCCTCGCCCGCCTGCGGGAAGAGGTCCGGCGGATGATCGACGAGGAAGACAACCAATAACCCGGGGTGCGGAACGCAGAATGCAGAGTCCGGGGTACGCACCCCGCCTGCATCGCTCCTCTGTCCGTTCCGCACTCGGTACTCCGCACCCCGCACTACCATGTCCGACACTCCCCACCCCGCCGACGCCTGCCCGCCGACCGGCGAGCTCGACAGGCTACTCCTCGGCCGGCTGCCCGACGCCCGGTCGAAGGCGATTACCACCCACCTCGACCGGTGCCCCGAGTGCCAGGAGCGGCTCGACGCGCTGGCCGCCGGCGACGACCCGCTGTTGGCCACCACCGTCCGCCAGTGCGTCGCCGGCCGGCCGGCGGCCGACTCGGCGTTCTGGCCGGCGCTGTCGGCGGCCGCCGCGGAGGTGTCCGCCACCGCGCTGCTGCCGCCGAGCGGGGCCACGCCCCGGTCCGGCGGGATGCGCCAGACGACCGAGGTGAAGCTCGCCTTCCTCCGCCCGACCGACACGCCCGACCGGATCGGCCGGCTCGGCCAGTTCGACGTGATCGAGGAGGTCGGGCGGGGCGGGATGGGCGTGGTCCTCCGGGCCTACGACCCGTGCCTCCAGCGCGAGGTCGCGGTGAAGGTGCTCGACCCGCAGCTGGCCGACAACGAGGTCGCCCGGCAGCGGTTCTGCCGCGAGGCCCGGGCCGCCGCCGCCGTCACCCACCCGAACCTCGTCGCCGTCCACCAGGTGGACGAGGACGAGGCGAGCGGGCTCCCGTACCTGGTGATGCAGCTGATTGTCGGCGAGTCGCTGGAGCAGCGGCTGCGGCGGGTCGGCACGCTCGGCCCGATCGAGGTGGCGCGGCTCGGCCAGCAGGCCGCCGCCGGGCTCGCCGCGGCGCACGCCGGCGGCCTCATCCACCGCGACATCAAGCCCGGCAACATCCTCCTCGAGCGCGACTCCGACCGGGTGAAGCTCACCGACTTCGGGCTGGCCCGCGCCGCCGAGGACGTGAAGCTCACCCGCACCGGGTACGTCGCCGGCACCCCGCTGTACATGGCCCCCGAGCAGGCCCGCGGCGACGTCGTGGACGCCCGCAGCGACCTGTTCAGCCTCGGCACCGTGCTGTACGAGGCCGGCGCCGGCACCGCCCCGTTCGACGGCAAGACGCCGCTGGTCGTGCTCAAGCGGGTGACCGACGAGACGCAGCCGCCGCTCCGCACCGTGCGCCCGGACACCCCGATCTGGCTGTCCGACGTGGTGGACCGGCTGCTGGCGAAGGATCCGAAGGACCGGTTCCAGACGGCGCAGGAGGTGGCCGGCATCTTCGCCGCCGAGCTCGCCCGCATCCAGACCGGGGTCGCCCCGGAACAGGTCGGCGTGTGCGGCGGGGTCGGCAGTTCGGCTTACGCGCTACGCCGCCGGGTCTGCTGGAAGTCGGTCGCCCTCCGCACCCTGCCGTGGGTCGGCGGGGTGATCGCCGGCGGGCTGCTCGTCGCGCTACTCACCCCGACGCCGGAACAGCGTGGGGCGTCCGGTTCGGGGCTGGTGACGGGCGCGCCCGCCGACGCCGACCCGGGGCCGCCCCCCCTGCTCACCATTCCGGGCCGGGTCGGGCCGGTGTGGTCGGTGTCGTACACCCCGGACGGGCACGCCCTGGCGGTCGGGTCGGAGAACGGCATGGTGCGGTTCGCCGACACGAAGAAGGGCGAGTTCAACCGCTCCCTGCCGCGGGCCGGCGGCACCGTCTGGGCGGTGGACATGGCCGCCGACGGGAAGTCGCTGGCGGTCGTCACCGACGACGCCCGGGTGCGGGTGTACGACCTCCAGACCAACGACTTCCGGGAGTTCACGCACCCGACCTCGGCCCGGACGGTGGCGTTCTGCGCGGCCGGGAAGAAGCTCGCCACCGGGGACCGGAACTCGACCCTGCGGGTGTGGGACCTGGCGACCCAGGTGCCGCTGGAGCTGACCGGCCACACCGGGACGATCCACGGGGTCGCGTTCAGCCCGGACGGGTCGAAGCTGGTGAGCGGCGGGAGCGACGGGGCGGTGAAGCTGTGGGACCTGACGAAGTACACCGTCGGCGGGAGCAACATGGCGCTGCCGCTGAAGCTGGAGCTGCACGAGGGGCCGGTGTACGCGGTGGCGTACAGCCCGGACCGCGACACCCCGCGGGTCGCCAGCGGCGGGTGGGACCAGACGGTCCGCGTCTGGAACCCGACGACCGGCGAACAACTCCACGTCCTGCGGCACAGCGGCGACGTGTGGTCGGTGAGCTTCGGCCGCGGCGGGAAGTTGCTGGCGTCGGCGAGCCAGGACGGGACGGTGAAGGTGTGGGACGTGGAGACCGGCCGGGAGGTGCAGACGTTCCGCACCGGCCGCCCGCTGCACACGGTCCGGTTCGCCCCCGACGGCCAGACCCTCGCCGCCGCCGGCCGCGACGGCACGGTACGGGTGTGGGAAGTGAAGTAGGCGAACGGCCGGCGTGAGCCGGCTGGTCGTTGATACAGGCGCCGAAGCGGACAAGCCGGGTGACCGGGCGCCGCGTCAGGCCGCCGTACCAACGACCAGCCGGCTCACGCCGGCCGTTCGCCTACCGCTTCCCCCGCCCGCTGCTCCAGCACCTCCAGCAACAGCGGGTGCCGGCCGAGCGGCTCGGCGAGGACGAACCGCACCCCCGGGAACGTCGCCGCCAGCCGGTCGCGCGCCGCCGCCAGGTCTTCGACGACGTGTTTCCCCGGCGACAGGAAGTACGGCAACAGGATCACGTCCATCGCCCCACGCCGGGCGCACAGCGCCCCGCCGTCGTCGATCGACGGCTCCGCCAGTTCCAGGAACGACACCTGCACGTCCGGGTAGTTCCCGCGCGCCCGCAGCCCCTCGGCGACGTGTTCGAGGTCGGCGTTCGCCTCGGCGCGGCGGCTGCCGTGCGCGATCAGAAGCAGCGACGTGCGGTTCATCCCGGCTTGCCCTCAGTTTGCCCCGGGCCGCAGGCCACCTGGGACTATCGTATCCCAGCCCTTCGCTGAAGAGGGGTGGTTCGGTCGGTGGGACCGGCGTCCCGCCGGTCTGAGCAATGACCGGCGGGACGCCGATCCCACCGGGCCGTGATGTGTCTGGTTCTCAGGCCAACGGCCTGAGATTCGATAGCCGGGGCAACGCCCCGGGGAGCCACGCGGGCGGGGTGCATGGGGGCGATGCGCCCGTGATGCCCACTGCCCACGACCCACCGCCCACCGTATCCTTTCCCGATGAGCAACACCCTGAAACTCGGCCTCCCCGCCGGCTCCCTCCAGGACGCGACCGCGGAACTGTTCCGCAAGGCGGGCTACAAGGTCACGTTCGCCAGCCGCAGCTACTACCCGGCCATCGACGACCCCGAAATCCACTGCACGCTCATCCGCGCGCAGGAGATGGCCCGTTACGTCCGCGACGGGTCGCTCGACTGCGGCCTCACCGGCCTCGACTGGGTCGTCGAGAACGACGCGCAGGACGCCGTCACCGAGCTCGCCGAGCTCGTCTTCAGCAAGGTCAGCCGCCGCCCGGTGCGCTGGGTTCTCGCGGTGCCGAACGACTCGCCCATCCACGGCCCGAAGGATCTGCAGGGCAAGCGCATCGCCACCGAGGTGGTGAACATCACCCGCAAGTGGCTGACGTCGCACGGCGTCACCGCCAACGTCGAGTTCAGCTGGGGCGCCACCGAGGTGAAGCCGCCGAAGCTCGCCGACGCCATCGTCGAGGTGACCGAGACCGGCAGCAGCCTGCGGGCGAACAACCTGCGCATCGTCGCCGACATCCTGACGAGCACGACGC
This sequence comes from bacterium, assembly GCA_017308215.1. Classification (GTDB taxonomy): domain Bacteria; phylum Planctomycetota; class Planctomycetia; order Gemmatales; family Gemmataceae; genus Urbifossiella. The sequence goes on along the minus strand of JAFKFQ010000420.1, from coordinate 1,434 downwards.
GGTTCATCGCCAACCCGGCGGCGGCGGCGGACCCGTGGAAGCGGCGGAAGATGGACGACCTGGTGATGATGCTGAAGGGGGCGATGGCGGCGGAGGGGAAGGTCGGGCTGATGATGAACGTCCGCAAGGCCGACCTGGGCGCGGTGCTGGCGGTGCTGCCGGCCCTTCAGAAGCCGACGATCTCCGGCCTGAGCGACCCCGACTGGACCGACGTGATGACGATCATCGCCGAGGACACGGTCCGCACGCTGGTGCCGAAGCTGAAGGCCGCCGGCGCGTGCGGCATCGTCGAGTACCCGCTGAACAAGATCATCGACTGACGGCGGGTCTGTGGCGCCCGAACGCGGGCGGACCGTGCCTGCCTGGTTCGCTCCGTGCCGCCTGCCTCAGTCGCTCCTCTTTGACCGTCTCGAATACGGATCAGTCACGGTGCCGTCCTCGGAGACATTCGCCACCACAATCTGGAGAAGGTGGCAGTCGTCCTGAGACAGCCACCCGGGGGCGGCGGCCAAGATGTCGGCACACCGTCGCCGGAGTTCGACTGCCGGGATGAACTTAGCCAGGTAATCGCAGGAGACAGTCGTTGTCCTCACCGGGACGTAATCGGAGAACGATTGGCTCCGCATCTCCCCCTTCAACTCCCGAACGACCCGAACCAAGTTTTCGTCAGTCCCAGCGAATTGTCGGAGCCACTCAGCCGCTGCTTCGTGATGGCCGAACTGCCGCCACCGCCCCACGACCTCCATGAACAGCGGGTGGACGGCCAGAGTTCCGCTGGCCGCCGCCTCCTCAATCCTGTGGACGAGGTTCCCAGCCAACCGTTCTATTTCCCCCTTTTCAACTAGGGGCGGCTCGTGAGGCTGGTCGTGGTCTCTCGACTCCGAGTACAGGCCATGCTCATACCCGAGTGCGATGACGAGTTCGGAGACGGCCAACAGCCCGCCTGACTGCTCCATGGCGGCGTCTAGGAAGCTGAGCCGCTCTGTGGGCGAGTCGAACTTGGCAAGACACCCCCTGAACAGCCACGTCGTTCGCAGACCGTTGTCAATGATCGGGAAGCTAACGTCCTTGTCGTGAGTCACGGCAAGTTGGTCAGCAACCGATACCACTGCCTCGAACACTTGACCGACTACTTCTGAGGAGCCTTCGAATCGTACGAAGTCGAGCAATCGCTCCAGTACCTCCTTCGCCCGACTATGGTGGCCGTGATGTCCCGGCCGTTCACACTCGTCTAGGCAGTAGTTTCCAGGGAACTCAGCGGTTTCAGGCTGCCGGCCCCTCGGGGTCACGAGGGGCCGCGTCGCTTTCTCGCCCACCATCCAGTCCCCGCAGGAAGTGCGAGGACTCCGCCCGGGACGCCCACACCACCCGCCGCACGTCGAGCAGTGACGGGTGCGACTTGTGCCGGTTCCCGGCCGGGGCCGACCACCACCC
>JAFKFQ010000299.1 GCA_017308215.1 bacterium | reverse complement strand
TGCGCTCAGCTGAGCGCAGGCTCAAGCCTGCGGCTACCAAGCGCCACTCGTTCGCCATCGCTTGCGACCGCCGGCGCGCCCGGGTACGCTGCGCTCAACTCGGGGGGCATCCCGTGTCGAACCGTGAACTGCGCGAGTGGCTCGGGCTCACCCTCGCCGACCTGCTCGTCTACCTCGCCGTGGCGGCGATCGTCGCCATGTTCATTGTCACCGACCCGACCGCCGACGCGGTTCTTGCCGTGGTCGGGGTCGGGCTGGCGCTGGCCGCGTGTCCGTTCGGGATGAAGCCCGACCCGAAGGTGTCCGGCTTCACCAACGGGGTGAAGCTGGTGTCGTACCCGGCGTGCGTGCTGCTGGCGGCCGGGGCGATCGCGGTGCACTACCTCGTGTTCAACCGGTGACGCCGGCGGGGGCCGCGGTGGAGCGGGCGGTCGAGTGGTTCGTGGCGGTCACCGCGGTCGCCGTCGGGCTATCGCACCTGCTGCGGCCCGCCGACTGGGCCGAGACGTTCCGCCGCCTCCACGCCGCCGGCCGACCGGGGGCGTTCGCCAACGGCGGGCTCAGCCTGGCGGTCGGCGCGGCGGTTGGCGCCGGGCACCCGACGTGGGAATGGCCCGGCGGCGTCATCACGGTGTTCGGGTGGTTGCTGGTGGCGAAGGGGGCACTGTACCTCTTGCGCCCGGAGTTGGGTCTGCGCTCGATGGGCCGCGGCGCGGACTCGCCGCGCGGGTTCGTGGCCGGCGGCGCGGCGCGGCTGGCGCTCGGCGCGTGGGCGGGGTACTGCCTCTGGCACGGGAGGGCGTCATGAGCCGGTTCGCGGCGGGACTGGGGCTGGTGGCGGTACTGGCGGCGGGCGGGCGCGGGGCCGACGAGGCCGACCGCAAAAAGGCCGAGGCGAGCGAGCGCGCCGGCCTCGCCGGCACCTGGGTGTGCGTGTCGTCGGAGGTGAACGGCGTCAAGCGCGGCGAGAAGGAGAGCCGCGACCAGACGTTCGCGTTCGAGGGGAATCGGTTCGTCCAGGGCGACGACGCCACCGGCGACGAGATCGTCGGCACGTACAAGCTCGATCTGTCTGGCAAGCGGAAGGTGATCGTGACGACGGTCCCGGCCGGGGGCCGCGCGGCGACGATCCGCTACCTCTACGAGCGCGACGGCGACACGCTGAAGGTGGGCGCCCACCTCCTGCCGATAGGCCCGCTGCCGACCGACTTCACCGCCCCCGAGGGGAGCCGGCGCATGACCGCCACCTTCAAGCGCGCGGCGAGGAAGTGACGCCGGTGACACGGGCTGAAGCCCGCGTCACCCGGTCCGGCGGTTCGTCCCGGACGGCGCCGGATTAACCCGATCGGGGCTCAGCCCCGGCCGATGTGTTACCCATATCCCCGGTCTATACAGGCTTAACGGCAGCCGTCAGTCCGCCGCCACCGGCCACACCACCGCCGTCCCGTTGGTGTGACCGGTCGCCACCCGCTTGCCGTCCGGGCTGAACCCGACTGCCGACACCCACGGCCGGGGCGGGAACCGCCGGACTTCCCGCAGCGTCGCCACCTCCCACACGCTCCACGCCCCGGCCACCCACTTCCCGTCGGGCGAGAACACCAGCGGCGACTCCAGCGGCACCGACGCCCGCACCCAGCGGACGACCTTCCCGGTCTCGGCCTCGACCAGTACCAGACTGCTGTCCGACTGCGAGCCCGGGCTGAAGAAGAGACCGCTGACGACGGCCACCGCCACCGTCTTGCCGTCCGGCGACACGCCCGCCGCCCAGACCTGCCCGATCGGGAAGTCCGGCACCGACTGCCGGCCGGGGACCTTGAGGTCGGCGAGCGTCCAGGTGAACCGCTTCCGCCCGGTCGCCGGGTCGTACCCGGTCACCCGGTCCTGGGCCACCACCAGGAACGTCTTCCCGTCGTGGGAAACGGCGTATCGCCGCTCCCGGGGCGGCTGCGTCTCGAACCACGGCACGGCCTTCCCGGTGGCGGTGTCCCACACCCGGACGTCCTTCATCCCACCCGGGATCTCGACCCGCCCGGCCAGCAGCGTGCCGCCCGGGACAGGGGTCAGCCCCGTCACCCGCCCGTCCTCTCCCCAGCTGTACTTCCGGGCCCCGGTCGCGCCGTCCCGCAGGTCGACGACCAACCACGGCCGCGGGCCGTCCGGGTTGCGCGCGTACGTCACCACCCACCGGCCGTCCGTGGACGCCATCACCGGGACCGCGCCGCCCGGCGGCGGGAGGGGCAGCGGCGGAGGCCGGCGGGTCCGCGCCGCCCCGGTGGCCGCGTCGTAGGTGGCCACCGACCCGTCGACCCCGACCGTCCGGACCTCGCCCCCGGTGGGGTCGAACGACACCCCGATGACATCGGTCGCCAGGGCCGGCGGGCGGACGACCTCGTCCCCGGTCCGGGTGTCGTACAGCCGGACCACCCCCTGATACGTCCCGACCGCCAGCACCCGGCCGTCCGGGCTCACGGCCGCGACTGAGCTCCCGTACCGGCCCGGGCCAGCCCGGCCCACCGTCCGACCCGCCGGCCGGTCGCCACGTCCCACCGGGTCACGACCGTGCCCGTCCCCTCCGGCGGCAGCGACACCGCGTACAGCGCCCCGCCCGGGCCGAACACCAGATCCCCGCCGGGCCCGAACCCGTCGGGCAGGGTGACGAGGAGCGGCGGGCCGCCCCCGGACCGGTCCCAGACGGCCAACTCGGCTCCATTCCCAGGCAGGTCAAAAACCGCGGCGGCCACCCACCGACCATCCGGGGACACCGCGAGCGCACTCGCCCCGCCCCGGCCCCGGCCCCGGCCCTCCCAGGCGAGCACCCCGGTCTCCTTCCCCGTGCCCAGGTCCCACACGCGAACGGCCCGCTCGTCCCCGGCGGCGGTAAGGAGGTGCTTGCCGTCGGGGGCAAACTGGTACCGGGACGTCTGGGTGCTCGGGAACGTCAGGTGGTGGCGGACGCTCCGCGCCCGGAGGTCCCAGACGAACGCCTCGCGGTCCCACCCCTCGACCAGCAGGGTTCCGTCCGGGGACAGGGCGCGCCACTGCTCCCCGAAGTCCCCGAAGCCCCCGCCGCCCCCGCCGGGGCGGCGCCCGGGGACGGGGAACAGTTCGACGTGCCGGCCGGTGGCCAGGTCGTACTCGCGGACCGACATCCGGAAGGGGTTCTGGTCGGCGTGCGGGGCGACGACCCGGGTAGCGTCCGGGTTGAGCATGGAGTAGTC
>JAFKFQ010000298.1 GCA_017308215.1 bacterium | reverse complement strand
ATCAGCCCGCGCGGCGAGATCCTGTCGCTCAACCCGGCCGCGGAGAGGCTGTTCGGGTACCGTGCGGACGAGGCGGCGGGCCGGCCGGTTACCCTGCTCATGGCCGAGGCGGCGCCCCAGGACCGCCCGAACCCGCTCCGCGACAGCCTCCCGTCCGGGTCGATCCTCGGCCTCTCGGCCGGGGCGCGGGAGGTGATCGGCAAGCGGAAGAGCGGCGAGACGTTCCCGCTGGAGCTGACCGGGAACACCATGCTCCTCGGGGAGGACGCCGTGAGCGTGGCGTTCGTCCGGGACGTGAGCAAACGGAAGCGGGCGCAGCGGTATCTCATCGCCCACTACGCCGCGACGTGCGTCCTCGCCGAGGCCGGGTCGCTGGCCGACGCGGTGCCGCGCATCCTCCAGGCGGTGTGCGAGGCGCTCCAGTGGGAGGTGGGCACGTTCTGGCGGGTGGACGAGGGGTCCGGCCTGGCCCACTGCACCGAGGTGTACCAGTCGCCCGCCGCCGGCCTCCCGCCGGGGCCGGACGCCCGCGGGCAGACGTGCCGCCCGGGCCGGGGCCTCCCCGGCCGGGTGTGGGCGACCGGCGAGCCGGGGTGGGTCGAGGACGCGCTCGGGGCGAAAGAGTACTCCACCCACGACGCGGCCGGGCTGCGCGGGGCGTTCGGGTTCCCCGTCCGGGTCGGGTCGGCGGTCGGCGGGGTGCTCACGTTCTACTGCCGCCGCCGGCAGAAGCGGGACGGGCAGCTTCTCGACGTGATGACCGAGCTCGGCAAGCAACTCGGCCACTTCGTCGCCCGCAAGCAGCAGGAGGAGGAGCTCCGGGAGATCACCCAGACGATCCAGGCGCTGGTCCACGCCGCCCCGGTCGCCATCCACACGACCGACCTGGAGGGGAAGGTGCGGCTGTGGAACCCGGCCGCTGAGCGGCTGTTCGGCTGGTCAGCCGCCGAGCTCCTCGGCCGCCCTCTCCCGCCGCTCGCCGACGCCCCGGCCGGCACCGACACCACCCTGCCGCCCGGCGGTTCGATCCAGGGGATGCCGACGAAGTGCCGCAAGAAGGACGGCGGGCTGATCGACGTGAGCCTGTCGACGGCCGCCCTGCGGGGCGCGTCCGGGGAGGTGTTCGGGAGCCTCGGTATCGGCATGGACCTGACCGAGCAGCGGAGCCTGGAGCACCAGCTCCGGCAGGCGCAGAAGATGGAGGCGGTGGGGCAGCTCGCCGGCGGGGTCGCCCACGACTTCAACAACCTCCTCACCGTCATCACCGGGTACTGCGGGATCGTCCGCGACGGGTTCGGCGACAGGCACCCGGCGGCGGAGCACCTGGACGAGATCCAGCGGGCCGGGGAGCGGGCGGCCGGGCTCACCCGGCAGCTGCTGGCGTTCAGCCGCAAGCAGCTCCTCCAGGCGCGGGTACTGGACCTCAACGACGCCCTCACCGACGTCCAGCGGATGCTCGCCCGGCTCATCGGCGAGGACATCCATCTGTTTACCTCACTGGCCCCGGACCTCGGGCGGGTGAAGGTGGACCCCGGGCAGATCGAGCAGGTGCTGGTCAACTTGGCGGTCAACGCCCGCGACGCCATGCCCACCGGCGGCCGGCTCACGATCGAGACGAGCGAGGTCTGGGTCGGCGACGGCGGCCACCCGGCCTCCGCCGATCTCCCGCCCGGCCGGTACGCCCGGCTCGCGGTCACCGACACGGGCTGCGGGATGGACGCCCGGACCCTGGCCCGGGTCTTCGAGCCGTTCTTCACGACCAAGGAGGTGGGGAAGGGGACCGGCCTCGGCCTCGCCACCGTGTACGGGATCGTCAAGCAGAGCGACGGCCACGTCCGCGCCACGAGCGCGGTCGGGAGGGGCGCGACGTTCGAGATCTTCCTCCCCGTCGTGGCCGACGCCCCGCCGGCCGAGCCCGCGGCGCGCCCGCCGGCGCCCGGCGGGCACGAGACGGTCCTCCTCGCGGAGGACGAGGACGCCGTCCGCGCGCTGGCCCGGCACGTACTCCAGAGTAAGGGCTACACCGTGCTGGAGGCGACCGACGGGGAGGACGCGATCCGGGTGATGGAGCGGGCGGCCACGCCCGTCGACGTGCTCCTGACCGACGTCGTCATGCCGCGCCTCGGCGGGCGGGCACTGGCCGAGGCGGTGTCGTCCCGGCACCCGAACGTCGGCGTCCTCTACATCTCGGGGTACACCGACGACGCGGTCCTGCGGAACGGCGTGATGCGGTCGGAGAGCACGCTCCTCCAGAAGCCGTTCTGCCCGGACGACCTGCTGTACAAGATCCGCGACGTACTCGACCGAACGGGTCACGCCCACGCGGCCGGCGCGTGATCGGCCCCGGTCCGAACCGCCCACGCGGGACGTCTACCGGTCGAGCTGCGCCACGCCCTCGACCTCGGCGGCGGTCCACAGGTCGCCGAGAGTCTGGGCGTAGTCGATGCGGGACTGGGTGAGCATCCGGCGGGCGTCGAGGGGGTCGAAGAATCGCTCGCCCCGCGCGGCGTACACGCGGTCGAGCAACTCTAGTGACGCTGCTGCGAAGTCGTGCAACAAATTGGCGGGGCGTGCGTGGCGAACCAGTCGCGCACCTGGTTGTTGGCCCACGTCCACTCGAACGGGTGCGCGTAGAGCCGGTTGTACTCCGGCCATGAGGTCGGTACGTGCTCGACGAAGGCGTCTCGACTCGACCACGAGCCACGCTTCAGGTAGCGGCCGCCGAAGGCGTTGACCAGCAGCTCCGCCGGATTCGACCACGACGCGTGGGCCGGTGTCAGACGCGGACGCCGCCACGGGCCGCGACCGGTCCGGTAGTCCGTCGCCGCGGCCGCGACGTGGCTGGGACCGCCGCCGTGGGCCAGGAACACGCCCTTCAACCGGCGGTGCCGCCGGCGGAACTGGCGCAACGCCCGGGCGTCGTTGGCCGCGCCGTGGGCCCCCGGAACGGCCCGCTCCATCCGGCCGGTGTGAACCACCAGGAACAACAGCGGGTTGGCCGTGCCGTGCCGGGTGTACTCGAACTCCCGTCGCTCGACGGGACCGGGGATCGCCCGGCGGATCGGATCGCGGTCCAGGACCTGGGGGGCGGGCGTCTCGTCGGTACACACGACCCGGATGCCCCGACGGGCCGGGCGCGGGGCGTTGGCGTACCGCCACAGGGCCTTCTCGGCCCGCCCCCGGAACCGCTCGTCCAGCCGCACCGTCCGCCAGTACCGGGTGCGA
>JAFKFQ010000297.1 GCA_017308215.1 bacterium | reverse complement strand
AGTCGGGCCGCCTCCAGCTCGGTGGCGAGCTCGGGCCACGCCCGGAGCGGGACCTCGGCGTCGAGGGCGGCGTACCGGAGCCTGTCGGGCGTCAGATCGCCCGCCCAGTCGGCCTGCTGGAGCTCCTTGTCGAGGGTCAGCCCGAGGTGCCGGGCGGCCACGTCCCGCAGCCCGTGCCGCGTCGCCATGTCGCCGGCGTGGAGGACCTGGCTGGCGAGCATCGTGTCGATCACTCGGCCGGGGGTGAACCCGAGGCGCATGAGGAACGGCAGGTCGAACCCCAGGTTGTGCCCGACGACCGCAACCCCGGCCAGCGCCTCGAACACCGGCGCCAGGGCGGCGGCCGGGTCGGCGAAGGCGAACACGTCGACCAGGAACGTCCCGCGGGGCGTCGCCAGTTGCAGCAGCCGGACCCGGTCGCGGTTGTGGTCGAGGCCGGTCGTCTCGGTGTCCAGGCCGACCGGGCCGCCGGCCCCGGCGACCGCCGCGGCGACCGCCCCGACACCGTCCTCGACGGCGACGAGTTCGTACCCCATGTGTGACAAAAGCCCCCGCGTGTGACACATCCCCGCCCCCGCCCCCGGACCGGCCTCGGCACCCCCGTCGGGCTCCTCACCGGTCGGTGTGACAGTGTGACAGTGTGACACATCCCCGGCGGCACCGCCGGTCGAGTCGGCCGAAGTCGTGTCAGGGGCAGGGGTTGACCGCGCCCCCGCGGCACCGCCCCCCGGGTCGCGTTCCGGCCCCGGGGGACTTCTGTCACACACCGGCTCGTCCGGCGGATCCCCGGCGTGGTCCCCGCCGCGCCCCTCCTCGGGGCTTGTGTCACTTGTGTCACACGCGGCCGCGGGGACGAACGCCCGGCTCGGGTGCCCCCCGGTCGGGGCCTCCTCCCACCGCCCGAGCCCGGCCGCCACCAGCCCGTCGAGGGTCGTCTCGGCGTCGGCGGCGGTCGGGTACTTCCGCTGGTTCGACCGCTGGAGCTGGCGGGCCGTCACCCGCCCGCCGTGCCGCTCGGCCACCCGCCCGACCGCCCGGGCCACCTCCCGCGCCGCCCGGAGCTCGGCCGGCTCGGCCAGGGCCTGGTACACCCGCTCCGCCTCCGCCCGGAACCAGGCGGTCAGCTCGATGGCCGCGGCCATGTCGTCGGCCGTGACCGGGGCGTCCTTGGCGGACTCCCGGAGCCGGCAGCAGTGGAAGATGAGCGCGAACCGCAGGGCGTACCCCTCGAGCTTGCTCATCACCGCCGACATCTCGTCGTCGGCCGTCTCCAGGGCCGCCCCGTTGGCGTCGTAGAACGCCACGAACGCCGCCTTCGCCCCGGCCGACAGCCGCACCAGGTGCGGGCACGGCTTCCCGTCCGGCCAGGCCCCGCCGGGGAGGGCGTACAGCGCCTCGAGCAGCCCGGCGAAGGCGGCCCGGGTCGGCTCGTCCACCTCGGCCTCGGTCCACATCCGCTTCCGCCACGCCGGCATGGCGACGAGGAGCCGGGCGAGGAACCCGCTGGCCCGGAACTCGTCCGTCAGGACCCGGGCGAGGATGCCCGGCTGGATCGTCCCGGTGACCGACAGCCCGACCCCGCGGACGCGGACGACGCGGGTGTCCGGGTCGCCGGTCTTGCGGGTGTAGTTGACCGTCCCGGCGTGGTGGAGCTGGAGCCACCGGGGGAGGTCGGTGGCGCCCGCCTTGCCGGCGTACTTGACGAAGCTGCCGATCCAGGCGGCCAGCTCGTCCTGGCCGATGAGCAGCCCGCGGGGGTTGTCCCGGAGCGCGCCGACGAGGGCCTCGATGGTCACGTCCCCCTTGAGGAAGGCCCGGCGGACGGGCGGCTCGGGCCGGGGGCCGGGGGCGGGGCCGCCGTCCCGGGCCTCGCGCTTGGCCGCCTGCCACGCCTCGAGGTCGGCGTCGTAGGCGGCCGCGGCGAGCCGGTACTCGCGGTCGAGGCGGTCGTTGACGTCCTCGGCCAGGTCCTCGACGTCCCGGTACGGGGGGCTCTTGGTCGCCCCGGACCGGCCGATGGCGACGGCCCAGATGTAGGGGGGCTCCTTCCACCGCTTCTTGGGGGAGGCGGCGTGGGACGCGCCGATGGCGGCCCCGAGGGCGGCGAGGACCGGGAGGGCGGAGTACGCCGGGTCGCAGTTCATGGCGGCGGCGGTGGCGGCGACGTAGTCGCGGACGGCGGGCGGGAGCAGGTGGGTGGGGAACGGGGCGTACGGCGGGAGCGGGGCGGCCGGCCGGGCCCCGCCCGTCTTCGGCCCGGCGGGGGCTGCGGCGGACTTCGGCGGGTCGCGGTCGGGGAGTCCGAGCCAGTCACGGATGCGTGCGACGACGGCGTCGGCGTCGGCGGCCGACAGGGCCGGGTCGAGCATCTTGTGGAGGGCCGGCAGGCCGGTCATCGGCGTGCCCGCCTTCAGCCGCTTGCGGGCATCGGCGACGGCGTTCGCGCCCTCGCCGCGCAGGACCTTCTCCAGCTTGTCGGCGTCCTTCACGGCCGCGAACACGGCGGCGATGAACTTCACCACCGTGTCGTCGTCGGTCCAGCCCGCACGCACGCCGAGGTTGGCCAGCAGCAGCACCAGGTCGTGCCGGGCCTTCGGCTTCGCGTACCGGGCGACCAGCACCGCCGCCGCGACGCGGCGGACGGCGGCGACCAGGCCGGCCCCGGGGACGGCGGCCGGCGCCCCGTCCCGCACCCAGGCGAGTTCCTTCCCCTGGTAGTGGAGGCTCGGCGGGAAGACCGTCTGCACCGCCTTCGGGCGACCGTCGTCGCCGGCGTTCGGCCACCGCAGCTCGACGACCGTGGCCTCGGCCCCGGGCCGCACCGGGTCGGTGAGCTTGGCGAACGCGGCCGCCCCGTCGGCGACGGTGTAGAGGTGGTGGGTGACGGCGGTGCCGCGGCCGAACGCGGCCGGGGTCGGCGGGAGGAGGTGCGGGGCGGCCAGCCGCGCCTCGGCGCAGTCGAGGTCCACGTCGGCCAGGCCGGCGGAGTCGGGGCCGAGGAGCACGCCGACGTTGCGGCCCTCGAACGCGGCCGCGTCGGCCGACCCGCCCGGCCAGTGGCGGGGGTCCGGGTGCTTCCCCGGCTTGTCGCAGTCGGGGCGCCCGCACGTACACGTGCCCGGCCCGGCGCCGGGGCGGTGGACGGGGACGGTCTTCCAGCCGGCGGCCCGGTAGCGGCCGACGGCCTCCGTCACGGCGGTCACGCGGCACCTCCGGTCAGCAGGTCGG
>JAFKFQ010000419.1 GCA_017308215.1 bacterium | reverse complement strand
CGCGCAGCACCGCCGCCACCGGCCGCCCGTCCTCGCCGCGGGCGCCCCCGATGGCCCGGAACCTGCGCCGGTCGGAGTCGGTCAGCGGGCTGCCGTCGGTCCAGGCGTCGAGCAGGCGGCGCAGCACCCACGACGCGACGGCCTCCACCTCGCGCTGCTGTGCCTCCTCCAGCCCGCGGTAGGCCGGGATCGCCTCCTGCACGGCCGCGACGGCCGCGCGGATGAGCTCGGGCAGCCGGGCCCGTGCGGCGGTGACGGCCTGCTGCCTCGCCGAACTTGTCACCGGGTGATGATGACGGGCGCTCCGCGCTGCCGCGTCCGCGGGACCGGGCCGCACGGCCGCATCCTCCTCGACGACCTCACCCCGCACCTCACGCCGGTGGCGGTCAAGAAGGCGCCGGAGCCCGAACGCCCGGCGTCCGACCTCGGGGTCGCCGGCACGCGCACCAAGCTCGTCGGCCTGCGGCGGCGGATCGCCGACCACCTCGTCGATTCGACCCGCCGCATCCCGCACTACTCGTACATCGACGAGTGCGAGGTGACCGACCTCGTCCGCCTCCGCGCCCAGCTCCGCGAGCCGTTCGCGCGGGTCGGCGTGAAGCTGACGTACCTCGCGTTCGTGGTGAAGGCGGTGGCCCGGGCGCTGAAGGAAGTACCGGTCGCCAACAGCTCGCTCGACGAGGCGGCGAACGAGATCGTCTGCCACGACCGCTACCACGTCGGCATCGCGGTCGCCACGCCCGGCGGGCTCATCGTGCCGGTGGTGAAGGACGCGGACAAGAAGGACCTGCCGGCGATCGCCGCCGACATCGAACGGCTGAGCCGCGAGGCGAAGGCGGGCCGCGCCCGGCCGGACGACCTGAAGGGCGGCACGTTCACGGTCACGTCGGTCGGGAACGTCGGCGGGCTCGTCTCGACGCCGATCGTGAACCACCCGGAGGTCGGCATCCTCGGCATCGGCAAGGTGGTGAAGCGCCCGGTGTACGACGACCACGGCCGCATCCGCCCCGCGGACATCCTGTACCTGTCGTTCGCGTTCGACCACCGGGTCGTGGACGGGGCGGTGTGTGCGGTGTTCGGGAACGCCGTGGCCCGCCACCTGCGCAGCCCGGCGCTGCTGCTGCTGCCGGAGAACTACGGTGCGTGACGCCCGCCCGGCCGCCGTCGCCGCGGCCCTGCTCCTCGCCTTCGGCGCCTACTGGGCACTCGCCGCGAACGTCTTCCTGGACCTGTTCATCTTCCGCACCGCGGCCCAACTCGCGCTGCGGGCCGACAACCCGTACCACATCCCGGCAATCCGCGCGGCGGTGGCGGGGCAGTACCCGGACGACGAGCGGCTGATCGACAACTGCGGATTCTTCATGCCGCCCGGCGCGCTCGTCGGGTTCTTCCCGCTCGCGCTGCTCCCGTGGCAGGGGGCGAAGCTCTTCTGGGTGGCGCTCGGCGCGTTCGCCGCGTTCGCCGTCGGCCGGACCGTGGCCCTCTTTCGCCCCGCGGGCCGGCCGCCCGTTCCGGGACTGATCGGCGCGATCCTGCCGTTCCTGCTCGTGCTGAACTTTCTGGTGCTCGCCGTGGTGATGGTCGGGCAGACCCCCCTGATCGCGGCGGGGTGCGTGGTCGCCGGGCTGGCCGCGTTCGGGCGCGGGTGGAACACCGCCGGCGCGGTACTGTGGGCGCTGCCGTTTGCGAAGCCGCACGTGGCGCTGGTGCTCCTCCCACTCGCGTGGTACCTCGGCGGGTGGAAGCGTGCCGCCGGCGTGGCCCTGGTCGTCGCCGGGATGAATCTCCTCGGAGCCCTGTTCGTCGGCGGGACGCCGCTGTTCCTGATCGACTACGTACAGTTGGCCGGTGCCGGGCACAAGGCGGTGGCGTTCAACCGTGCCGAGCTCGCCTACGAGATGACGAGCTGGAACCGCCTGCTGTACGTGGCGAGCGGCGGGCGCTGGCTGGTCGAGCAGTCGGCACCGACGATCCTGGTGAGCTACGCGGTGGGGTTCGCGCTGGTGTTTTTCCGCTGCGCGGCGGCACGGACCAAGCCGTCGGAGGCGTGGGCGCTGGCGATGGCGGCGGCGCTGTCGGTGGTATGCCCCCAGGTGCTCGCCTACGAACTGGTCGGGCTGGTGCTGGCGGTGCCGTGGGTCCGCGACCTGTTCGCGTCCGGCCACCGCACCTGGGGGCTGGCGGCGGTGGCGCTGCTCGGCGCGCAGCTGATCCCGTTCCAGACGGCGGACGCGCTCGGCATCGACTGGCACCGCCCCGCCGGGGCGATGGCGTTCGCACTGGTCGTCCTGTTCGGCCCACTCCGCCCGGCTCGGGGCTTGCAGTGATGCGCCTATCGATCCAACTCGGCCCGGCCGTTCGCCCGGGCCGAGTTGGATCGGTCGAGGCACGTCACACCCCGGCAGCCTTCAGCCCCTCTCGGCAGAGCCACAGGCCGATGCCGAGCAGCAGGGCGGCGCTGACCATCGGCAGCACCTGGAACCACCGGCTGTCGGCGAAGCGCATCGCGCCGGCCCGGTGGGCGTACACCACGCCGACGCCGAGCAGTACCAGTACCGCCCCGAGCCCGACACTGAACGCCACCAGCAGCGGCACCGCGAAGCCGACGCGGTTCAGCGCCGTCGCGGCGAGCAGGAGCAGCACCGCGTCCCAGCACGGGATCAGCCCGCCGCCGAGACCCATCAGCAGGAGCCGCGCCCAGCCGAAGGTCGTTTTCGCGCTCTCCGGCGGCGGGCCGTGGTGGTGATGGTGGTGCCCGTCGCCGTGGTGATGGTGGTGATGGCCGTCCCCGTGGTGGTGATGGTGGTCGCCGAACAGGTGGAAGTGGTCGGCCTTCCCCGTCAGCCGGCGCATCAGCAGCCACGCCCCGACCGCGGCGACGAGCAGCCCGCCGAGGAACTGCAGCACGCCCTGCGTCGCGCCCGGCACCTCGTTCCCGTACACGCCCCACAGCACCGCCGCCACGGCGATGACCGACCCGGTGTGCGCCACCGTGGTCACCAGCGCGAGGAAGACGGCGTGGCCGATGGTGCCGCGCTCGCCGACGAGGTAGGCCGCGACGAGCGTCTTGCCGTGGCCCGGGGTGAAGGCGTGTGCCGCGCCGAACAGCAGCGCCGCGAGGAGCAGCACGCCGAGCCCGTAGGACGAGTCGAACAGCGCCGGCAGCCCCCGCGCCGCCAGGTCGGCGGCGAGTGACGGCTTCTCCGCCGGCTCGGTGACGGTGACTTCCGGCACGGCGGGAGCCGGCGGCGGAGCCTTCACCGCGTCGGGGTCTGGAATCTCCTTCGGCAGCGTGACGACCGCCGACGCCTTCCGCAGCCGCGCCGCCTGCTCGGGCGTCAGGTCGATGGCGGGGCGGTCGCGCCACCTCGCGTCGGGCTCGATCGGGTCGTCGAGCTTGACGCCGCCGAGACCGCTCTCGGCGAGCGTCAGCGCCAGCACGCCGGGCCGGTCGGGGAACGTGTCGTCGTCGAGCGCGAACGCCCGCTTCGCCGGGCCGGGCGGCCACGGCGCCCTGAACTCGAACCGAAACCGCGGGTGTTCGCCGGCGTCCACCTCGACCTTCTCGACGGCGAACGTCAGTCGCTTGCCGTCGGCCGTGGCGCGCAGGTCGCGGGCGATCTCGGGGGCGACTTTCTTCGCGTAGGCGAGCACGAACCCGCGGCCGGTCTTGTCGAGTTTGGCGATCTCGTCCGGCGTGAAGAGCTTCGCCCCGTCGAGGAAGATCGTGAACTGCGTCACTTCGAGCGTGTACTTCACCTGCACCGCGTCCGGCCCGACGCGCACCGCGACGGTGCGATCGTAGCGCGTGTTCGGGAGCGGGTGGGCGGGGGCGAACGGGGCCGCGAGAAGGGCGAGGAGGGTGGCAATGACGACGGCGCGCTTCATACCGACATGATACCGGCCACGAACCGATTTTTTGACGGGATGAACAGGAGGTGATGGGCAGTCAGTATTGCACGAGTCACCGGTGATGTGGTAGGGATTTGCTATCCCACCCTGGGGTTTTTCTCGACGGACCGGATAGGCGGGTCATGGATGACTTGGCTCGGTTTTGCTGCCTCAACCCGGACTGCCCGGACCACGGGAAGCGGGGGCACGGGAACCTGACCGTCCCCATGCGGTACGGGCCGAACAAGGCCCGCCGGTTGCTCCGCTGCTCGACCTGCAAGGCCCGGTTCTCCGAGCGGAAAGGCACCCCCCTGTTCGACGCCCGACTCCCGGCGGATAAGGCCGCATCCGTCCTGGCCCACGTGGCCGAGGGGGTCGGCACCCGGAAGACGGCCCGGCTGGTCGGGGTTCATCGCCATACCGTCACCCGGTACGTCCGACGGGCGGGTGGACACGCCGAGCGACTCCACGACGACCTCGTGGCTTTTTCCCCCGGCGACGAATGAGGTCCAGTTCGACGAGAAATGGGCGTTCGTCGGCAAGAAGCAGAAGCACTGCGCCGACGACGACCGCCGACACGGGGACTGCTGGGACCACGTGGCGCTCGACCCCGAGAGCCGGTTGGTCGTGAGCCTGGTGGTCGGCAAGCGGGCCGAGGCGGCGACGCACGCGCTGGTGGCGGACTTCCGCCGGCGGACCGGCGGGCGGGTGATGCGGCTGGTGACGTCGGACGAGTACCCGGTGTACGAGGCGGCCATCCGGGTCGCCTACGGGCAGGTGGCGACGCCGCCCCGCACCGGCCGGCCGGGCCGCCCCCGCAAGCCGTACACGGTGGTGCCGCCGGGGGTGACGTACGCGACGGTCCACAAGGAGCGGGAGAACGGCCGGGTGGTGCGGGTGGGCACCCGAGTGGTGTTCGGGACGTGGCTGGCGGTGACCCCGGCGGTGGTGGCCTCGGCCGTCAGCCGGGTGGTGAACACGTGCTTCGTCGAGCGGCACAACGGGACGGACCGGAACCGGTGTGCCCGGAAGGTCCGCAAGGGGTACACGTTCTCGAAGGACTGGGCCGTCCACCGGGCGGCGACGGCGTTCAGCTACTTCAGCTACAACTTCTGCTGGCCGGTGCGGACGCTCCGGGTCAAGGTGGACGGGCGGTGGGAGCCGCGGACCCCGGCGATGGCGGCCGGGCTCACGGACCACATCTGGACGTTGACCGAGTGGTTGACCTACCCCGCTGTGCAACGAAAGTAGGCCACTACCGAACAGGACCGGACAGGATGAATGCAGGCTCTGGCTTTCATCCTGTCCGGTCCTGTTCATCCCGTCAAAAAATCGCCGCTTGCTACTTCTTCTGGCAGTAGCTCAGCGCCATCAGCGCGTAGCCGGTCACGAGGTTGGGGTCGCCCTCCATCCAGCGGTCGTTGGCGTTCACCCAACTGCCGTCCGGGCGCTGGCGCGCGGCGAGCGCGGCGGCGAGGTCGGCGCGCCAGTCGTGCTTCACGCCGTTGGCGTCGGTGAACTCGTCGATCCCGAGGGCGTCCATCGTCTTGGCGAAGGTGTGGTAGTAGTAGTAGAGGCCGCGCTGCGAGTTCGCCTCGGGCATCCCGGGGTTGCGGTCGAGCGTGTAGTTCTTGGCGATCCAGCCGAGCGCCGCCTTCAGCCGCGGGTCGTCCTTGCCGACGCCGGCGTAGATCAGGCTCTTTACCCCGGCGTAGGTCATGCTCCCGTACCCACCCATGTCGGTCTTCGTGCCCTCGCCGTCGGTGCGCCGGTTCTCGCCGCCGTTGGCGCCGGTGTAGATGAAGCTGCCGTCGTTGTTCTTGGCCGCCCAGGCGGCCGTGTTGTACTCGCTCTTGAGGTTCTGGCAGCGGCTCACGAACACCGCCGCCTTCTTGAACGCCGGGTCGTCCTTCGCCACCCCCGCCGCCTTCAACGCCTCCAGGAAGAACGCGGTGTTCGACAGGTCCGGGCGCGACTTGTCGCCGGCGTACCCGGCACCGCCGTAGTAGTCGCTGTTCGCGTCCTTGCCGCGGGCGTCGTCCCACTGGTACGCCCGCAGGTACTTCACCGCGTCGCCGATCACCGGCCGGTACTTCTCCGCCCGCCCGGCGGCGCTCAGCGCCATCACGTTGATGCTGGTCGTGTAGTTGATGAGCCCGGCCTTCACGTCGTTCCCGGCGATGTGGCCTTCCTTCTGGTTCACCAGGCTCTCGATAAACGTCAGCCCCTTCGCCGCCGGCGCCGCGTCGGCGCTCGTGCCGGTCCGCAACATGCCGGTGACGACGATGCCGGTGACGCCGCGGTTGTTCGGCGCCGGCCCCCAGCTGCCGTCCTCGTTCTGGCTCTTGGCGAGGAACGCCGTCGCCTTCTTCGCCATGCCGGTGACGTCGGCAGGCGGTTGCGCGGCGGCGGGAGCAGCAACCAGTAATGCGGCGAACAGGGCTGGCGCAGCAGCGCGCGGCATCGGAAGCACCTCGGAGAGCGGAAGTCGGCTACGGGTATCGTACCGCGGCAAACCGGGTGCCAACGCGAAAACCCCGGGAGTCCGCACACTCGGGGCGAGGCGGCTGACCAGGGGTGGTCAGCGGCTGCCCGCGGGTTCAGTACTGAAACACGATCCGCGGGTGCGACTTGGTACCGCGACGATCGAGCCAGAACCGCCCCGCCATCGCCAGCACCACGAGCAGGTGGAGGCCGACGGTTAGCTCGAACCACGCCGTCCGCTCCAGGTTGAAGCGGTTCAATTCCTCACCCGCCTTGTAGTCGATCGCGGCCTGCTCGGCCGGGTTTCCTTCGTTCTTCCGGCGGTCCTCGGCGAACCGCTCGGCCACCGCCTGCCGCATCGCCCGCTCCAGCCCGAACCCGCGGGCCGACTGGGCGAACAGGAGCGCGGTCGTGAGGACGGCCAGACCCACGAGGATCGTAACCCGATACGGCCAGACGTCGGCGACGAACCCGAACCGCTTCGGCAGGCGGGTGTAGTCCGGGTTGGCGATCAGCCGCTCGGTCCACGCGAGCACCACGCCCGCGATCAGCATCACGAGATACGGCAGCAGTAGCCAGTCCGGGGTCGATTTGTTCAGCACGTCCGCCGGCCAGCCGGTCTGCTGCTTGAGCAACGCTTCCAGCCGGTGATTCACGTAGGGCGAGTTCCCGAGGGCGCCCCAGGCGCTCTGAGAGTAGACCGGCGAGCCGCCGACGTAGGAACCGACCCAGGTGAACAGCGTGAGCACGAGAACGAGCGTGAGCCCCACCGCCGGCACCCACGCGACGAGCGACGGCTTGAGTGAGAAGCCGACCGTGTGGTCGTACCCGGCCGCGACCGGTGGGGGGGCGTGCGTCGCGGCGGACAGCGCTTCCGGCACCAGCCCCGGCGGCGCGGGCGGCGGCACCGCGGCCGGCGGCGGTGGTGCCGCGGGGCCCGACACGACCGGGTCGTAGCGCGCCGGCACGGGGAACGGCGCCTGGCACTCGGGGCACGGCACGGTCGTGCCGGCGGCCTCATCGGGCACGGTCACGAACTTCGCGCAGTTCGGGCAGATCAGCTTCGGCACGGGCGGGCACCTCGGGTCGGCTACCAGCGGGCTTCCAGTTCGCGGAACGCGGCGGGGAGGGCATCGGGAAGATCGGCGGCGGTCAGCCCCGTTTGGCCGAGCGCGGCCGCGGCTAGGTCGCCGGCCCGGCCGTGGACCCACGCGGCCAGCATGGCGGCGTCGAACGGGGCGAGCCCCTGCGCGAGCAGCGCGGCGACCACGCCGGTGAGCACGTCGCCGCTGCCGCCGGTCGCCATCCCGGGGTTGCCGGTGCTGTTGCGGTAGAGGCGCCGGCCGTCGCTCACGACCGTCTGCGTCCCCTTCAGCAACAGCACCACGCCGGCGCGGGCGGCGAAGCGAACAGCGAGCTCCTCGCGGTGCGTGACGACGTCGTGCGTCGGCACGCCCGCGAGCCGCGCGAACTCGCCGGGATGCGGCGTGAGGACAAGCGGCGTCGGCCGGGTGCGGAAGTCGTCGGGGAACGGGGCGAGGGCGTTGAGCCCGTCGGCATCGACCACGACCGGCGTGCGCGGCAACTCGCGCACCACCACGCGCACCAGCGCCGCCACGTCCGCCGCCTGCCCGAGCCCCGGCCCGACCGCGACGGCGTTCGCCGTGCGGCCGAGTTCGACGACCTCGTCGTTCACGCCCTCGCCGAACGACCCGTCGGCGTGCTGGCGGAGCGGCACGGTCGTGTAGCACGGGTGCCCGGCCGCGACGACCGGCTGCGCGCACCCCGGGCACGCGACCTGAACGAGCCCCGCCCCGCCGCGCAGCGCCCCGCGCCCGGCGAGGACCGCCGCCCCCGCCATCCCGCGGCTGCCGGCGACGACGAGCACCTTACCGTAAGTGCCCTTGTGCCCGTCGGGGGCGCGCCGCGGCAGCCGCGGCAGGTCGTTCACCGGCGTCACCGCGGCGTCGCTCATCGCCCACCCCCGCTCCCGTTATACGACCGCCCGCGGCGTCGTAGAACAGCCACGCACGCCGATCGAACGCCGGTGGGCGTGCGGATCTCGTGCCGGAGTGACACCGCGATGACCACGCCCGACGCGCTCGCCGCCGCGTACCGGATGAGCGGGCAGCTCGTCCGCCGGATGACCAACGACCTTTCGCCCGCCGACTTCCGCCACCAGCCGAGCCCGGGGGCGAACACGGCGGCGTGGGTGATCGGCCACCTCGCGGTGACACTGTGGCGCACCGCCGACCGACTCGGCGCGCCCGACCACGCACCGCTACCGGCCGGACTGCTCGATGCGTTCACGCAAACCGGCAAGCCGGCCGGCGACCAGTCCGCACTCGGCGACCCGGCCGAACTGCTGAAGCTGTTCGACGCGAACCTGGCGAAGGTGATCGAGGCGGTGCCCGCCATTCCCGCCGCCAAGCTGACCGAGCCGCCGGCCCGCCCCGGGCTCGCCGCCACGTTCGGCGAGGGCGTGCTGTTCGGGGCGTTACACGTCGCCATGCACAGCGGGCAGTTGTCGCTGATCCGGCGGAGCCTCGGCAAGCCCCCGGTGGTGTGATGCCCGCCCGCCTCCGGTCGGCGCTCGTCGCGGTCGTCGGGCTCCTCGCCGTCGCGGTCGCGGCCGACCGGGTGGTGAACAGCCCGGCGTTCTTCAACCCGCGCGACTTCCTCGAGTACTGGGCGGCCGGCGCCGTCGTCGCCCGCGGCGGGAACCCCTACGACCCGGCCGAGCTTCTCACCGAACAGCGCCGCGCCGACCCCGACCGCGACGCCGCGGTGATGATGTGGAACCCGCCGTGGTCGCTGGCGGTGTACGTCCCCGTCGGTGTGCTCCCGGTCCGCTGGGCGGCGTTCATCTGGGTCGGCCTCCAGCTCGCAGCGGTGGTGGTGGCGTGCGACCTGCTTTGGCGAGTCTACCGCGGCCCGGCGCGGCTGCGCTGGGTGCCGCTATTCCTCGGGCTGACGTTCGCGCCGGTCGTGTGGACGGTCCTTTACGGCCAGAACACGGGACTACTGCTTCTCGGACTGGCCGGGTTCGCCCACTTCTGCACCGCCGGCAAGCCGATCCCGGCCGGAATGTGCGCCGCCCTCACGGCACTGAAGCCGCACCTCCTCGCGGTGTTCGGCGTGCTCCTCGTCCTCGACGCGATCACCCGCCGCGGCGCGGTCGCGCTCGCCGCCGGCGGCACGACGCTGTTTGCGGCGCTGGGGCTGGTACTCGCGCTGAACCCGGACGTGATGGCGCAGTTCGTCGCAGCCGTGCGGCGCCCGGCGCCGGGGGCGGTGCCGCTGTCCGAGTGGGTGCTGCCGGTCGCGGCGTACTGGTTGCGATACTTCGTCGCGCCGGACCAGTTTTGGGTGCAGTTCGTGCCGTGCGCGGTGACGTGCGCCGGCCTCGCCGCGTGGCGGCTGTGGTGCGGCACGCGGTGGAACTGGCCCGTGGCGCTCCCGGCGGTGGTGTGGGCATCGGTCCTCGCCACGCCTTACGGCGGGTGGGTGTTCGACCTGACGATCCTGCTCGTGCCGGTGGTCGCGGTCGCGGCCCGGCTCGCGGCGGGCGGGCGCCACGCGGCCCTCGCCGCGCTCGCCGCCGGGCTCGTCGGTGTCACCGCGGTGACACTGACGTGGGCGGGGTCGCTGCCGTGGTTCTTCTGGGTCGCGCCGGCGGTGCCGGCGCTGTGTCTGGCGGCCGAGTTGTCCCGTCCGACGACCCGCGGTTCGTAGCATACCGGGGCGGGCAACCACCGAGGGCGACGAACATGGCGGGCGGAGGGGAGCACCGGGTGGTGATCGTCGGCGGCGGGTTCGGCGGGATGCTCGCCGCCCGCGGGCTGGCGAAGGCGCCGTGCAAGGTCACGCTCATCGACCGGCGGAACTTCCACCTCTTCCAGCCGCTCCTTTATCAGGTGGCGACCGGCGCGCTGTCGCCCGCCAACATCGCCGCGCCGCTCCGGTCCATCCTCCGGCGGAACAAGAACACGAACGTCGTGCTCGGCGAGGTGGACGGGTTCGACCTGGTGGCGAAGACGGTGAAGCTGCGCGACGGCGCGGCGGTGCCGTTCGACACGCTCGTCGTCGCCACCGGGGCCACGCACACGTACTTCGGGCACGACGACTGGGCCGGCCTGGCGCCGGGCCTGAAGACGATCGAGGACGCGACCGAGATCCGCCGGCGGATCCTGTCGGCGTTCGAGCGGGCCGAGCGCGAGCCCGACCCGAAGGCCCGCGAACGGCTCCTCACGTTCGTCGTCGTCGGCGGCGGGCCGACCGGGGTCGAGATGGCCGGGGCGATCAGCGAGCTCGGCCGCCTGACGATGCGGAACGACTTCCGGGCGTTCAACCCGCGCGACACCCGCATCATCCTCGTCGAGGGGCAGGCGCGGGTGCTCGGGACGTTCCACGAGAAGCTGTCGGCCTACGCGATCAACGCCCTCCACAAGCTCGGCGTCGAGTGCCGGCTCGACTGTCACGTCGTCGGCATCCGCGAGGGTCGGGTCGAGGTGAAGGCCGACCGGCCCGGCGCGGAGGTGACCGCGATCCCGACCGAGACGGTGATCTGGGCGGCGGGGGTGAAGGCGAGCGGGCTCGGCCGGCTCCTCGCCGACGCGATCGGCGGCGTGACGACCGACCGCCCGGGGCGCGTGGCGGTGAACCCGGACTGCACCGTCGGCGGCCGGCCGGACGTGTTCGTCATCGGCGACCTGGCCTCGCTCAAGGGGGTCGACGGCAAGCCCCTGCCGGGGGTGGCGCCGGTGGCCATGCAGCAGGGCGAGTACGTGGCGGGGGTGATCACCGCGCGGCTCAAGGGTGACACGTCGCCGGCACGGCCGTTCAAGTACTGGGACAAGGGGAGCATGGCGACGATCGGCAGCGCGAAGGCCGTCGCCGAGACGAACGGCCTACGGCTGACCGGCTACATCGCGTGGCTGACGTGGCTGTTCATCCACATCCTCTACCTGGCCCGGTTCGAGAACCGGGTGCTGGTGCTGTGGCAGTGGTTCTTCAACTACGTGACGGGGAACCGCGCCGCCCGCCTCATCACCGGCGAGAGCGCCGGCCGCCCGGAAGACCCCCACCGCGGGGTGCCTCCGGGCGAGGCGGTGGTGAAGGCGTAAAGTTGGCCGCTACACCGCGTACGGAGCTGCCCGGGGCGGGAGCCCCGGGCGGGACGGGATGCTACGACTTCGGGGCGGGCTTCTTCCCCTCGATCGGCGCGATCTCGCGCAGCCAGATGTTGCGGTACTTCACCGGGTCGCCGTGGTTCTGGAGGCGGATCGGCTGCTTGACCGGGTGCGGCTCGTAGGCCGGCGCCTTGTCGAACCAGGTGTTCCCCTGCAACTCGTAGTGGTTGTGGACGACCACGCCGTTGTGGATGACCGTCACATACCCCGGCTTCACCAGCTTCTTGTCGCCGCCGAACCGCGGCGCCTCGTACACGATGTCGTAGGTCTGCCACTGGCCCGGGCCGCGGCTGGCGTTCACCATCGGCGGCTGCTGCTTGTACAGCGCCGCGCACATGCCGTCGAAGTACGTCTTGTTCCCGAACGAGTCGAGCACCTGCACCTCGTACCGGTTCGACAGGAACACCCCGCTGTTGCCGCGCCCCTGCCCGCTCCCCTTCACCACCTCCGGCGTGGCGAACTCGAGGTGGAGCTGGTAGTCGCCGAACGAGTCCTTCGTGGTGATGTCGGTGTTCTTCACCACCGCGTAGCCGTCCTTCACCACCCACTTGTCGCCGTTCTTCCACTTCGACAAGTCCTTGCCGTCGAACAGCACGACCGCGTCGGCCGGGGGGGCGCCGGGGGCGTCGCCGGGCGCGACGACCTTCGGCTCCGCCCACACGATGCCGCTTTCCCAGCCCTGCTGGACGGCGAAGCCGGCGGCGGCCGCCGCGACGAGCCCCCCGACAACTGCTGCGAGTCGAAACATGTCTACGCCCCGGACGGAGAGAATGACCGACGCCCGGTGCCTCCCAGGGGGCACCGGGCATCGGTCATTTGTTTAGTCGGCCCGGGCGGCGGCGACGACGCGCTTCCCGGCCACGAGCCGGATGCCGACGTTCAGTAGCATGACCACGGCGAGCAGCACCACCGCCCCGCCCCACGCCTGGTCGCGCCAGTCGGCGTAGGGGCTGCGCGAGTAGTTGTAGATGTACCCCGGCAGGAACGGCGTCTGCGCCGCCGGCCGCGGGTGGACGAACGGGAACGTACCGTCGAGCGTGACCGGCCAGAAGTCGTTCTGCCCGGCGGTGAGCAGCAGCGGCGCCGTCTCGCCGGCGATGCGGCCGACCGCGAGGAAGATGCCGGTCACGATCGCCGGCAGCGACGCCGGGAGGATCACCCGCAGCGTCGTCTGCATCCGCGTCGCGCCCAGGGCGTAGCTCGCCTGGCGGATGGTGTCCGGCACCAGCTTCATCGACTCCTCGGCGCTGCGGACGATGATCGGGATCATCATCACCGCCAGCGCGAACGCCCCGGCCCACCCGTTGAACCCGAAGTTGTCCGGGTACCAGAACGGGTACACGAGGCACGAGTACGCGAAGATGCCGATGACGATCGACGGCACCCCGCCGAGTAGCTCGGTGACGAACCGCACCGCGGCCGCCACCCGGCTGCGCCTCGCCTCGGCGAGGTAGACGGCCGCGAGCAGCCCGAACGGCACGGCGAGCAGCGTCGCCACGGTCACGATCATCAGGCTGCCGATCATGGCGTTGCCGAGCCCGCCGCGGCGGACGGGGCGGCCGATCTCGTTCACCGGGTAGTCCGCCTGGTCGTTCTGCCACGCCCGGAACTGCGCGAACTGGGCGTCGGTGAGTGGCGCCCGCGTCCGCTCGGTGAACAGCGACCCCTCCACCGCCGTCGCCCCGCGCACCGTGATGTACCCGAGGATGAGGAACAGCGGCACCACCGTCGTCACCAGCCCCGCGGCGAGGACGCCGGTCATCACCTTGTCCCAGAGGCCCGCGCGGGATTGAGCGGGCAGGGGGCGGGGGTCGGGGGACGGACCGGCCCCGTCCGGCTTCTGCTCCTTGTCCGCCGGCTTCGGCCCCGCGGCCGCCCCCTCGCCCCTCGCCCCCCGCCCCTTACCGCCCGGCCGCGGGCCGCCCGCTAGCCGCCGCAGCAGTAGCCGGGCGCCGATGTTGAACGCGGCGGTGACGGCGAACAACACCAGCGCCAGCGCCACGAGCGCCGAGCGGAAGTCGGGGGTGTCGGCCTCGTTCAACTGGTTGGCGATCCGGCTGGCGATCGAGTCGCCGAGCGCGAACGGCGACGGGTCGATCACCGCCTGGTTGCCGATCAGCATCGTCACCGCCATCGTCTCGCCGAGCGCCCGGCCGAGCGCCAGGAACGACGCCGCGACGATGCCCGGGCGGGCGAACGGGAGCACCACCCGCCAGATCGTCTGC
Source organism: bacterium (assembly GCA_017308215.1). Classification (GTDB taxonomy): domain Bacteria; phylum Planctomycetota; class Planctomycetia; order Gemmatales; family Gemmataceae; genus Urbifossiella. Next base: position 13,901 of record JAFKFQ010000419.1, on the reverse strand, counting down.
CACCGCGTCGCGCCGAGGGCCAGGCTCCCCTCGCGCTGGCTCCGCGGCACCGCCTGGCACACGTCGTACCCGATCGCGGTGATGTACGGCAGGATCATGATCGCCAGGATCACGCCGGCGGCGACGACGCCGTTCCCGCCGGTGTTCGGCCCGCCGACCGCGTCGAACGCCCGCTGGATGACCGGCGCCAGGAAGAACAGCCCCCAGAACCCGTAGACGACGCTCGGGATGGCGGCGAGCAGCTCGATGAGGAACGCGCCGACCTTCTTGACCGTCGGGCCGGCGATCTCGGACATGTACGCCGCGCTCGCCACCCCGAGCGGGACGGCGATGAGCATGGCGATCACCGAGGTGACCACCGTGCCCCACACGAACGCGAGCACGCCGTACACCGGGCTCCCCCCGCCGGGCGGCTTCGGCACCCACTCGGCGCTGGTGAACAGCCGGTACTCGCCGGCCCGTGACAGGACCGGCCAGGCGTCGTGGAGGAGGACGGCGACGAGCGCCGCGACGAGCGCCAGGATGCCCACGCCGGCGGCGCGGGTGAGCCCCTGGAAGAGAACTTCGGACGCGGACGACGGGACGGGCGCGGTCGGGGAGCTCATCCCGTTTAGGTACAGTGAAGGGGCGAGCTGGTGAAGGGGTGAACGGGCGCCGGCCGGCCCGACTTCATCACCCCTTCACCGGCTACAACCGGTCGAGGGCGTCGAGCCAGTTCTGGAACTCGGCGAACGTCGGGCCGTCGAGGTACTCGCGCCCGGCGTCTTTCATCAGCCGGTAGCTCACCGGGAACCGCTGGGCGTCGAGCTGCGCCTTGCCGGCCTCGATGTCCTTCAACTCCGGGTCGCGGCCGCCGGCGGCGACGAAGAACTGGAGCGGCTGCGTCGCCACGTTGTCGCGCGGCGGGCTCCCGAGCGGGGCGCCGACGGCGGCGACGCCGCGGAACACGTCCCGCGCCTGGAACCCAAGGTAGTACGCCATCTGCCCACCGCGGCCGAGCCCGTGCGCCACCACCCGGGCCTTGTCGATCGTGTACTCCGACATCACCCGGTTCACGTCCTGCACCACCGCGTCGGCCTCGCTCGGCAGCCAGCCCTCCGCCTCGCCCGCCTTCGGGCCGACGAGGATGGTGTGCGTCGCCTCGCAGAACGGGCGGAACGTCTTGATCATGTTCTCGGCGTCGCGCGGGCCGCCGGCGCCGGCCGGGTGGAGCCACAGCAGCAGCCCGTGCGGAACGGCCGCGTCGTACGTAGCCGGGACGTAGACCCAGTGCTGCCGGCCGGTCGTCGGGTCGGCCCGCTCCAGGAGCCCGGTCTCGGCCTTCTTGTCCGTCTTCTTCGGGGCGAACGGGTCGTCCTGGACCGCGGCGACGAACCCGACGCGGCGCGCGAGCGCCGCCGCCTTGTCCTTCGGTACCTCCTTCGGCGCGACGGCCGGCGGCAGCTTTTCGGGGATAAAGTCGGGCACGGTGCCGACCTTCGCCTTGAGCGTCTCCAGCTTGTCGCCGTCCTTCCGCTTCACGCCCACGGCGAGCTCAGCGCCCGGGGCGAGTTGGCGGAGCACGGCGGCGAGCGCGGCGCGGTTGCCGACCGGCGTCGGCGCCTTGTCGCCGGTCTTCTGGACGTGGAGGATGCGGTCGCCCTCCTTGAGCCCGACCGCCTCGGCGCCACTCTTCGGGTAGACGTAGCGCACCGCGACGCCGGGCGTGTTGTCGCCGCGCACCGGGAGGACGCCGAGGAAGGCGTTCACGTAGGCGGGCGAGTCGCCGAGCAGCTTCGCCGGCGGCAGTTCGACCTCCTTGCCGTCGCGGCGGACGGTGAGCTTCACCGCGTCGCCCTCGTACAGCGGCCCGAGGAGGTGCTGGAGGGCGGAGAAGTGCGGCACCGCCTTGCCGTCGGCCTTGACGATCGTGTCGCCGACCTGCACCCCGGCGCGGGCGGCCGCCGAGTCCGGCTGCACGGCGCCGACGACCGGCGGGGCGGCGTACGGGGCGACCTTCGGGTCCGGGTTGATGCCGAGGAGCCCGCGGCGCAGCACCGTCTCCTTGCCGTCCTTCTTGTCCTTGAGCGCCGGGAGTTTGGCGAGCACGTCCTCGAACGGGACCACGAACCCGACGCCGGAGTCGTACCACTCGAACCCGGCCGTCTCGCCCTCGCCCTGCGGCGACGCCGGGACGATGACGCCGAGGACGCGGCCGTCGAGGGCGACGAGCGGGCCACCGTAATTCGCGGGCGAGAACTTGGCGTCCGCCTGGATGGCCCGGCCGTAGAGCCGGTTCTTGGCGCTCACCACGCCGACGCTCACGCCGGGGGCGCTGGTCGGCGTCGGGTCGAGGGCGCGGCCGAGGGCGATCGCCGTCTGGCCGATCTTCACCTCCGCCTTCGGCGCCGCCGCCGGCACGGCCAGCCCCGTCGTCTTCACCTTCAGCAGCGTGAGCATCCGGCTCTGGTCGGTGCCGACCACCTCGGCGACCTCGCGGTCCTTGCCGGGGACGGTGACGAAGATGTCGGACGGGCGGTTGGCGAAGTTGAACGAGCTGGTGATGACGTACCCGTCCGCGCCGACGACGACGCCGGTGGTCGGCCCGGTGCCGCGGCCGACGAAGCCGCTCACCTTGCCGCTCTTGTCCTTCTGCGCGACCGTCTCCAGCCCGCCGGCGGTCTGGATCATCACGACCGACGGGGCGACGCGGGCGGCGGCGGCCTTCACGGCCTTCTCGACGGCCTCGTCGGCGTCCTGCCCGCCCGCCCGGACGGTGAGGCACGCGGCGACGGCGGCGAGGGCGGCGAAGCGGAGACGGGTCATCGGCAGCGGTCCCGGTGGGTGGGTCGGTGTTCGTCGTGGGCGAGTGCCTGTGACACCGCAGAGGCCGCCCGGGGTTGCCACCCCGGGCTACACACGAGCGCCCCCATCCGGGGGCTAACAGCCACGTTCCGTCTAAAGCCCCGGAGGGGCGGCCGTTCTGAGCCCGAGGTGACACCCCCGGGCGGGGCAGGCGGCGCGAGGGCGTTACTTCTTCGGCGGAGGCACCACCACGACCCGCGCCGGCGGCGCGGCCAGCGTCAACTCCACCGGCTGGAGCGACCCGCCGCGGCGGACCTCCAGGCGGATCGTGCCGCCGGGGCGGGTGCGCGTCCGCAGGTACTCCTCGAACGCGGTGATGCTCCCGACCGGCTCGCCGTCCACGAAGCTCACCAGGTCGTCGGGCTGGAGCTTCGCCTTCTCCGCTGGCGAGCCGGGCAGCACGGCCTCGACGTAGGCCGGGGTGCGGGCGAGGACGTTCGGCACGAACACGATCCCGGCCCAGCCGCCCTCCCCCGCGGTCGGCCGCTCGCGCTTCGTCGGGCGGTACTCGCCCTTCATGCCGCGCGTCACGAAGTCGGGGAGGCTCACCCGCACCGTCTTCTCCTTGTCGTTCTCCTTCACCGTCACGTCCACCGCCGCGCCGACCGGGATGGCGTAGTTCATGAACGTGTTGGTCTGCGTGTTCTTCAACTCGCGGCCGACGACGCCGAGGAGGTTCCCCGTGCGGTCGGTCAGCGCCCCGCCGGCGGCGCCGGGATTGTTGGTGATGGCGTCGGTGAGGTACACGTCGCCCTTGTACGGGAAGTCGAACGCGCCGAGCTTGCCGGTGAGCTTGGCGTACGCGGCGACGACGCCCTTCTGGGCGGTCAGCGCCTCGTCGCGCAGCGCGATCTCGAACTGGTTGGTGAACCCGATGGCGGTGGTGCCGGGGGCCGCGGGCGGGCGCTTGGCCTCGGCGGGGATGTCGTAGAACGCGAGGTCGAGCCCGGTCGGCTCGCCGGCCTTCTTCCCGTCCAACACGATCCGCAGCAGCGCCGCGTCGAGTTCCGGCTCGACGACCATCACCTCGGCCTTGAGCCGGCGGCCGTCGGGGAGGTGGACGACGAGGTTCGGCGTGTCGATGAGCGAGTTGGCGACGGTGAGGATGTGGCCGTCCGGCGACACCACGATGCCCGCGCCGAAGTTGTTCAGCCGGGCGAACCCGCCGGCGCCGAACAGCTTCACGAGTTTGGAGTTGACCGTCTCGCACACCTGCGGGAGCGGCCGCGCGAGGAGGTCGGCCGGCGCGAGCCCGACGAGGGCCGCGGCGGCGAGGGCGGTGAGGCGCTTCACGGGTGTCATGCGCGTTCGTTCCAGGTTCTGCTTCAAGAGCCTCGGCGGCGGGGTGGCGGCCCCGGATTGGTAGCCGCAGGCTTCAGCCTGCGCCCGGCGTGACGCAGGCTTCAGCCTGCGGCTACCAGCCCATACACCACCGCCGAAACGACATCAGTTCCCGCCGAGAGCCCAGCGGGCGACGGTGAGGACGGCGTAGCGCTTGTCGGCGTGGCGGCACTCGATGCGGTGCGGGAGCTGGCGGCCGTTCCCCACGTCGCGGTAGTCGGACAGGAACACCTCACACGGGTCGGCGTCCTTCGTCAGGTACACCTCGAACCCTTGGAGCTTCGCGTCCGCCTTGCCGAAGTACCACTTGCACGTCACCGGGCCGTGGCGGGTCCGCATCACGTCGGCGTCGACCCGCGTCGCGGCGAGCCCGCCCTTCGGGGCGGGCTCGGCCGCCGGCGGGTAGAACGGCTCCGACCCGCCGTGCAGGAACTCGCCCTCGAACCCCTTCTTCCCGACCGTCAGGAACCGGTGGTAGTGGTACAGGGCCATCATCAGCCCGCCGCTGCCGATCGGCTCGGCCTGCTCTCGCGGGTCGGTCTGCTTCAGCGGCAGCAGCTTGTGCTCGATGTTCAGCTTGAGCGTGACCTTCGCGTCGTCGCCGGTGCCGGGGGCGACCTCGAGCCGCATGTCGCCCTTGCGGTCCTGCGCCTCGAACGTCCCCTCGGCGCCCCAAGTCCCGCCGGCAGCGCCGAAGTCGCCGTGCTTCTTGACCGCGGTCAGGAGCTTGTCGCTGGCGAGGTCATTGAAGTAGGCGTTCGCCATCCCCTTCGCCGGGCGGAACAGCTTGCTCGCCGGCGTCTCGACCTTCGGCGCCGGCGGCTCGATCTGGAGCGGCCGCGGCGGCATCGGCCCGCCCGGCGCCGGCCGCTCCTCCTTCGCCGCCGCCTGCGAGGTCTGGAGCCGCACCAGGATCTCGCGCGTCTCGCGCTCGCGCCGGTAGGTGATCGGGACGCGCCAGCCGGCGGGGAACGTGCCGAGAATGTTCTTGTAGTGATTCGTGCTCGACATGTTCCGCCCGGCGAACGTCACCAGCTGGTCGCCGGTGTTGAGCCCGCGGCGGGCGGCGTCGCTGTCGTCGAGGATCTGCCGCACCACCATCCGCGCCAGGTCGGCGTCCTCGTTCTCGGTGAGCACGAGTGCCCCGAGGGTGGCGTGGTCGGCGGCGTGGCCGGCGTACAGGTGGCCGAGGAAGTTCTTGATCTGGTTGATCGAGATCGCGTACCCGACGCCGACGTTCACCCGCCCGCGCTTCTCCAGCGAGATGCGGCCGTTGATGCCGATGAGCTCGCCCCGCATGTTGAACAGCGGGCCGCCCGAGTTGCCCGGGTTGATCGGCACGTCCACCTGGATGCAGTCGGTGTACTCCTGCCCGCCCGGCCGGCTGCCGAGCGGCTCGTAGCGGTTCACGCCGCTGACGATCCCGAACGTGATGGTCGGCGTGAAGTCGAGGGCGACCGAGAACGGGTTGCCGGCCGCGAACGCCGACTCGCCCACGCGCGCGTCGTCGCTGTTACCCAGCCGCACGAACGGGAACGGCTTGCCCGGCTCCTTCGGGAGGAGCTTGATGAGCGCCACGTCGCCGAGCATGTCGTGGCCGACGAGGACGGCGTCGTAGAGGACGCCGTCGGCGAGCCCGGCCTGCATGACCGGCCCGCCCTGCCCGGCCGGCACGACGACGTGGTGGTTGGTGAGCGCGTACCCCTCGGGGTCGATGATGACGCCCGACCCGACGCCCCGCCCGCCGACCTGGCACACCGCGACGACCGCCGGCGACACCTTCTCGATGACGGCGATGCGGTCGAGTTCGGCGGCCTGAACCGGCGCCTCGATGGCGAGCGGCGCGGCGGCCGCCGGCGGCTGCGCCGCGACCGGCGCCGGTACCGCGAGTCCGGCGGCGACGAGCCCGACGGGGACGGCGGCGAGGGCGAGAACCCGGAGGCAGCGGACGATGCGGCGTCGCGTCATGGGGTGTGGGTCCGGTCCGGGCGGGTTTCCAGTGTGGTGCGGCACTCCGTGCCGCTGGGGTGCGGGAGCGAGTGGGATTTGCCGGCAGGCACCCGCGCCGCGGGGGCACGGAGTACCGCACCACCCTACTTCTGCACCTTCGCGTCGGCGAGGATGAGGTACGCGGCGGTGTCGGAGGGGTAGTCGCGGTCCACGGCCACGCGGAGCGAGCGGACGCCCTTCACGTCGATCGCCAGCCCCTTCGGTCGGTCCTTCCCCTTGAACAGCTCCGTCGCCACCACCTTGCCGTCGGCCTCGACCGTCAGCTTGAGCTCGGCGGCGTTGCCGTGGCGGGCGTCGGCGAAGCCGATCACCGCGCGGAACTCGCGGTAGTCGCCGTTCAGCGGGAACGTCAGCGCGGTGTCCGCCGACACGCACAGCCCCTTCGGATAGGTCACGCCGTCGAGCGCGAGCGTCGGGTTGTCGCCGAGGAACCGATCTCGCAGGTACGGGGCGGGGCGAGTCTTCCCTTCGAGCAGCGGGAACGCCTTCAGATCCGCCTCGCCCGGCCCGGCGGTCTCGACCTGCGGAGTGAGGTCCGACAGGTACGCCACGTTCCCCTTGGCGTAGTCGAGCTGCGCGACCGCCGCCGCTGCGGGGTACGCGACCGGCACGCCGCTCACCGTCTTCACCTTCACGCCGCCGCTCTCGACGGTGATCTCGCGGGCGACGAGCGTGTTGCCGAACACGTCGTTCACCTTGCACAGCGTCGCGGGCGGCTCGCCGCCGGCCGGCTGGTTGAACACGAGCCCGCCGGTCGCCCGCGACACGCGGAGCACGTCCTTCGTGCCGTCCTCCTTCTCGAACGTGAGATCGGTGCCGTCGGCGTTCCCTTCGAGGATCGTGCCCTGAAGGAAGTTGAGCCCACCGCCGGCCTGTCGCATCACGTACAGGTCGCGCTTGCCGCGGTTGCGGAGCATCGCCTGCCAGTTCTCGCGGTGCTTCACGTCGTCGGCGTTCCGGCAGACCGAGAAGACGGCCGTGAGCGGCAGTTCTAACGCCGGCGCGGCGACGCCGGCCGGGCCGGGAAGCAGTTCAACGGCGAGGGTCTTCCCCTTCAGCACGAACTTGGCGCACCGCAGCACCGAGCCGTCGGTGAGCTCGACCTCGTGGTACTTCGTGTCCTTCGCGGGAGTGACGACCTTGTTGCCAAGGTCGATGAGCAGGACTTCCTTCGCCGGCACCTTCACGTCGCTGCCGCCGGACTTGAACGTGACCGCCTCGGCGTCCACGGCGACGAGCTGACCGGTGAGCTTCTTGCCGACGACCGTGGTGAGGTCGTCGGCCCGGACGATGGCGACGAAACCGACGAGGAGGACAAGGGCCGCGACGGGATGACGGGTCATGGGGTGTCCTCGGTCGCTCTAGTGGTCCCGTCTACCGCTCGGTGTCGGGGTCGGGCGAACGGCCGGCGTGAGCCGGGTGGTCGTTGCCTCGGGTGCCTGTACCAACGACCACCCGGCTCACGCCGGCCGTTCGCCACGTCGGGGCTTCGCACCCGACATTGATTGGCAGTCGCACCACTGGTGTCGTTTCGATAGCGATGGAGCGACCAAGTCTGTAGCCGCGGGCTACCGATAGCCCGGGCTAAAGCCCGCGGCTACCAGCCATGCACCACTGCCGAAACGTCGCTAGCACAGAAAGCCCGGGAACCACGTCCCCGGGCTTTCCTAGTTTACCAGCCGGTCCGGGTCGCGGTCACGGGCGGTTGGCGTAACCGTGGAGCCGGTTGAGCGACCGGAAGTACTCGTCAATCATCGGCTTGTACCGCTGCGGCAGGTCACGGGTGAGTTCCTGCACGAGTGCCTCACGGCGATCCGGCGGGAGGGTACCCCACTGCTCGGCGGCCTCGCGGAGCTTGCGGTCGTCCACCTTGCCGGCGCCGGCGCCACCCATGATCGTGCTGTCCGGGGCCGGAGCCTGCGGGGTCAACGTGCCGCCGTTGGCGAGCTTGTCACCGGGCTTGCCGCCGTTCGGGCAGTTCCCGCCGTTGCACTGGCCGCCCTTGCACTTGCTCTCGGCTTCCTTGATAAGTTCGTCGAGCCGGAAGACGATCCGCTTCTGGATGTCCTGCGTCTTCTCGCCCGGCCGCGACAGGTCGAGGCGGCGGCCGCTGTTGTCCATCAGCCTGCTGATGTTCGTGAAGTCCTTCGGGTCCGGGTTCCACGACAGCATGTCAGCGATCATCATCAGGCCGACGCGGTTGTAGCGGTCCGGGCTGTCGGTCACGTCGTCACGGAGGCGGACGATGCTCGCCAGCGCCGCGTCGCGCTTCATGGTGGCGTGCTCGCTGACCGCCTTGAAGAAGAAGTAGCCGGCCGGGTCCACGACCTGCTCGGGGGCGATGCCGGCGAGGGCGTCGAGCGCCTCCTCGTAGGCCCGCTTGTTGGCGTTGGCCCGGGCGAACACCAGCGACAGGTTCGCGCGGGCGAACGAATCGAGCTTGGCGTCCTTCAGGAAGGCAGGGACGGCGGCGGCGGCCGGGGCGTCGGCCCGGCGGGCCTCCTTCACCAGCGACTCGGCGTCGGTGCTGCCGATCGCCAGGGTGTCGGCAACCTTGTCGAGCAGCGTCAGGTTCGTCTTCGCCCAGACCCCGGCGACGCGGTCGGCGTCGTAGCGGCCGGCGGCCTTGAGGTACGCCTCGGCCTTGGCCCGGGCGTCGGCCGCGGGCATCGGGCGGAGGGCGCTGAACCCGTACCCCGGGCGCGGGATGGCGTTTTCGGCGGCAGGAGCGGGGGCGGCGAACAGGCCCGTTGCGAGGGCTGCGGCCGCGAGACACGAGCGGGGCGTCACTGCATCCTCCTCGGGCACGAAAGGGCGGGAGGGCCTGGGAAACAGAGTGTGGGGCGGGGAAGAGGTTACGCCCTAATCCCCTACCTTAACTTCGGAAGTCGTCAAAAACAATTCTTATCCGGAACTTCTCAGAATTCCTCCAGACCCCGTTGGTCGGCGGCGGGAGGTGCAGAGCAGACGAGCAGATGATGTGCGAATAACCGGCCGATTGCGAGTCGAGCGTGTGTACGGGGCATCGAACGAGTCTGTGCTGACAACGTGAATGCGGACCGGGATGTTTCCACCAATCCCACTTGTGGTCGCACCGCCGACGCACGACACTTGGAGTTTCAGAAGACTCGCTCCGGCAACACCCGTGCGGCCACGGCGGACGTGAACCTTGCCGGCACCCGACTCGTTGGTGCGCCCCACGGGCGAGCACTCTCGGGTGAGTGCTCGCCCAGAAGTGACCGGCTGCCGGCCCGCTTCAACCACCGCCCCCGGCCACAATGCGGGGCGATCAATAATCTGCCCCACAATCGAGTATCACTCCCGTCCCCGGCCCTCTCTCCTAGGTGCGCGATGACGCCTCCGCCGACGTGCCCCGCGTGTCACGAGCCCCTCCCACCCCCTGCGGCCGCCGGCGCCCCGGTCCGCTGCCCGAAGTGCGAGGGCGCGCCGGCGGCGCGCCCGAAGTCGCGCGGGTGGGGGGGCGTGCTGCTCCTCGGGGTCGTCGCGCTCGCGGCGGCCGGCGGGGTGGCGTACTACTTCGTCTTCACCCGCTCGGAGCCGACCGACTTCGCCGAGCCGGGCGGGGTGTTCACGGCCCGGTTCCCCAACCCGCCGACCACGGTGACCGTCACCGAACCCGACATCAGCATGTTGAAGATGGGCGAGCGGGTGACGACGGCGACGGCCGCCGGGACCGAGTACGCGGTCGCGGTGCTGGAGGGACTGAACGGGGGCGACCAGGAGGTGAGCCCGGCGGCGTGCGACAAACAGGCCAACGTGGCCCTCGTCCTGTTGGCGACGAACGTGAACGGCGACGCCGTCCACCAGCGGGCGGCGACGCACGACGGGCACGCCGGCCGCGAGGTCGTGATCGCCGCCCGCGACGGGGGCCGGCTGACCGCGGTGCGGCTGGTCGTGGGCGAGCGGGCCGGCGTGCGCATGACCGTGACCGGGTCCGGCGACCGCGCCAACCCGGCCGCGTTCCTCGCCACCGCCGCCGCGTTCTTCGACACGGTCCGCATCGGCCCGGCGTTCGGCCCGCCGGTGGTAGAGCCCGTCGCGGTGACCGCGGCCGACCTCGCCGCGGCATACCGGGCCGACGCGAAGGCCGCGGACGCGCGGTTCAAGGACCGTTGGGTGCGGGTAACCGGCCCGGTGACCGAGGTCGCGGCGGACGGGAAGTCGTTCACGTTCGACGCCGGCGGGACGACGGTCACGGTCCAGCGGGCGCCGCGCGGGCGGCTGAGCGTGCCCATTCGGAAGGACGCGGGTCCGGTGACCGCGACGGGCAAGTGCCTCGGCGCGGCGGATCCGGCTGCGCCGCCGCGCGTCGCGCTGGCCGAGGCCATTGTCCTCCGGCCCCCGCCGGCCCCCGCCCCGCAGTAGGCGGGGCGGAGCACGGACTGCGCGCCCGACGGGTTGCCCACCGCGGCCGGGAGAGACCTCGGGTAAGATCGTGGTGTGGGACGCGGACCTGGAGCGACCGGAGGGGCCGCCATGCGGGCGGTGATCGCGGACATGCCGAAGCACTGGCTGGCCGAGCGGAAGAACTCGGAGGCGGCGCAGTGGGACGAGGTCTGGGAGGGGGTGCTCCACATGCCGCCGATGCCGAACCGAATCCACCAGCGGTTCAGCCGAGACCTACAGGCGTTCCTGCAGACCCACTGGGCCGCCCCGCTCGGAGCCCAGGTGGATCAGGAAGTGAACCTGACCACGCCGGAGGATGAAGGGCACTGGACGCTCAATTTCCGCATCCCGGACCTCGTGTTACTCCCCCCGGATCGGTTCCACATCGACAAGACCGAGTACATGGCCGGGGCACCACTCGTTGTCGTGGAAGTCAAGTCGCCGCGGGACGAGACGTACGAGAAGTTCCCTTTCTACGCGAAACTCGGCGTGCCCGAAGTGTGGGTGTTCGACCGCGACACGCGCGCCCCCGAACTGTACGCCCTCGCGGCCGGGCCGGCGTACCAGGCGGTCGCGGCCGGGGCGGACGGGTGGGCCGTCAGCGCGGCCACCGGGGTCGCGTTCCGGCACGCGGGCGGGGCGAAGGTGGCCGCTCGCGTGGGCGGTGGCGCAGCGATCGAACTCCCGGCCGGCTGACCCGCACCGTCCACACGGCACATCCGCACCGTCCGACGCATCCCGCGCCCGATCGGACACGCCCCCGGGCGAGTTTCCAGGAATCTTTGGCGCACCGACACTAGGATGGCGTGGAGACTTCGGGTGGAGGGCGGCGATGCGGCTGTTGCGGGCGGGGAACGGGCGGGCACTCGGGCTGACGTTCAGCCCCGACGCCCGCGCGCTGGCCGCGGCGGTCGAAGGCCGGGGGGTGTTCCTCTGGAACCTCGACGCCTCCGGGCCGCCCGTCTGCGTCAACCCGTCCGCCTCCGACCGGGCCAGGAACCTGTACTTCACCCCGGACGGCCGCGGGGTCGGCTGGCTCGACTACGACGGGTGGAAGGTGTACGACCGGGACGCCCGGCGGGTGGTCCGGCAGCGGGTTTCGGACCCCGGCCAGATCTTCCGCCTGATCCCCGGCCCCGGCGGCGACCGGGTGTACACCCAGCACAGCTTCCCGCAGCTCGCGCTGGTCGGGTGGAGGGCGGCCGGCGGCGGGTGGGAGCGGGAGTGGGAGGTCCCAACCCGCTACCTGAACGTCGAACGGCTGACCGTCTCCCCCCGCGGGGACGAGTTGGCCGTCCTGACGCGGTCCGCCACGGACTCGCCGGCGGAGCACCAGCGGTGGAAGCTCGAGCTCCGCTCGACCGTGAGCGGGCGGGTGCTGTCCACCGCCCCCTACCCGTACAAGTGTACCTTCGACCCACTCGTGATCGCCCCCGACGGCGGGCACGTGGTAAATCTCCACCACCAGACGGTCCTCGTCTGGGCGAGGGGGAACACCGGCGACCCGGTCCAGCTCTGCGACGCGTCGGGCAAGCACTTCTACGCGGCCGCCTTCGACCCGTCGAGCCGCTACCTGTTCGCCGCCCGGTCGGACGGTACCGTCCACGTGTTCGACGCCGCCGGGTGGGGCTGCCGCGTCCGGTTCGACTGGGGGATCGGGCCGCTCCGGTCCGTCGCCGTGTCACCGGACGGGGCACTGGCCGCCGCCGGCGGCGAGGGCGGCGAGATCGTCGTCTGGGACGTGGACCTCGACTGATGCGCGCCACTCTCCCGCTCCTGTTCCTCGCCGCGTCGCCGGCCCTCGCGCTCGACCCGGTGGACGTGATCGTGGTGGCGAACAAGTCCATGCCCGAGTCGCGGGCGGTCGCCGGGCACTACCTGGCGAAGCGGAAGGTGCCGGCCGAAAACCTCGTCCTCCTCGACCTGCCGACCGGCGAAGACATCTCCCGCGCCGACTACGACGCCAAACTCGCCGCCCCGCTGCGGGCGGCGCTCAAGGACCGCAAGGACGCGGTGAAGGTCGTCCTGACCGTGTACGGCGTGCCGCTGCGCGTCGGCCGGCAGGAGATGTCGGCGGACGAGAAGAAATCGCTGGCGAAGCTCACGCCGGAGCTCGAAGCCGCCCGCAAGGCCGCCGCCGACCTGGAGAAGGACAAGTCCGCCGACCCGAAGGACGTGGCCGCCGCCCGCGCCAAGCGCGACGCGCTCGACCGCCGCCGCCGCACCCTCTCGCACGACGAGAGCCACGCCGCGGTGGACAGCGAGCTCATGCTGCTGTGGTGGGAGAAGTACCCGCTCGACCGCTGGGTGCCGAACCCGCTCTACTTCCAGGCGACCGAACGCTACCGCAAGGACTCACCGCCGGTGCTGGGGACATGCCGCCTCGACGGCCCGACGCCCGACATTGCCAAACGCCTCGTGGACGACGCCATCGCCGTCGAGACGACCGGCCTTCGTGGTCAGGTGGTGATCGACGCCCGCGGCATCCGCTTCAACCCGAAGGGGAAGGACACCGGCCACGGCTACGCCGGCTACGACGAGTCGATGCGCGAGACGGCGCGGCTGTTCGAGAAGACGCCGTTGCCGGTGACGCTCGACGACAAGGAGCCGGTACTCCCGGCCGGCGCGGCGAAGGGGGTGGCGCTGTACTGCGGGTGGTACTCGCACGCCAACTTCGTGGACTGCTGCGCGTACGAGCGCGGCGCGGTGGCGTGGCACCTGGCGAGTTCGGAGGCGACGACGCTGCGCCGCCCGGACAGCAAGGTGTGGTGCCCCAACCTGCTGAAGAAGGGCGTGGCCGCGACGCTCGGCCCGGTGGCGGAGCCGTACACCGTCGGCTTCCCGAAGCCGGCCGAGTTCTTCGGCTTCCTCGCCGCCGGCGAGCCGCTGGTCGAGGCGCACGCGAAGTCGGTGCTGTTCTGTAGCTGGATGACGGTACTGATCGGCGACCCGCTGTACGCCCCGTTCCGCCGCGCCCCGCTGCTGACGCCCGCCGACGTGCGCCCGAGCCCCGCCGCCGGGCGGAGCCTGAGCCCATAGCGGTCTTTCCCATAGATCGGGTCGAGTCTTCGAGACCCGACGCCGGGTAGCGAACTGCGAAGGGTCGAAACCCCAAACCCGCACGGCATCGATCGCCCCGCCCCAGACCGCGGCGCGGCCCGAGCGCATCCCGGTTCCATCCGTTCGCCCCGGGCCGACGCCGCCCGGGGCGTTGCCCCGGGCTATCGGATCCCAGGCCGTTGGCCTGAAAACCGACCACCCCTCTTCAGCCCGAAGGGCCGGGATACGATAGCCCCGGG
>JAFKFQ010000296.1 GCA_017308215.1 bacterium | reverse complement strand
GGGGACCGGGCGGGCCGGGCGGGCCGGGCGGGCCGGGCGGGCCGGGCGGGGAGCGCGGCGCGCCCATGCCGACCATGACCCCCGGGGCGCCAGGGGGTGACCCCACCGCCGCGGCGACGGCGACCCCGCCGGCCGGGCGGATGTGGACCCCGCAGGGGGTCGGCGCCGCCGCCGCCGGCGGCATGGGCAGCGGGGAAGGCCCGGGCGGCTCGATGCCCGGGATGATCGCCCCGCCGCTGGGCGGATCGGCCGGCGGCCCGCCGCCCGGCATCAGCGTCCTCAGCAGCGGCGGCCCGGTCCTCCCCGCCCTCCCCTCGCTGATCGAGGGGGCGACCCGCAAGCGGTACGAGTTCGTGGTCATGTTCGTCTGGCGGGAGCCGGTGGTGGCCCCGCCGGAGGCCCTCGCCGCCCAGTCCGAGAGCGCCACGCCCAGTAGCACGCCCGGCCAGTGAGCGCCCGCCCCGGCCCCGGCCGGGGCTCCCCACCCGAACACCCGACCCGGCGACACGACCATGAAGCTCGACAAGGACACCCTCAAGAAGCACCACTTCTGGATCCTCCTCGGGATCGTCCCGGTGGTGGTGCTGGTCGCCGTCCTCGCCGTCACCGCGACGGTCGGGGCGGCCATCGAGGCCAAGAACAAGGCCGTCGGCGACGCCCAGAAGGAGATCGACGGCAAGCAGAACGTGAAGTCCGACCCGCTCATCAAGGTGCTCGACGACCAGAAGGGGCAGCTCGAGGTCAAGCGGACCGAGCTGTGGAAGGAGAACTGGGAGCGGCAGATCGGCGTCACCGCCACCACGGACAAGGACGGCAAGGTGGTCGAGGCCAAGCAGGATCCGAACCGGAACCTGCTCCGCTGGCCGCGGTCGCAGTCGCTCGCCCGGTTCGAGTACACCCCGGAGTACGCGACCAGCAAGACCCAGCTCAAGTTCGGCGACAAGATCCCGTCGCCGAACGGGGACGAGCTCAGCCAGTTCAAGGTCCGCGAGGTGTACCTGGCCGAGTTCACCAGCCCGAACAAGACCGGGATGGCCGACAAGGTCGCCCCGACCACGTTCCTCAACGGGTGGCAGAGCGTCCTCCGCCACATCTCGTTCCCGCCGGTCGGCACCGGCGGGCCGAGCGGGTGGGGCGAGCGCGTCCCGGGGTCCGAACAGGTCTGGCTGGCCTTGGAGGACATGTGGGTCCAGCGGGCCATGCTCGGGCAGGTGAAGGCGGTCAACGACCAACTCGGCGCGTTCGAGCGGGTGCCGCTCCTGGACGCCAACAACCGCCCGGTCGACGCCCCGCTCCACCGGACCTTCCAGAGCCGCATCTGGCGGGTCGAGCTGAAGGTGGCCGAGGACGAGAAGGACCGCACCAAGAAGGTGCTCACCGGGCGGATCAAGAACGTCACCGACCGGCTCCAGACGTTCGGCGCCGGCAGCCGGATGGTGCTCAAGGTGTGGGTGACCGGCGACCCGAAGGGCGAGCCGGTCCCGTTCGAGATCGGCGGCGAGTTCCTCCCCGGCGGGGCGGAGCGGGAGGTCGTCCGCGACCGCAAGCACGACCTCCCGCCCGGGGTGAACCCGACCGAGATCGTCCGGGTCGAGCAGGTGTTCGACACCCGTACCGTCCCGGTCCGCCGGATCGACGCCCTGACCCTCGGATTCCGCGACAGCCGGCACGCCCTGATGCCGCTGAAGATGCCGAAGTTCGAGCTGTACGAGAAGGAGGCCGAGAAGGCCGCGTCCGACCCGAGCGCCGGGGCCGGCGGCAGCCCCGGCCCCGGCGGCCCCGGGTCCGCCAGCGGACCCCCGCCGGGGATGGCGTTCCCCGGGCCGGGCCGCGGCCACGGCTCCGAGGGCGGGGTCGGTGGCATGGCCGGGGCGGCCGGCACCGTCGAGACGGTCGTCGAGGCGAACCGCAAGCGGTACGTCGAGTTGACCGCCCAGGTCCGGCGGATGCCGGTGGCTATCACCGTCGTCACCGACCAGGCGTACATCCAGGACGTGCTCCTCGCCTACGCCAATTCGCCGCTCCGGTTCCAGATCACGCAGGTCCACTGGAAGCGGTTCCAGGGTTCCCTGACCGGGACCGGGACCGGGACCGGGACCGGGGCGGAGGGCGGGTACGGTAGCCCCGAGGGCTCGGTCCTCATCAGTGGGGCCGGGACCACCGGCAGCGGGTTCCTCCCGGGCGAGGGCGGGGGCGGCGGGTTCAGCCGCGGCGGGTTCGGCAGCTTCAGCGGCCCGACCGGGGCCGGGGCCGGCCCCGGTCGCGGACTGCCCGGCCCGGGCTCCCCGATCGGCATCGCCCCGCCGCTCGGCATGATGCCGATGGGGCCGGGCGGCAGCCCGATGGGGCCCGGCGGCAGCCCGTTCGGCCCCGGCGGCACCATGACCTCCGTGTCCGAAAGTCAACTGACCGCCGGGCTGGTCGAGCTGACCATCTACGGCATCGTCTCGCTGTACGAGAAGTACCAGGCCCCGGCCGAGCCGGCGGCCGCCCCCTGATCCCGCCCGGTCAGACCCCGAACACACCGACCCGACCCAGGGTGCGTCAATGGCCAAGACGAAGGCGGCGAAGTCGAAGTCGAAGTCGAAGGTGGACTTCAAAGACCTGATGTTGCGGAAGGGCGAGTACGTCGTCCTCGGCGTCGCCGGGCTCGGCCTCCTCCTGCTGCTGATGGGCGGGATTTCCACCTACTCGGAGGCAAAGGACCCGAAGACGATCGCCAACGGCCTCACGTCGAAGGCCAAGAACATCGACGCGGCCGTCACCCGCGAGGCCGAGCCGGGGGCCGTCCCCGGGCTGGAGGATTGGGCCAAGCCGGGCGGCAAGAGCAGCTACGCGGCCATCCCGGTCAAGGACTTCCCGCTCTCGGGCGTGATGTTCGACCCGACCGCCCGCCCCGACACCAAGCGCGAGAACCCCCGGGTGATGCCGATCGGCGTGTACCAGGTGGACCTGGTGCGGGCGCCGATGAAGGCCCACGACATCGTGTACGACCCCGACGGCGGCGCCAAGATCGCCGTCCGGGTGGTGAAGAAGCAGAGCGACGCCGACAAGGAGAAGGTCAAGGAGGCGCTGCGGCTGCTGAAGACCAAGGGGAAGCTGGGGCAGGCGGCGGCGAAGGCCGCCAACGCCCCGCAGCCGGTCCAGCCGGGCGGGGTGGCCCCGCCGGGCCGGCGGCCCCCGATGGGCGGGTCGGCCGGCTGGCCGCCCCCCGGGATGGTCGGGCCGGGCGGCGGCC
>JAFKFQ010000295.1 GCA_017308215.1 bacterium | reverse complement strand
GCGTGGGCCGATGGAAGCTCTACCTGGAGCCCAAGAATGGGGTGTACAAGCTTTTCGACCTCGAAAAAGACCCTGCAGAAACGACCGACCTGCAAGAAGCCGAACCGGCCATCTTCAAGGATTTGAAGGCCCGTTACGAAGCGTGGGACAAGTCCTTGCCGCCGCGTGGCTGGACGAACATATCGCCGGTGTTCGGGAAGTAGAAGGGCATGGTGCCGGCATGAAGGCGCGCTCTTGCTGTGTCCCGAAGGCTGGGGAATCCAGGGCCGCCGCCATCGACACCCATGAGTTGCCAGCCGGCGGCATCACATCTGCGCATGCTCTAGAGATGGCCCGGATCCCCGCCTGTTCGTTCGTCATGGGTTCAGACGGCCAGGAAGGATTCCCTGAAGACGGCGAAGGCCCCGCGCGGCTCCACGAAGAAGTACACGATCCCGGTCATGCTCAGCAGGAGCGTTACCACAGCCGGCCCGAACCCGCACCGCCACGCCACGGCGACGACCGCGAGCAGGGCCAGGACGAAGGCGTGGTCGCTGCCGAGGAACGGGTCGAGGGCGGCCCGCACGACCAGCGCCAGGGCCGCGGCGAGCGCGGCGTTGACGTAGTCCCGAACCCGGGCGGGCGCGGCCCCCGTCGGGTCGATCACCCGGCCCCAGAGCTCGCCCATCGGTTCCGGCCCTCGCCGCCGCCGGGCACGCGGCACTTCTACATGGTATGCGCGCGGTGTAGAATTAGCTCCGTCCGCCCGTCACCCGCCGCACGACCGGTCCACACCCCGAGACGCCCGATGCCCCATACCGCCGTCGCGCCGGATGCCCGCCCCGCGCACGCCGACGAGACCCCGCCCCCGGTGCCCCAACGGGTACTGGTGGTCGAAGACCTGCCCGACACCCGCGAGTCGCTCCAGACGCTGCTGAAGCTGTCGCTGAAGCTCGACGTGGACGTGGCCGAGGACGGGGCGAAGGGGCTGGCGATGCTCGGCGAGCGGCCGTACAGCCTCGTCATCACCGACCTGCGGATGCCCAAGCTGGACGGGATGAAGCTGATCCACGAGATCCAGGAGCGGAAGCTCCCGTGCACGGTCATCGTCACGACCGGGAACGGGACCGTCCCGGACGCGGTCGAGGCGATGCGGATGGGCGCCTACGACTTCCTCCTCAAGCCGCCGGACCCGCAGCGGCTCGTCCTCCTCGTCCAGCGGGCGCTCCGCGAGCGGCGCCTCCAGGACGAGGTCGCCGCCCTCCGCGAGCAGCTCCACGGCCGGCACGCGTTCCTCAACGTGCTCAGCAAGAGCCCGAAGATGCACGACGTGTTCGAGCTGGTGTCGCAGATCGCCGACACCACCGCGACGGTGCTGGTGATCGGCGAGACCGGCACCGGCAAGGAGCAGGTGGCGCGGGCCATCCACGACGCCTCGGCCGAGACCCGGCCCGGCCCGTTCGTCCCGGTGAACTGCGCCGCCTTCAACGAGAACCTGCTGGAGAGCGAGCTGTTCGGGCACGAGAAGGGGTCGTTCACCGGGGCCGACCGGAAGCGGATCGGCCGGTTCGAGCAGGCCAACGGCGGGACGCTGTTCCTCGACGAGATCGGCGACGTGCCGATGAGCATGCAGGTGAAACTGCTGCGGGTGCTCCAGGAGCGGCGGTTCGAGCGGGTCGGCGGCGGCGAGCCGATCGAGATCGACGTGCGAGTCGTCGCCGCCACCCACCGGAACATGGACGACCTGATCCGCGAGGGGAAGTTCCGCGACGACCTCTACTTCCGCCTGAACGTCGTCCGCATCGACCTGCCGCCGCTGCGCGAGCGGCCGGAGGACGTGGAGGTGCTGGTCTCGCACTTCATCCGCAAGTTCGCCCGGCCCGGGAAGCCCATTCCCGAGGTCGAGCCGGAGGCGATGGACGCGCTGAAGAAGGCGCCGTGGCCGGGGAACATCCGGCAGTTGGAGAACGCCATCGAGCGGGCCTGCGTGACCTCGCGCGACGGGGTGATCCGCCTCGCCAACCTGCCGCGCGACATCGCCGGCCGCGGCGACGCCCGGCACCCGTTCCAGGTCGATCTGACCCGCCCGCTACCGGACCAGCTCGCCGAGCTGACGGCGGCGTTCGAGGAGCGTTACCTGCGGAAGGCGTTGCGCAAGACCCGCGGGCACGTCGGCAAGTGCGCGAACATCACCGGCCTGTCGCGCCGCAGCATCACCGACAAGATCGCCCAGTACAAGATCGAGAAGAACGACTTCAAGAAGGATTGACGGCCCACCGGCAGGTCCGGGCTGAGCCCCGAAGGGGCGGCCCGCGGCGGGGGTCGTAGGGTCACGACCCCCGCCACGGGCCGCCCGGGGTTTTCACCCCGGGCTATTCACGGCCGCCCCATCGGGGCTCAAGCCCGGACCCGCCCGCTGTCATCTGCCCACGACCTTCTGGCTCAGGTACCGCGTCACCCGCGGCGCCGCGGCCAGCGATAGCCCCAGATCGACCAACTCCTGCGGCCCCGCCGGGGCGGGGCGAAGCGCCCCGCCCGCGACCGTGCAGACCGTCCCCGTCGCCAGGTCGAACACCCCCTGCACCACCTTGATGCCGGTGTCCTCGGGGCGAAGTTCCTGCGCGAGGTGATACGCCGTCATCGCCGTGTTGAGGTAGACCGCCGCCTCGGCGAGCGCGTCGGCATAGCCCGGGTCGTCCGCGATCGCCGCACCCCACTTCTGCTCCAGGGACAACGCCGCGCTGCGGACGGCGACGACGATGTGGTTCACCACCGCCCGGACCGATCGGCTGAACGCGATCCCCGCCGCGTGCTTCGGACTGAGGTAGGTACTCACCGCCGCCCTCACCGCCCCGCAGCCGGTGTGGCCGAGAACGGTCAGCAGCCGCAGGGATGGGCGGAAGTTCGCCAGCGCGTATTCAATGCTGCCGAGCGCCTCGTCGCCGAGGACGTTCCCCGCAACGCGGACGACGAACAGCTCGTTCGGACCGGCGTCGAACACGAGCTCGAGCGGGGCGCGGGCGTCGGAGCAGCCGAGTACGACGCCGTAGGGCGCCTGCTTCGGCGCCTCGGTCTCCGCGAGCGGCCCTCCCTGCTCGGCGGCGTACCGCGCGTTCCCCTCGGCCAGCCAATTCAACGCCTCGGCGGTGTTGGCGGGCAAGTGCGGCACGCCGTCGCCGGGCAGGCGGAAGCGGGTGACAAAGTCCATAGCCGGCCCCGACGGATACGCCACCGCCCCGCCCGCCGGACCGATCCGGCGG
>JAFKFQ010000294.1 GCA_017308215.1 bacterium | reverse complement strand
CTGCCACTTCGTCGGCGTGCCGGGGAGCGCCTTAGGCTGCGCGCCGGCGACGGCGGGAGTGAGCACCAGCATGAGAGCTGCGAAGCGGAGCACGGGCACCCCCGGGTGTGGTTTGTCCGAGCCCGGAGCGTGAGCAACGGGGTAGCGTAACCCGTCGCTCACGCTCCGGGCTCGGACGGACAGCTTACTCCCGCAGCACGTGAATCGTGTTGTGGATCACGCCGCTCACCGCGCGCCCGCCGGCGCCCGTGATGCGGTAGCGGACCTCCATCCCCGCCGTCGGCGCGAGGCCGGCGATCTCCAGGCGCACGGTCTTGCGGTCGGTGCCGAGCGTGACGCGGGTGACCTTCAGCGGGTGCTCGTCGAGGTGCTTCGAGCCGTAGTTCTGGCTCCGCTTCAATCCCCACACCTTCACCGCGTAGTTCGCCACGTCCGCCGCCGCCTCCGCGTCGAGCGGGTCGGTGAACGTCATCTCCAGTGCCCCCGCCTTCGCCCGCAGCTGCACCGGCAGGTCGGCCGGCTTGCCGGTGTAGCGGACGCGGTAGAAGCCACCGCCCTGCGTGCGGTCGCCGGCCCACGCGAACATGCCGCACACGTACAGTTGCCCGTCGGTCGGGTGGAACCGCGGCCGCATCACGCCGGTCGGGAACGCCGGCAGCGGCAGCGCGCACATCCCGCCCTGCGCCTGCCCGTTCACCACCTCGTGCGGCACCACGAACAGCTTCCCGTTGCCGTAGGACGTGCTCAGCAGCGACCCCTTGAGCGGCCCCCACTTCTCGCTCGTCACCCACACCATCTCCGCCGGCGAGCGGTCGAACGTGTTGGTGATCCAGCACAGCGGCTGCTTCATCGCCGCGTCCGACGGGTCGGTGACGTCGGTGTAGCCCCACAGGTTGCCGTAGAACCCGCCCTTCGTGACGAGGTTGATGCGGTTCTTCGGCGTCCAGAAACCCTCCTGGTCGGTGACGAAGAACGTGCCGTCCGGGTTGAAGCAGACGCCGTTCGCGGCGCGGAAGCCGGTGGCGAGGATCTCCGTCGTCGCGCCGTCGCGGCTCACCTTCAGCAGCGTGCCGTGGTGGGGCACGACGGCCTGAAGCGCGTGCCGGCCGCTCTTGGCGTAGTAGAAGTTGCCGGCCGCGTCGGTCTGCAACCCCATTGCGAACTCGTGGAAGTGCTCCGTGACCTGGTGGTCGCCGTTGAAGCACTCGTAGAAGTCCGTCTCGCCGTCGCCGTTCAGGTCGTGCAGCCGCACGATCTGGTCGCGGCAGCAGATGAAGATTTGCCCGTCGCGGACCTTCAGCCCGAGCGGCTGGAACAGCCCCGATGCGATCCGCTGCCACGTCAGGTTCCCCGCCGGGTCGTCGAGCCCGCCGACGAGCCACACGTCGCCGTCCCAGGTGCAGACGGCCATGCGCTTGCCGTCCGGGAGGAAGTCGAAGCCGGTGAGCCGGAGCTGGGCGTTCCACGGATTCCGCTCCGGCAACCCGAACGTGTCCGCCACGAACGGGCCGTCGCCCGTACCGGCCGCCACCGTCGTCTTCAGCACCTCGGGCCAGCGCCGCGGGCCACCCGCGGTGAGCGGCTTTAGCGGCCGCGGCGGCGACGCGTCTTTCGCCCCGATCACCACCTTCACCCGTGTCGGCGTCGCGCCGGCAGGGATGCGGAGCAGCGCGAACCCGTCGCGCTCGGCGAGTGCCACCCGGTCGTCACCCACGACCGCCGCGACGCCGGCCGGCGCGACGCGGGCGAGCAGGTCGCGCGACGACTTCCCAACCTCCAGGGTGCGCGTGACCGCCTCGCCCTCGGTACCGAGCGCCTCCAGCACCTCTGCGTCGCCGACCGTGTACGACAGGATCGTCTGGTCGCCGAACGCGTAGCTGCCGCGGAACTTCGCCCATGTCTGCGGCAGCGGGCCGTAGGGGCGGTCGTCGCGGCCCTTGAGCCGCGGGTCGTCGAAGTTCCCGGTCTCGGGGTTCGCCCACCCCGGGCCGACCGGGTTCAGCAGGCGCACGTCACCAGTGATTCTCGGGTGAACGCCGTGCTGGCCGTTGAAGTGGATGCCGCGCCAGTCGATGAACCCGTCGCCGGCCCACGCCGCGGCGAGGCGCATCGTGTCCAGGTCGAACACTGCCCAGCGCTTCCCGCGCGACACGCCGCCGGGGCCGGCGTCGAGGCGCACCGCCAGCCCCTTGTAGGCGATGTTCGGCGCCGCCTTCGTCCCGCCGACCTCGTAGGTGTTCACGAGGCTCGGCCCGTAGTCCATCGCCGCCCACGGCTCGATGGTCGCCGGCGCCGGGCCGAACTCGCCCGGCTTCCCGGCCGGCAGCTTGGCGAGGTAGCCGGTGTCGGCCGGTGTGTACTGCGTCGGGTTGTGCCGTCGCAGGTAAGTCTCGCGGACGTAGTGGATCACGTCGTACTTCTGCCGCGGCACCATCCACGGCTGCGGCGCCATCATGCCGTAGCCGCGCGTGAGCGTCTGGTACAGGCTGTACGGGTCGCTGCCGTTCTTGAACGTGTGGGCGGCGAACCGCGGCGACGTGGGGAGCGAGCCCGGCTGGTCGTGCGTGCCGTGGCAGTTCGCACACACCCGCGCGTAGACCGCCTCGCCGCGGCGGAACGCCTTCTCGTCGAGCCCGCGGACAAGCCCGGCGTGGTCGACGTCCTTCTCGTACTCGGGGATCACGAGCGCGGTTTGCGCCGGCCGCAGCTCGCGGGCGCGGGCCGGCCCCTGCTCGGCGATCTCGATGAGGTACGCGGCCAGGTCGAGGAACTGCTGTCGGTCGGAGAGGAGGTTCGCCAGCCCGTCGGGCATGAGCGACTGCGCCCCGGCCGTGCGGCGCACGACGTCCGCCTTCGGGATGACGACGCGCTTGCCGTTCGCCGCCGGGTCGGTGAGCGTCAGCGCGGCCGCCGTCTCGGCCGCGCCCAGCCCGGTCACCGTGCGGTCGTCGGCCGTCACGACCGTGACCGTCTCGAACCCCTTCTTGATCACCCTCGACGGGAACAGCACGGACTCGATCAGGTGCTCGGCGGTCGCCTCCTTGCCGGCGAGCGCGAGGTCGGGGCCGAGGCGCACGTCGGCCTCGCCGTCGTGGCACTTCGCGCACGCCAGCGCCGGCTGGAAGAACAGCACCGCCCCGCGCCCGGCGTCGCCGCTCGCGCGGGCGGCCTTCGCCAGCTCGGCGGCCGGCTCCGCGGCGAGGCGCGGGTGGAGCGGCGGGTCGGCCGCCGGGAGCGGGGCG
>JAFKFQ010000293.1 GCA_017308215.1 bacterium | reverse complement strand
CGGCAGCTGTTGGGGGAATAGTTGATCTGGGCGGGCGGCGGGCGTGATGGGCGTGAGCCCGCCGCCCGCCCAGATCACCCACATTCTCTCCTCGCACGTCCTGACCGTTACAACTCGCAAAATCGCTTCAAGTTCCCGCACCCCGGGCGCCGATCGTTACCGACGGGGGACCGGTCCGCTTCGGGCCGAGGGGGCGCCATGACCGACACGCGGGAACTGCTCAACCGGATTACCGCTTTCCGCCAGAGGCTCGACGGCAGCGCGGCGGTCATCGCCGCCGGCCCGCCGGCCGCGCTCGCGGAGCCGGACGGCTTCCGGGAGTCGGTTCGCAAGCTGGCGGGGGCAGAGTCGGCCGAGCCGATCCCGCCGCAGCTCACCCAGCGCGCCCACAAGCTCCTCGGCGACGCGAAGACGCTCCTCGACCGGCAGCGGCGCTTCTCGGCCGACCCGATCATCGCCGGGCTGTCGTCGCTCACCGGAACGCCCGACGCGATCGTGGCGTACCACCACGAGACGACCGCGGTGATGGGCTCGGCGGTGCGGATGGCGCAGGCGTTCCCCGACTCGCCGTCGGTGCAGTTGAAGATGTGTGACGGGCTCGAAGGCGTGCTGGAGGTGGTGAAGGAACGGCTGACCGTGCAGGAGCGGGCACTGGCGCTGCGGCGGACGGACTACACCCGCATCGACCGCCTCGCGGCGATGCTCGCGGGGATGAACCGGTTCCAGCAGGTCGACCTGAACCTGCTCGCGGCGCTCGCCGAGGAGCTGATCGAAGACGCGCGGCAAGGGAAGCCGCTCCGCTTCCTCCACGTCGACCCGCTCTCGACCTGTTCGTATCCCGGCGGCGTCGAGTTGCCCGCGCCGGCGCGGTTCGTCGCCGCGCACGCGCTCACCGCGGCGCAGGTCGTCGCCCGCATCGTACACCTCGACTACGAGTGGGCCGGGCGGCCGCTGCCGGCGGTCGTGGCGGCGCTGGTGATGGACGCGGGGATGCTGCGGGTGAAGGTCGATGTGCTGGCGAAGGAGGGGCGGTTCACGCCGGAGGACTACCGGACGATCGAGCAGCACGCGCAGTTCGGCGCGGAACTCATCATCCGCTATATCCCGGATGCGGCGCCGGTCGCGGCGGCGGTGGCGGCGCACCACGAGCGGTTCGACGGCACCGGCTACCCGGCGGGGATCAAGGGGACGACGATCCCGTCGCTCGGGCGGATGCTTGCCGCCGCCGACGAGTACGCCGCCCGTTGCTCGCCGCGTCCGTACCGCCCGGCCCAGGACACGCGGGCCGCGCTCACCGACGTGCTCCTCGCCGCCGAGACCGGCCGGCTCGACAAGGACTTCGCCGAGTACCTCGTGGCGCTCGCCTTCTACCCGCTCGGCGCCGTAGTCGAGCTGACCGACGGCCGCGTGGGCGTGGTGGCGGCGAACCACCCGGACCGCCTGAACCCGCGGGCGCCGGGCCGCCCGGTGATCGCCGTCCTCGCCGATGCCGACGGCGCGCTACTGCCGCGGCCCGAGCACCTGGACCTGTCCGCGTCCGCGCGCGGCGGCGTCCTCCGCACGCTCCCCGCCGACCGTCGCCGCGAGCTGTTGGGCGGCCGGTATCCGGACTTGGTGTGAGTGGGGGAGGGTGGGACGTCGGGACCGTGGGACAGAGAAAAGCTACGTCCGCGCACTGTCGCCTGGTTCTGGTCCCACGGTCCCTCAGCCCCAAAGTCCCAGAAAATGGGTCAATACTTTCACGCCACGCGGCACCCGTGGTCGTCGTTCCTGTTCCTCGTGCCGCTGGTGGCGGTGTACGAGGGCGGGGTGGTGTGGCTCGGCGGCGACCGGGCCGACCGCCTCCGCAACGGCGCCGACGCGTGGTTCCGCTGGCAGCTTGAGACGTTCGGCGCCGGCCACGCCTACGCGGCGCCGGCGGTTGTGCTCGGGCTGCTGTTGTTGTCGAGTTGGTGGCGCTGGTCCGACCGCCCGGCCGACCCGGTGACGACGTGGTTCGGCATGGCGTTCGAGGGCGCGGCGTTCGCGGCGGTGCTGTGGCAGTTCGGTCAGAACTACGGCCCGATCCTCGATTCGCTCGGCGTGCGGCTTGAAGTGCCCGCTGCCCCCGACCGGGCGGCGCGGGTGCTGACGTACCTCGGCGCCGGCATCTACGAGGAGGCGCTGTTCCGCCTCGGCCTTTTCGGCGGCCTGCTCCTTCTGCTGCGGGTCGTGTTCCTGCCGCGGGTGATCGGCCTGCCGCTGGCCGCGCTCGCCGCCGCGGTCGCGTTCGCCGCCGCGCACCACATCGGCCCCTACGGTGAGGCGATGAACCCCTACGTGTTCCTGTTCCGGGCGCTGGCAGGGCTGTTCCTCACGGCGCTGTACGTCGGCCGCGGCTTCGGCGTCGCGGTCGCCGCCCACGCCGGCTACGACATCCTCGTCGGCGTGACGTAATCTGGTTGCTTGTCCGTCCGAGCCCGGAGCGTGAGCGACGGGGTAGCGGTCCTGGACGTTGTCGAACCCGGAGGATGGGGCCGCGTAACCCGTCGCTCACGCTTCGGGCTCGGCGGACCTACTACCCCACGTCGAACAGCGTCGGATGCTGGTCGGCCTGCCCGCCGACGGCGGCGATGACGATGCGGGCGCACGCCTCGGCGTCGGAGCCGGCGTCGTGGTGGAGCAGCCCGATGCCGAGCCGCCGGCACACGCTGGCGAGGTCGTTCGGCTTCAGCCCCCAGGTGCGGCGGGCAAGTCGGACGGTACAGAGGAACGGCTGAGGCGGCACGTCCAGCCCGGCGGCAGTGCAGCACGCGGCGAGCACGCGCCGGTCGAACCCGGCGTTGTGCGCGGCCAACACGGCGGCCCCGTCGAGCAGTGGTGCGAGCTGAGACCATACGTCGGCGAACGGCGGCGCGTCCTTCACCTTCTCCCAGGTCAGGCCGTGGATGTGCGTGAACATCACCCGCGGCCGCGGCGGGCGGATGAGTACGGCCTCGCGCCGCACTACCTTCAGCCCCTCGACTCGCACCACGCCGACGGCGCAGGCGCTGTCGGCGCCGTAATCGGCGGTCTCGAAGTCGATGGCGACGAACGCCCCACGCGGGTCGACGGGCGGTGGCTGCGGCATATGGGAATGATCGGCCGCGGCGGCGTATGGGTCAACGGCGGATGTGGTCGGTGTCTTCGTAGTGGTCCGTCGACCGTCGGTGTCGGGTGCACACCTTCGGTGTGGCGAACGGCCGGCGTGAGCCGGCTGGTCG
>JAFKFQ010000418.1:1620-22939 GCA_017308215.1 bacterium | reverse complement strand
TGCCCGAGCGGACAATGTGATGTGATCAGTCGGTGTGTCAGGTCTCCGTACCAACGAGCGGCCGGCTCACGCCGGCCGCTCGCACGTCGGGGTTAGTACCCGGCATCGACCGATCGACAGACCACCACGAAACCCGAGCCGTGCGGCGGTCGAGGAGTACCCCGCCCGCGGTCAGGGCTGGGCGTAGGTCAGCTCGTTGGTGATGCGGCCGACGCCGGGGGTGAGCCGGACCAGGCCCTCGACCAGCCGCGCCTCGTCGCCGTCCCGGACGGCGCCGCGGAGGACGACCGCGTTCCCGTCCACCACCACCTGCACGCCGACGGGGTTGCCCGCCAGCCCGGCGCGGTCGATGACCCCGCGCAGGTCGGCCTGGAGGCGCGGGGCGGGCATCGGCGGCACCGCGAACTTCAGCTGCGCCGTGTACGCGATCTGCCGCGGCAGCTGCACGAGCTGGCCGCCCGGGTCGGTCGTCTGGCCGGTGGCGCCGGTGCCACCAATGCCGCCCGCGCGGCCGGTGGTGGTGGTCGTCGCCGTGGTGCCGGTGGTCCCGAACGCCGGGTTGCCGAACCCGCCCGGGACGTAGCTGGCGTTGCGGGCGTTCGTCAGGGTGCCCCCGGCGCGGAGCTCGGCGAAAGTCGGCGCCAGGAAGTTCGTCGCTTGCACCTTCCCGCTCGCGGTGGTCATGGAGGTCGAGGGCGCGCGGATGATCGGCGCCCGCTCCACGTACAGTTCGGCCCCGCCGATCGATCCGGTCGTGCCGGAACTGCCTCCGGCCGTCCCGCCGGCGGCGCTCGACGTGCTGCTCGTGGTGGGGGTAGTGGTCTGGAAGTTCCCCAGATTCCCGCCGCCATTGCCCCCGCCGCCATTACCCCCCCCGCCACCGCCCCCACCCCCGCCGCCCATCTGGGCGGCCGCGGGGCTCGCGGTCGCGGCCGCCGCCACCGCCGCCCAGGCCAGTCGACGCAAGTTCCGCATGGGTGGTCCCTCCGCCGCGCCCGTATGCTGACCGGCACCGGGCGGAACGTCTTCCGACAGTATCGACCGTGCCGGTCCGGCAATCCAGCCTGATCGGCGGGAGAAATCCATGAGAGCGCGGGGTGTGGCGGTGGCGGGGACGGGGTTCATCGGCCCGGTCCACGTCGAGGCGGTGCGGCGGCTCGGGCACCGGGTCGTCGGCGTGCTCGGTTCGTCCCCCGCGAAGGGCCGCGCCGCCGCCGACGCGCTCGGCGTGCCGGCCGCCTACGACGACTTCGCGGCGCTCCTCGCCGACCCGGCCGTCGAGGTCGTCCACCTGGCGACGCCGAACCGCCACCACTTTGCACAGGCGAGGGCGGTGTTGGAGGCGGGCAGGCATGTGATCGTGGAGAAACCATTAGCGATGACGGGCGCGGAGACGGCGGAACTCGTGCGCCTCGCGGCGGCGCGGCCGAAGCAGGTGGCGGCGGTGAACTACAACGTCCGCTTCTACCCGCTCTGCCTCGACGCCCGCGCGCGAGTCCGCGCCGGCGAGCTCGGCGACGTGCTCCACGTCACCGGCTCGTACCTGCAAGACTGGCTGCTGTACCCGACCGACTTCAACTGGCGCGTCCTGGCCGAGCACGGCGGCGGTCTCCGCGCCGTCGCTGACATCGGCACGCACTGGCTCGACCTGGTGTGCTTCATCACCGGCCTGGAAATCGAGGCCGTGTGCGCCGACCTGCGGACGGTCTACCCCGTGCGGCAGAAGCCGGCCGGCGGGAGCGAGACGTTCACCGGTTCGGCGGGGACGGGCGGCGAATCCGTCCCAGTGACGACCGAGGATTACGGCTCGATCTTGCTGCGCTTCCAGGGCGGCGCCCGCGGGTGCGTGACGGTGTCGCAGGTGACGGCGGGGCGGAAGAACTGCCTCCGCTTTGACCTCGCCGGGAGCAAAGCCGCGCTCGCCTGGGACAGCGAGGAGCCGAACGTGTTGCGCGCCGGGCACCGCGGGCGGGCGGACGAGCGGGTGGACCGCGATCCGGCGCAACTCGCCCCCGCGGCGCGGCGGTTCAGCGACTACCCGGGCGGCCACGCCGAGGGCTTCCCCGACTCGCACAAGCAACTGTTCCGCGCCGTGTACGCGGCGATCGACGGCGCCCCGGACCCGGGGCCGTACCCGACGTTCGCCGACGGCCACCGCGAGGTGCTGGTGTGCGAGGCGGTGCTGCGCAGCCACCGGTCCGAGCGGTGGGAGCGGGTGACGGACGGGTGACACGGATGAACCCGGCCTCGGATGAACACGGACGACACACGGATCAAACCAGACGAAAAAGATGACTCTTTATGACGCCCGCGCGAGTCAGTGAGCGGGCGGTGAAATCGCGGCGCGCCGGCGGCGTCGCTTCCTATGATGGGGCAGGCGCCCCGTCCCCCACGTCAGCCGGTTCCCCGGTCGGTGTCCCATGCCCTCCCGCCCGATCACCGTGGCGATCGTCCTGTTCTGGCTCGCGGCCGTCGGGTGGGTCGGCTACCGCGACGTGTGGCCGCGCCTCGCCGCGTCCGGCCCGCCGCCCATCGCCGTGGACCTCGGCGACGAGGCCAGCCAGCTCGTCCCCGTCCGGTGGCAGGTGTACCGCGGCGACCAGAAGGTCGGCCGGCTCACCACCCGCATGACCTACCTCGACGCCGACGACACGTTCCGCCTCACCCACCAGTACGCGAACCTGACGTTCGACGTCGGCCGGGTCCGCGCCGTCTTCCCGGAGGTCACGCTCACCACCCGCATCACCCGCGGCGGGGCGCTCCGCGAGCAGGGGATGAAGGGGAACATGGTCGTGCAGTTGCAGGTGGGCGACGGGTTCACCGAGATCGCGGCGGCGAAGGCGGCGGTGGACGGCGAGGTGCGCGACGGCGTGTTCCGCGGCCGGTGCGACCTCGACGCCCCGGTCCTCAACCTGAAGGTGAAGCGCGACCTCGACCCGGTGCCGGTGCCGGACGGGCAGGCGCTCACGCCGATGCAACCGGTGAGCCGGGTCGCCAACGTCCGCGGCGGGCAGCGGTGGCTCGTCCACGAGATCAACCCGATGCGCGACGCCATGAGTTCGCTGATGAAGGGCTTCGTCGGTCAGCAGGGGTTCGGCCTCCCCGAGGAGAAGCGCGAGGCGTTCGTCGCCACCGTCGGCGACCGGCCGGAGGGGCTCGCGTGGGGGAAGGACCGGGCCGAGGTGCCGTGCTGGGTGATCGAGTACCGCGGTGGCGACGCCCGGGTGCGGACGTGGGTGCGGACCGACGACGGCCGGGTGCTCCGCCAGGAGGCGACGCGCGAGGGGGAGTTGATCGCGCTCGAGCGCGACGAGTAGGTTGGACCGCCGCCCGGGGCGGCGACGGACACGCGAATCCCGACGACCGACCGGAGCCGCCATGATCGAGATCACGACCGTCACGAAACGCTACGGCCCGAAGGTGGCGGTGAAGGAGCTGTCGCTGAGCGTCCCGGCGGGCGAGCTGTTCGCCTTCCTCGGGCCGAACGGCGCCGGCAAGACGACCACCATCAAGATGCTGTGCGGGCTCCTGTTCCCGACCACCGGCACGGTCGCGGTCGGCGGGTTCGACCTGGCGGCGGACGGCGACCGGGCGCGGGCGCTCATCAGCTACGTCCCGGACCAGCCGTTCCTGTACGACAAGCTGACCGGGCGCGAGTTCCTGCAGTTCACCGCCGACCTGTACGGGATGCCGCCCGCGAAGGCGCGCGACAAGACGGCCGAGGTGATCGACCTGTTCCACCTCGACGACTTCGTGGACGACCTGACCGAGCGGTACTCGCACGGGATGCGGCAGCGCACGGTGTTCGCCGCGGCGCTGGTCCACGAGCCGAAGTTGCTCATCGCCGACGAGCCCACGGTCGGCCTCGACCCGAAGAGCGTCCGCGAGCTGAAGACGCTGCTGCGCCAGCTCGCCGCGAACGGGACGACGGTGTTCCTCTCGACGCACACGCTCGACATCGCGGAGGAGCTCGCCGACCGCATCGGCATCATCGACCACGGGCGGCTCCTGGGGTGCGGCACGCTGGCCGACCTGCGCAAGCACGCGTCGGTGGACGGGAACCTGGAAGACCTGTTCCTGGCGATCACCGAGGAAGGGGCGCGGGGCGCGGGGCGAGGGGCGAGCGAGGACCAGGCCGCGGCGTCCGGCGCCGCGCGGGAGGGTTGAGCCATGTCTTCCTTGCCCCTCGCCCCTTGCCCCTCGCCCCTGGGGCGAACCCCCTCGCAGCCCGCCGCCTTCCGCCGGCTGCGCGTCCGCCTCGCGCGGAACGGGCTGCGCGTCGCGCTCGAGGCCGGGCGCGTGCGGTTCTTCAGCGTCATCCTCACCACGCTCATCGTGAGCGGGTTCACGTTCGGGTTCAGCCGGTACCTGTTCGGGCAGCTCGCCGCCAACAACATCCCGTTCAAGGGCGCCATCGTCGGCTCGCTGTTCGACCTCCTCTTCTTCACCCTCGGCGGGATGCTGATCTTCTCGACCGGCATCATCCTCTACGCCAGCCTCTACACCAGCCCCGAGGCGCGCTACCTGCTCACCACCCCGGCCCGCGCCGACCACGTGTTCGCCACGCGGTTCCAGGGCGCCGTCGCGTTCAGCTCGTGGGCGTTCGTCGCCCTCGGCGTGCCCGTCTTCGTCGCCTACGGGCTCAGCGCCGGCGTGCCGTGGTGGTTCTACGCGCTGCTCCCGGTGTTCCTGCTCGGCTACGTCCTGCTCCCGGGGTCGGTGTCGGCGCTCGTGTGCCTGCTGCTCGTCCGCTTCATGCCGCGGAACCGGAAGCAATTCCTCGTCATCGTCGGGCTGATCGTTCTGTCGCTTCTGACGGTGTGGGGCGTGCGGACCGCCCGCGCCGCGAACCGGTCGATCGTCACGCAGGGGCGCGAGCTCGACGACCTGATCGAGCAGTTCGACCTCGTCCGCAGCGGCGCCGCGCCGAGCCACTGGATGACGCGCGGCGTCCTCGCCGCCGCCCGCGGCGACGCCGAGGAGGCGCTGCCGCCGCTGGCGCTGGTGTGGAGCAACGGGCTGCTCCTGTACGTGGTCGCGGCGGCGACGGCGAAGCGCCTCTACCGCCCCGGGTACGACCACCTCGCCGGCCTCGGGCGGGGCAAGAAGGTGTTCCGCGAGAGCGTACTCGACCGGCTCATGGGGGCGCTCGTCTTCTACCTCGACCGGCCGACGCGGGTGCTCGTCGTGAAGGACTTCCGCACCTTCCGCCGCGACCCGACGCAGTGGGCGTTGCTCGTCGTGTTCGGCTCGCTGATGCTGTTCGGCGCCGGGAACTACCGGAACTACATGAGCGCCGACCTGGCGGTGATGGACAAGTACGCCATCAGCCTGATGAACCTCGGCGGCACGGCGGTGCTGTTGTGCGCCGGGCTCAGCCGGTTCGTGTTCCCGCTCATCTCGCTCGAAGGGCGCAAGTTCTGGATCCTCGGCCTGACGCCGGTCTCGCGCGACACCATCCTGTGCGGCAAGTTCGCGTTCGCCGCCACCGGCTCGGTGCTGATCGCGGAGGTACTCATCCTGGTCAGCGACGTGCTGCTCGGCCTGCCGCCGGAGGCGGTCGCAGTCCACGCGGCGGCGGTCGCGGTGGTCGCGCTCGGGCTGAGCGCGCTGAACGTCGGGCTGGGTGCCGTGCTGCCGAACTTCCGCGAGACGGACCCGTCGAAGGTGGTGGTCGGGTTCGGCGGCACGGTGAACATGGTGATCGGGCTCGGCTACCTGCTCGCCGTGATCGCGCTGATGGTGGTGCCGTACCACACCGCGCAGCTGGCCCGCGCGACGCGGAGCGTGGACGCGGCCGTGAGCCCGCTGGTGTACGCCGGCATTCCGATCGGGCTGGCTCTCGGGGGCGCGGCGGTGGTGCTGCCGCTCCGCGCCGGGGCGCGGGCGCTAAGAGGGGTTGAGTTCTGACGCCCGTTTGGAGTACGGTGCAGAGAGACCTCTCCCGGCCCGCAGGGACGCGGGGCAGACTCACGGCCGACGACGCCCCGGTCCCTCCACTTCTACCGGAGGGCACCACATGCCCGTCACCACCGCGGCCCGCTGGGCCGCCCCGTTCCTCCCACTCGTCGCGTGCGCCGCCGTCGCCCCGGCGTTCGCCACCCCCGTCGCCACCCTATCGCCCTTGAACCCGAAGGTCGGCCCGCCGCCCGATGCCGAGGTCCGCTGCGCGGACGACAGCGTGCTGAAGGTGAAGCTCCTCGACGACACCCTCGAACTCGTCACAAAGTACGGCACGCTGAAGATCCCGGTCGCCGACGTGCGCCGCATCGACTTCGCCACCCGCACCCCGCCGGAGGTCGCCGACCGGGTGGCGGCGCTCGTCGCGCAGCTGAACCACCCCGACTACGCGACCCGCGAGCGCGCGAGCGCCCAGCTCCGCGACTACCGCGAGCACGCCTACCACCCGCTCGTACGGGCGGCAAAAAGCCCCGACCCCGAGGTGAGCCGCCGGGCGGAGGAGGGCGTGCGGTTTATTCAGCAGAAGGTTCCCGCCGGCGCGCTGGACCCGCGCGAGTTCGACGTGGTCCATACCGACGACGCGAAACTGACCGGCATCATCTCGGCGCCGGCACTGAAGGTCCAGACCGGTCCGTTCGGTGAGCAGGTGCTGCGGCTGGCGGACGTGCGGGCGCTGAAGGCCGGCGGCGCTTCGCCGGAGGACGCGACGACCGCCGCGCCGGCGCCGGCGAACATGATGGCGTTCCAGCACCAGTTCGGGAAGGAACTCGTCGGTACGATCACCGCGCCGCAGCCGAGCGCGCAGGGGAGCGGCGTGTGGGGGACGGACGTCTACACGCTCGACTCGAACATCGCCGCCGCGGCGCTCCACGCCGGGGTGGCGCAGCCGGGGCAGACGGTGGTGGTGCGGGTGCGGGTGGTGGCGTCGCCCGCGCAGTTCGTGCCGAGCACGCGCAACGGCGTGAGCTCGGCCGGGTACGGCACCTACCCCGCCGGCGGGTACGAGTTCGTGCGGCGGTGACTGGCGGCGGGCCAAGAAAATGGACAGGATAACAGGATGAACAGGATGCCGGACCGGGCCTTCTGCTTCGGTCCGGCATCCTGTTCATCCTGTTATCCTGTCCATTTGTTTTGATACGGACCCCTCGCACATGCCCACCTGCCGCGCCTTCCTCGCCGCCGCCGGCACCGCCCTCGCCCGGCCCGCCTTCGCCGACGACGCCCCCGCACCCGTCACCGGCCGCGCCGACCCGGCGCTCGCGCCGCTCGATCGGCTGATGACGTCGTTCCTTGCCGACCACGCCGTCCCCGGCGGCGCGCTCGCCGTGAGCCGCCGCGGGCGGCTCGTCTACGCGCGCGGGTTCGGGTTCGCCGACCTCGACCGCAAGACGCCCGTGCCGCCGCGGGCGTTGTTCCGCATCGCCAGCATCTCTAAGCCGCTCACCGCCGTCGCCGTGATGCAACTCGTGGACGCCGGCAAGGTCCGCCTCGACGACCCGGTGCTGAAGCACGTCACCCTCCGCCCGCTCCTCGCCGACGGCGCGGCGGCGGACGCGCGGCTGAAGGACGTCACCGTCCGCCACTGCCTCAACCACACCGGCGGGTGGGACCGCGATCGGTCCGGTGACCCGATCGGGATGCCGGCGACGATCGCCCGCAGGACCGGCGCCACGCCGCCGGTGCCGGTGTCGTACGCGGACGTGATCCGCTACACGCTCGGCCGCCCGCTCGACTTCGACCCCGGCGTCCGGTTCGCGTACTCGAACGTCGGTTACCTGCTCCTCGGCCGCGTGATCGAGGCGGCGAGCGGGATCGGCTACGAGCAGTACGTGAAGGACCGCGTGCTGGCGCCGGTCGGCGTGGCGACGACGCGGCTCGGCCGTGCGCTGCCCGAGAACCGCCCGGCCGACGAGGTGCGCTACTACGACGCGAAGCGCACGACCGGCGTGTGCCTGTACCCGCCGCGCGCCGGCCAGCGCGTGCCGTTCCCGGACGGCGCCGGCAACCTCGAGGGTTACGAGGCGCACGGCGGTTGGGTCGCCTCGGCGGTCGACCTGGTGCGGTTCGCGGCGGCGTTCGAGAACCCGGCGCGGAGCCCGCTGCTGTCCGCCGCCTCGGTCCGCACGATGTGGGACCGCCCGGCCGGTGCCGCCGGGCACGACGCGGAGGGGAACCCGAAGCCCGTGTACTACGGCCTCGGTTGGGACGTCCGCCCGGCGGGCGGAAGCGTGAACGCGTGGCACACCGGGCTCATCAGCGGCACGTCCACACTGTTGGTGCGGCGGTTCGACGGGTTCTGCTGGGCGGCGCTGTTCAACACCGACCGCGGCCCGGACGGCCGCGTGCTCTCCGGCGTGATCGACCCGCTCGTCCACCGGGCGGTCGGCGAGGTGACGGCGTGGCCGGCGGGTGAGGCGATCGGGAAATGACGGAGGGTTTTCGCCACTCGCGCCGTTATTCGGGTGGAGCGACCGCACCTCCGGAGGCCGTCCGATGCTCGCCGCACTCGCACGCCAACTGACACCCGACTCCGCCGCAGTCCCTGACGACGCGCTCCTCGACCGGTTCGTGCGCGCGGCCGACGGGGCGGCGTTCGAGCTGCTGGTGTGGCGGCACGGGGCGATGGTGTGGGCGACCGCCCGGCGCGTCCTCGGCCCGGACCTCGCGGCGGCGGAGGACGCCGCACAGGCCGCGTTCCTCGCGCTGGCGCGGCACGCCGGCCGGGTGCGCGGCGGGTCGGTCGGGCCGTGGCTCCACCGCGTCGCCGTCCGCGCCGCCCTCGACCTCCGCGCGGACGGCCGCGGGCGGTGCGAACTCCCCGATACCGATCCCATCGACCCACACCCCGGCCCGGAGTGTGTCGCTGCCGAGCGCGAGGAGCGGATGCTGATCGACGCGGCGGTGAACGCGCTGCCGGAGCGGCTGCGGGCGGCGTTCGTGTTGTGCGAGCTGGAAGGGCGGTCGAACGCCGACGCGGCGGCGGTGCTCGGGTGCCCGGTCGGCACGGTCGAATCCCGGCTGACCCGCGCCCGGCAGCGGCTGCGGACCGTGCTCGCGGCGCGCGGGGTGACGCCGGCACTGGCGGTCGGCGCGGTAGCGCTGCCGGTTTCGACGCGGGCGGCGCTGGTGAACGCGGCGGGGGCGTCGGCGGCGGTGCGGGCGCTGGCGGCCCGGGCGATTCGCGGGCACGGGGCGGCGGTGCGGGCGGCGGTCGTCGCGGGGTTGGTACTCGTGGCGACGGCCGCCGGGTTCGGACTCGCCGCCGACCCGCCGCCGGCGCGGCCGGTTCCGACGGAAGAGGCGAAGGCGAACCCGCCGGCGCCGAAGGCGGACGCGACGGCAGCCGACGACGCGCCGCCGCGACCGGTCGCCCGGTTCGGCTCGACGCGGCTGCGGCACGCGGCGGCGGTGCGCGACCTGGCGTTCGCCCCCGACGGCCGGCGGTTGGCGTCGGTCGCCGGCGACAACACCCTCCGCGTGTGGGACGCCGACACCGGCGAGGCGGCGTTCACCGTCCGCCGCCACGACCGCTCGTTCGACCGCGTCGGGTACGCCGACAACGGGAAGACACTCATCGCGGTGAGCACCGCGGCGCCGGCCGACCTGTGGCGGCTCGACGCGAAGACCGGCGCGGTGCTGAAGCAGTTCCCACTGCCGGTGGCGCGCGGCGCCGCCCGGCTCACGCTCGACGGTGCCCGCCTCGCACTCGCCGACCCGGCCGCGCGGCGGGTGTCGGTGACCGACACGCGGACCGGCGCGGCCGGGTGGGCCGCCGACCTGCCGCGCCCGGACGTTCCCACCGCCGTCGCGTTCACGAACGACGGGAAGACGCTGGCGGTGGCGACGGCCGGCGGCACCGTGCGGCTGTTCGACGGCGCGACCGGCGCCCCGGGCGCGGTGTTCCGCGAGGACGGGGCGAACTTCGCGCAGGTCGTGCTGTCGCCGACGGGCGTGCAGGTGGCGGCGGCGAGCGCCGACCCGGCCGGCGGGATCGTGGCGTGGGACACAAAGACCGGCGCGGTGCGGTGGCGGAGCCCGGCCGGTGCCGACCGGGCGCTCGCCGCCACCCGCGACGGTAGGCTCCTCTTCCGCGGCGCCCCCGGCGCCACGTCGTCCACCCTGTACGCCCCCGACGGCACCCTGCCGAACACCTGCGGCGTGCCGGGCACGTTTTTCGAGGGCGTGTCCGGCGCCACCGCGGTCGTGGCCTACGCCGGTCCCCACCACTACGACGACGACCGCGTCGCGTTCGGCCTCCCCGATGGCGGCATCGGCGTGTTCGGCCTGCACACCGACCGCCAGGGGAAGGCGCTCGCGACGGCCGACCCGCTCGCCGCGCCGACCGAACTGCGGTTCACGCCGGACGGCAAGACGCTCCGCGCCCGGGCCGGCGACTGGTACGAGTGGGACGTGGCGACCGGCAAGCAGACCCGACTGACGACCGCCACCGGGAAGCAACCGCTCTCGCCGGACGGCCGGCTCACCGCGCGGCTCATGTCTTACGCCCCGCCGCCGGGCCGGGTGGACATCAACAACGGGTTCATCGTGGAGGTCCGCGACGCCGCCACCGGCCGGTTCGCGCACCTGCTCCGCGGCCCGGACTACCGCGCGGCGTGGTACGCCTTCACCCCGGACGGCGCCGGACTGATGGGCGCCGGCGAGGACGGTACCCTGCGGGTGTGGGACTACGCCACCGGGAACGAGCGATTCGCCCTCGTCGGGCATACGGCGGCGCCGCGCCACCACGCTTTTTCGACCGACGGGAAGGCGCTCGTGACGGCGGTGCGGAACGCCCCGCCGGCGCCGCTGCCGGTGTTCGTGTGGGATCTGACCACCGGGCGGCCGCGGGCGGCGCTCGACCCCGGGCGCCGGATCGACGGGGTGGCGGTGTCGCGCGACGGCGGGCGGATGGCGATGCTGGAGGGCGCCACCCCCGGCCGGACCGACGGGCCGCCGCAGGTGACGGTGTGGGACACGGCGACCGGGGCAGCGCTCGTCCGGGTGCCGCTGGCCGCCGACGGCGGGTCGGTCGCGCTGAGCCCGGACGGTGCTCTGGTGGCAGTCGCGCCCGCCACAGTCCGCCCGGACGTGCGGGTGTTTGCCACCGCCGGCGGGGCCGAGCGGTTCGTGTTCCGCCACGCCGGGCCGATCACCGGCATCGCCTTCGCCCCGGACGGCCGCACACTGGCGGTCGCGAGTAGCGACACCCCGGTGACACTGTGGGACGTGTCCGGCGGGAAGCGGTGACCGAACGGCGAACGGCCGGCGTGAGCCGGCGGGTCGTTGCCCCAGGTAGCCGAGGCAACGACCCGCCGGCTCACGCCGGCCGTTCGCCGGGATACGTCAGTCGGTCGTCAGGTTGGCGAGGAAGTCCTCGAACGTCCTCCGGGCCTGGAACTCAGCGGCCATCAGGGTCTTCTCCCGGGTGGTCAGCCCATCGATCTCCCGCTCCTGGGTCGCCAGCCGGTCGAGGTACGTCTTGTACACCTCCGCCTCCCGCGGCGTCGCGGCGAGGTTCTTGCGGATGCGGTCCTGGTCGGCGCCCAGCCGCGCCAGGTCGGCCTTCACCTGGGTGAGGTCGCGGAGCTGGCCGTCCCACGCGGCCTTGAACTTCAGCGCCTCGGCCAGCCGCTGCTTCAGGGCCGGGGACGCCTCGGTCAG
Source organism: bacterium (assembly GCA_017308215.1). Lineage (GTDB taxonomy): Bacteria > Planctomycetota > Planctomycetia > Gemmatales > Gemmataceae > Urbifossiella. Next base: position 11,317 of record JAFKFQ010000418.1, on the reverse strand, counting down.
GTTCATGAAGAACCGGATCTGCTGGTCCGGGTTGTTCGACAGCGCCACCTGCGTCGAGACGTCCCGCTCCTCGTTGACGGCGAACGTCTTCTCCTCCCCGGCCTTGACGGCGATCTGGAACCGGTACACGTCCCTCGTGTCCTCGACCGGGGCGGGCGTGTCCACCAGCTTGAACTGCTGGTTGGTGCGGTTCGGGTGCTCGATGACCAGCGTCCGGTCGGTCTGCGACCGGTTGGCGATGCGGTACTTCTTCTCCTCGCGCACCTTCGTCACCGTCGTCACGATCCCCTTCACCGCCTTGACGCTGGTGATCCGCCCCGCCCCCGGGCCGGTCTGCGGATCGACCTCGGTGCCGAGGTCGATGGCGTAGGACACGAGCCGCTCCTCGCCCGGCTGGACGTCGAGGACGCGGGTGTCGCCGGCGTAGGTGCTGCCCTCAAAGACGGTGATCGGGCCTTGCGACAGGTGCATCCCCGAGGTGTTCTTGAACCGCAGGCCCAGCAGCGGGTGCTTCGGCTGGACGGCCGGGTTGTAGATGCTCACCCGCGTGCCCTCGACCTCCTTCCCGACGATCGGCAGGAGCGCCGACTTCTGCCGGGCCAGCGAGACCGGGTGGTCGATCGCGTACTGGAAGAAGTCGCCGAGCTTCCCGGCCGTCGCCGCACTGCCGACGGCGTTCCGGCCGAGTCGGGCGGCGAGTTCGCGCTCGAGCTGGCGGGCGCCGGCGCCGTTGGCGTTGTTCGGGTCCACCGCCCGGCGCATCGCGTCCATCTTGGCGTCACCACCCGGCATCCCACCGCCGCCGAACCCGCCCGGGCCGGCGGGCGGAGCCGGGGCCGCGGCGGTCGGCCGCGGAGCGCCGCCCTTTGCCTTCAGCGCGCTCAGCCCGGCGCGGTTCTCGACACCCTCGGCCCGGTCCAGATCGGCGAGCGCGATCCCGTCCGCGCGGCCGTGGCGGCTGTTGAACCCGCCGTCATACGTCGGCGGGCGGAGGGACGCGAACAGCTCGGGCTCGACCGTCGGGCGGGGGACGTAGAGCGGGTTGTACAGGTCCATCTTGAAGCTGATCGGGCGGCCCGAGATCAGGGCCATGCGGACGTTCGACCAGTCCTCGTCGGTCGGGTTCTCGACGATCGCCCACCCCTGGAGGTACGGCTTGGCCCCCTTCCCCTCGGCGTCCAGCACCAGCCGGTAGCTCGTCTTCCAGATCGGCGCCTCCACCACATAGCCCACCTGTACCCGCCGCTTCCCGTCCCCCGCGAAGTGGAGGCTCACCGCCTTCTTCTGGGCGTCGTGGTTCACCGCCAGCACCTCCAGCGCCCGGCGGAACTCAGACTCGATCACCGGGTTCAGGAACCGGAGCTGCTGGACCTCGGGCAGCTTGACCGCCCGCATCCCCTCCGCGCACCACAGGTTCAACACCTGCACCGGGACCGGCGGCGCGTTCGGCCCGGCGCCGCCCGCCGCGACCTGGGCCTCGATCCCGACGATGGCCCCGGTCAGCTTGCCCGGCTGGTTCTGGGCGGTCGGGGCGGTGGTCACCTCGACCCGCTCGCCGCGGGCCTGCTGGAGGATGGTGGCGAACGTCGGCTCGCCGTTCAGGTTGATCGAGAAGCTGGCGAGCGTCCGGGCGATCGGCTCCCGGCTGTCGTAGCTGACCGCCGACACCCGCCCGCCGTTGAAGTCCTCCAGCACCATCGACTTCAGCAGGTCGTTGATGTCCGCTTCCTGGAACGTCAGGTCCACCCGGGCGTCGCCGTCCACCTCGCCACTGCGGGAGAAGTACCCGACCCCGCTGTTGAACATGACGACGCGGGAGATCGGCAGGGTGACGGCGGGCTTGAGGTCCTGCCGGTTGTTGGCGTTCGCCTCGGCGGCGAGGAACCGGTCGGCGGCGACGCCGGCGCCGATCGCCCCGGCCAGCGGCACGCTCCACAACAGCTTCCGACGCAGCATGGCACGACCCTCGGGGGGAACCGGGCGAGCGGGGCTGAACACGGACGATCATACCCGCCCAGCGGCGGGTCGATAGCCCCCGCCGCGGCGTCGTTACCGCGGCGTTACGCGCCCGATCTGGTGAGCCAAGCCCCGTGAGGGGCCGGGGGGGAGTGGTGCGTCGACCGATCCGTGTCGGGTCGGGCGAACGGCCGGCGTGAGCCGGCTGGTCGTTGGTCCGGGTGCCTGGCGCAACCACCAGCCGGCTCACGCCGGCCGTTCGCCATGTCGGGGGGTCGCACCCGACACCGAGTAGGGCTTCGTCCCCCCGCGCTCGGACCGCGCACCCGCGCCGCCGCGTCGGGCCTCGAAGACTCGGCCCGATCTACGCAAGCCCCGAGCCACAGCCCCTTACGGGGGCTCGGGCACGGGCACGCGGGGCTGCGCAGTTGGCGTTGGCTGTGCCGGGCGCGGTGGGTATAACACCCGAATTCCCTTCCCCGCGCAGGAAGGCCTACCACCGGAGAGGATTCCCCGTGTCAGCCGACCGCTATTTGTTCACCAGCGAATCCGTCTCGATGGGGCACCCGGACAAGGTGTCGGACCAGATCTCCGACGCCGTCCTCGACTTCTGCCTGGCGGCCGACCCGATGAGCCGGGTGGCGTGCGAGACGCTCGTCACCACCGACCTGGCCGTGGTCGCCGGGGAGATCACTACCAAGGCCAACCTGACCCGCGAGGCGGTGGACAAGCTCGTCCGCGAGGTCATCACCGAGATCGGCTACGTGGCGAAGGACCAGGCCGAGCGCGAGGAGATCGGGTTCACCGCCGACAACTGCCAGGTGGACTGCCGCGTCCACGCCCAGAGCCCGCACATCAGCCAGGGCGTGGACACGGGCGGCGCCGGCGACCAGGGGATGATGTTCGGGTTCGCGTGCGACGAGACGGCGACGCTGATGCCGCTGCCGATCGACCTGTCGCACAAGCTCGTCGCCCACCACGCCGACCTGCGCAAGACCGGCAAGCTGAAGTGGCTGCGGCCCGACGCCAAGAGCCAGGTGACGGTCGAGTACAACGCCGACGGCACCCCGGCCCGCATCCACACCGTCGTGCTCAGCACCCAGCACACCCGCGACGTGATGACCACGAAGGACGGCGGCGACTACTTCACCGACGACGCCCGCCAGGAGGTGATCGACAAGATCGTGAAGCCGGTGCTGATGGCCGACCGCGCCGACCTGGTGAAGGGCAAGCTGGTGATGGTGGTGCCCGGGGCGAAGGGGCTGAAGCTCGGCGCCGACGACATCGCCGTCCACGTCAACCCGACCGGCTGCTTCCTGTGCGGCGGCCCGCACGGCGACAGCGGGCTGACCGGGCGGAAGATCATCGTGGACACCTACGGCGGCCGCGGCCGGCACGGCGGCGGGGCGTTCAGCGGCAAGGACCCGACGAAGGTGGACCGGAGCGCCGCGTACATCTGCCGGTACATCGCCAAGAACATCGTGAAGGCCGGGCTGGCGAGGGAGTGCGAGGTGCAGCTGAGCTACGCCATCGGCTACCCCGACCCGCTGAACATCTGGGTGAACACCCGGGGCACGGGGAAGGTGCCGGAGGCCAAGCTGGTGGACCTGATCCGCAACCACTTCGAGCTGACGCCGAAGGGGATCATCGGCACGCTCGACCTGCGCCGCCCGATCTACCGCGAGACGGCGCGGCACGGCCACTTCGGCCGCGAGCTGCCGCAGTTCAGCTGGGAGAAGACCGACAAGGCCGAGGCGCTGAAGAAGGCCGCCGGGGTGTGACCGCGGCGTGACGTAACTCGCCTGGCCGCTCGCGGCACCGCGCTGTCTGGCGTGGCGCCGCGGGCGGCCGGGTCGTCGAGTGGCGTGGGCTTCGTCGTGGCGTCGGTCGTTTCGTGTCGGGTCCGGCGACGGGTCGGCGTGGTGCCCGACACGCCACTCAACGGGGTCACCGGAGCTGACGCCAAGTTTTCCACAGCCCCCGTCATCAGCCGTCATGTCTTCGCACCGCACGGGGTGGATTCTCGCACCGGATCGGCTCTGGCTCCGGCCATCATTCTTATAATCGTCCGATACGCGGCCACGAGTGACCGGATTCCTGGACGTCGCGGACGACGGATTCTCGTCCAAAGCCAGCCACGACACGGTCTTGCGCCCGAAACGCGCCACTACTCCGCGTTCGAACCGTGACCACCGGCGACATCCTCCGTGGCCAGCTACGCCTCGCGTGTCCGAAACGCCCACGCGGCGGCCGTCGGCCGCGTATTGCTACGCGGACCGGCGGCCGCCGGTGGTCGAGGTGTCGGGTTCCGGCGCGGTGCCCCAGTCCGGCCGCTCGTGCCGTGGGGGTTGCAGGTTGCCCTGCTCGGTCGCCCGGACGACCGCCCCCGCGGACGCACCATGACAGTGCATCCCGCGCGGCAAACGGACTGGAAGACGTCACGGTCCGGGTGTGAAGCGCCAGTACCCGAAGATCGCTGCCGCGGTCCGGGCCGCGGGCAGAGTCGGTGGGGCCACACCCGACACCTCACACCAGTATTGGCACAACGGGTTGCCTGCCCGCGGCGGACCGGCTCTCATCCGCCGTGGCGATCGGCGGGCGCGACAATGAGCGATCGGAACGCAATCCTACGTCGGACCGGGTTCACCACACCCGTATCCAGCACCCGCCCCGCCTCGAGCTGACGCCGGAGGGGGGCATCGGCCCGCTCGACCCGCGCCGCCCGATCTACCGCGAGACGGCACGGCCACTTCGGCCGCGGGCGGCTCGGTCAGTTCCCCGCGTACCGCCCGATGAACAGGATCGACTCCGTCGGGTTGTCGCGGATCAGGTACAGGAACGGCCGGTCCGCGCGGACCGTCACGCTGCGATACTCCCGGGGCACGCTCACCGGTTGGCCCACAACAACCGCCGTCGCGGCGGCGGCTTCCGTCCCCTCCTTGTTCACCTCGATCAGCGCCTCGTGAATTACCTTCGAGACGGACAGCTCACCCGGGCCGATGCCCGTGAAGTCCGCGCCGCCGGTGAACGGCAGCGGCATGCCCATCTTCGTGAGCGTGCCGGCGAGGTCGAGGCACGCCTTCACGCGGAACTCCGGGAGTTGCAGCCACACGCGCGCCTCGGTACAGTCGGCGATCCAGGCGTTCAGCTTCGACAGCGTCAGGTTTTGTTCCACCGCGCGCAGCCCGGTGCGCGCGTCCGGCACGACCAGCACGAAGGTCCGCCTCCAGCCCTCATACGGCACCAGCACCACGTTCACGCCGTCGCCCGCGAAGTGCGACCAGACGTCCCCGTTGTGCATGAACGGCCGGGGCACGGACGCGTCGGCCGACACCCAGAAGGGGTGCTCCTTGCCGAATTCCACGAACGGCTTCGCCCAGCGGTCCTTGAAGTGGACGGCGTTCGTGAGCACGAGCCGGGTGCGTACGGTCAGGTCGCCCGGGGCCAGCAGTTCCGGAATCCTGTCGCGCGTCTTCGCGTTCACCCACTCGTTGATCCGCTGCCGCACTGCTTCCGTGTTCCCGGCGAAATCCACCTCGCGCAGCCCGGCCCCGTAGTTGGCGCGGGTGAGCGCGAGGAAGTCGTCACGGAACGGCACGCCACTCTGCCCCCACAGCGCGTTGGCGACTTGGAGTGTGGGCCGTTCCTTGCCGCGCATGCCCACGAGCGCCCCCAGCAGCGATCCCTGCGCCGGGTGCAGGCGCTCCGGCGGTAGCTTGAAGTGGAGCACCTTCGCCATCTCCCCGGCGGTTTCGCCGCGTGCCCCGGCGTAGGTCATGCCGAGCGCCGCGGAGACGCTGTACGGCGACACGACGAGGCTCGCCGGGGCCGCCGCCGCGAGCGCCTTGTACAGGTCGATGGCGAAGGCGTTGTTGCCGTCCGCGGCGGCGCGCAGGTCGCCCTCCGGCGCCGCCGGCGGGGTGAACGCCGGCTCCTCGGACGGCGCCGGCGCGCCGGCCTTCTCCGGCGGCGCGGGGTCTTCGACCCGCGCCGGACACCCGGCCGCGCACGCGACTAGCGCCAGAAGCAGAGCGCGACGCAACATGGCATTTCCCCGGGACGCGAGGCGGGATGCTACCGCGTTCGAGTCGCGCGCGGGACGAGAAGTTCCACCCGCGCGGAAGGTTGTTACCGATCGTGTGGACCTGCTCCCGCCGCGCCCGGGCGACGAGGCTACTTCCCCACCATCCGGTTCACGCCGTCCCAGTCGTCCGGGGGCGGCCACGCGACGAACCGCCGGCAGCGCTCCGCCAGCACCCGCGCCGGGCCGTCGTCGGGGCGGAGGCGGTGGATCGAGTCGAGGAGCGCCAGTGCCTCGTCCCAGCGGCGCGCCCGGAACGCGGCCAGGGCGTCGGCGGAGAGGCCGATCAGCTCCTTCTCCCCGTCGCCGACCTCCGACGCCAGCCCGAGCAGTTCGTACACCGTCACCGCCTCGGCGCGGCCAGCGACCGCCACCACATCGACCACGCGCGCCGCGACCACCCCGCCCGCCGCCCGCAGCGTCTCACCGCTCACGAGGACCGACGTGCCGTAGTGCTTGTTCAGCCCTTCGAGCCGGCTGGCAAGGTTCACCGCGTCGCCGATCACGGTGTAGTTCATCCGCGCCGGGCTGCCGATGTTGCCGACCGTCACCTCGCCGGTGTGGAGGCCGTAGCGGGTGTGGAACGGCGGGCGGCCGGCGGCCTCCCACCCGGGGCGCAGCTCGCCGAGGCGCTGCTGGCACCGGACCGCGGCCACGCACGCCGCCGCCGCGTGGTCCGGCCGCGGCACCGGGGCGCCCCAGAACGCCATCACCGCGTCGCCGATGTACTTGTCCACCGTGCCGCCCGAGTCGGTCACCGCCCGGCTGACCGCCGCGAGGTAGTCGCCCAGGTGCCCGACGAGTTGTTCGCTGGTCAGCCCCTCGGCGGTCGTGGTGAACCCGGCGATGTCGGTGAACGCGATCGTCAGCTCCCGCCGCTCGCCGCCCAGCCGAGCCTCCTGGCCGGAGTCGAGCAGCCCGCGGACGAGGTCGACCGGGAGGTACTTCCCGAACGACCGCAGCCCCACCCGCATCGCGTCGGCGGCGCGGGCGAGTTGGTCCACCTCCAGCACGATCGACTTGACCGGCGGCCCCGCGTCGAGCCGCAGCCGCCCGGCGGCGAGCGCCTCGCCGGCGAGCGCCTCCAGCGGCCGCGACACCTGCCGCGACACGTAGATGCTGAGCAGGATCGCCGCCGCGAAGACCACGGACGCGACCAGCGCCGTCGCGCGGCGGGTCTGCGTGGCGTGGGCCAGGATCTCGTCCTCGGGGATGAACGCGCCGGTCAGCCACGGCGGGCGGTTGTCGCCGGTGACGCGGCGGACGCTGCCGAGGTAGACGCGGCCGTCGTGCGTGAACCGCACGTCGCCGTCGCCGGCGGGGAGCGCGGCCAGGACCGCCCGCACCCGGCCGTCGGCGAACTCGGCGGTAGGGACGAGCTCGTTCTTCCCGCCCGGCCCGGGGCGCGTCAGCAGTTCGGGCTGGGGGTGGGCGATCACCTGTGCGGAATCGTCGGGGTCGAGTTCTGCCAGGAACGCGGCGCCCTCGCGGCCGACCTTCAGACCGGCCAGAAACCGGCTGAGCGTGTCGAGGTCGAAGTCGGCCGTCACGACACCACGGAGCGCGCCGCCCGGGCCGCGGTCGGGGACTGCGTAGGTCACCCCGAGCACGTTGCGGACGCCCTTCACTCCGGCGAACACGTAGGCGTCCGTCCAGACCGGCCGCCCGGCATCGCGGGCCACCGTGTACCACGGCCGGGTGCGCACGTCCAACCCGTCCGCGTCCGGCCCGAGCGGCGACTTCGGGTAGTCGGCGGCCTGGTACTCGCGGACGACGAGCCGACCGGTCGCCGGGTCGCGGTCGGACTGCCAGACGGAAAGCCCGTCCGGCCGGAGCCGGGACACGCCGACCGCCTCGCCGGTGGACTCCTGCCCCACGAACAGGCTGGTGAGCTGCGGCTGGAGCGCGAGCACCTCCCGCCAGTGCCCGACGAGGGCCGGGCGGTCGCCGGCCTCGAGCCGCCCGGCCTGCATCAGCTTGAGGTCGAGCGCGCACTGGCCCGCCGCCTGCCCGACCAGCCGCTCGACCTCCTGGTGGAACCGGAGGACGCCCTGGTCGAGCACCTGGTCGGAGAGCTTCTCGGCGGCGTCCCGCGCGTTGTGGTCGGCGACGATCGCCACCGGCGCGACGGTCAGGAGGATGAGCCCGCCCACCAGCGTGAGCAGTGTATACCGGAGGCGGAGCATGGCCGGTCCCGTCAGGCCGCGGCCTGTTCGGGCGCCGGGCCGAAGATGGACGTGAAGATGCCGAGGATGCGCGGCACCTGGGTGATCGTGGCGGCCCAGGCGTGGTAGCCGCGGGGTGTGGTAGCCGCAGGCTTTAGCCTGCGTCACGCGAGCGCAGGCTAAAGCCTGCGGCTACCAGCCCATACACCACCGCCGGAACAACACTAACCGGGTCAGTCCCGCCGCGCCACCGCCGCCGGCGGCGCGGCCGGGCGCGGGTCCGGCGCCCAGCCGAGGCGGTCGTGATCGACCTTCCCCTGGAGCTCCAGGTACACGTGCTTCACGCTGTCCTTGTTCATCTGCGGGCCGGCGACCTCCACCCCGGTCCACTCCTTGTACCACGGGAAGTTCAGCCCCGCGGTGATCTCCTCCAGCGTCTTCTTCTCGTCGATCCCCTTCTGCACCGCCGCCCGCAGCTCGCTGAAGTAGCGCTTCTCCGTCATGAGCAAGTCCTTGCGGGCGGGCTTGCCGTGGCCGGGGCAGATGACGTCGACGTCGAGCTTGTGCATCGCCTCCAGGCAGCGGATCCAGCTCGCGCTGTTCGAGTGGCCCATGAAGTTGAACGCCCCGTTCACGCAGGCGTCGCCGGTGCAGAGGATCTTGTGCTTCGGCAGGTACGCCACCGCGTCGCCGATCGTGTGGCTGTGGCCGAAGTGGAGGAACTCGACGCGCTGAGTGCCGTCGTCGAGCACGTACCGGTCGTCGAACGGGATGTCCACCTGCTTGAGCGTCGTCTTCTGGAGATCCTCGCGGGCGTCCTTCCCCTTGCTCGCCTCCTCCCACTGCTTCGGGCCGTTCACCAGCAGCAGCCGGGCGGCGTTCTTGTGGGCGACGATCTTCGCCCCCGCCTTCGCCCACACCGCGTTCCCGTAGGCGTGGTCGCCGTGGTGGTGCGTGTCGAGGACGTAGCGGATCGGCTTGTCGGTCGTCTTGCGGATCGCCTCGATTACGTCGCCGGCCTCCTTCGGGAAGTTGGCGTCGACGACGACGACGTAGTCCTTGAACACGACCCACGTGTGGTTCGACCCGCCGAACGGGATCTTGGGGTCGGCGGCGCTGATCGACGAGTAGCGGAAGAAGACGCCGGGGGCGATCTCCTTCACGTCGTTGAACCGCATCTCGGGGATGGGGAGCGGCCCCTGCGCGGCGGGGGCCGGGCGGTCGGCGTACAGGTACAGCACCGCGGCGGCGACGGCCGCGGCGGCGGCGGGCGGGAGGACGCGCTTCATCATGGAGGGTTCCGAACGGGTAGGCGAGACGCCGAGGGTAACCCGCCGCGGGGCAAAAAGAAAGCCCCGGCCGGGGCCGGGGCTCGTGCGGTTCGGGGGCCGTCACTTCAGGTCGATGAGGATCTCGCTCGTGTCGCCGGCCTTGACCTCGACGAGGATGTCGGTGGTGCTCGGGTTGGCGTACTTGGCCGGGATCGGGGACTTGA
>JAFKFQ010000418.1:0-1598 GCA_017308215.1 bacterium | reverse complement strand
CGATCTCCTTCGCCCCGCTCACGGCGACGGTCACCTTGTACTTGCCGGCCGGCAGCCCGTCGGACTGGCCGTAGGTCGAGAGGGTGAAGCTCCCGACCCCGTCGCTCTTGCCGTTGGCCGACACCTTCCCGTCGAGCGACTGGAAGCTGACGCTCGCGTCCTTGACCGGGGCGCCCTTGTACTTGACGAACCCGCGGGCCGGCTGGGTCGGGAGCTTCTCGACCTCGCCGGGCTTCTTGTCGCCGCACCCGACCGCCAACCCGACCAGCGCGGCGGCCGCGACCAACCTCGGCCCGGGCCTCACAATCGCCCTCCGGGGAGCGAGTTAGGGGGTGGCCGGCCCGCCCCGGCGGGCGGGCCGGTGGGCGGCGGTCAGTTGTCGTTCACGCTCTCGCCGCCGGACCGGGTGCCCAGGGCGCCGATCACCCCGAACGGGCTCGGGCCGCTCAGCGCGGTGCCGGCCGTGGCCGGGTTGCCGGCGTTGATGCTGTCGCGCAGGAACCGGATCGACCCGTCGCCCATGAGGGCGTTCGCCCCGCCGGTGTGGTTGCTCGTGGCCGGGTACATGCCCGGCTGGGCGTCGTGGGCGTTGTACGCGCACGACGGTTTGTTCGGCCCGACGCTGGTGGTGAGCCCGCTGAACCCCATCCCGCCGTCCGGCCACCGCCGCCCGGCCCAGTTCGTCGCCACCGTCCCGGACGTGTACCGCCGGGTGGCGGTGTCGAACGTGGCGAGGCACTGGCTCGGGGTGGTGAACCAGGCGCCGGCGTTGTTGGTGGTGGCGGAGATGTCGTTCTGCCCGCTGGCGACCCGCCGCTCGGACGCGGCGAGGGTGTTGCTCAGCCCGTCGGTCACGTCCCCGAACTTCAGCCCGCCCGGGTTCGGGAGCCCGGTGTGACGGCCGAACATCCCGCGGGTCGAGCCGGCGCCGTTCGTGTTCGTGTGCAGGTCGATCGAGTCGCCGCTGCAGAGCATGTAGTTCGTGGTCTTCACCGTGGTGCTCGGGGCGGAGCCGTCGGACGGGCACGCCAGGTACGGGATCACCGCCTGCCACGGGGCGTAGCTGCCGTTCCACGGCTCGGGCGGGGCGTTGGCCTGGATCTGTGCCCGCAGCGGCGCCTGTTCGAGGAACGGCAGCAGGGTGATCATCCCGCTCATCCGTCCGCCGTACCCGACCTCGAACCGACCCTCCCGCCACGGGAGGGCGTTCGTCGTGTCGTGGTGGGCGTGGAGGGCGATCCCGAGTTGCTTCAGGTTGTTGCTGCACTTGGCCCGCGCGGCGGCCTCGCGCACCTTCTGGACGGCCGGCAGTAGCAGGCCGATGAGGATGGCGATGATGGCGATGACGACCAACAGCTCGATCAGCGTGAACGCACTGCGCCTCTCGATCCGGGAGAGGGGATGGTTCATGTGAACCTCCGATGAAATGTGAGATTGGGGAAGGCGAGTTCATCCCCGCCTCATATTTCGCCCGGTGCGCGGCCGCCCGTCAAGCAGAAAAGATGAGAGTCTGAGAAAATGTTGAGAGCCGTTGCCCTGTCTCATACTAGATCGGGCAAGCCACCGGACTGAGGGCCGGCTCGGGGCTTGAGCCCCGA
>JAFKFQ010000292.1 GCA_017308215.1 bacterium | reverse complement strand
GCGCGTCGCCGCCCTGTCGAAGGACGCGCCGCCGCGCCCGCCGCAGGACGAACCGCTGGTCGGCCCGGCGCCGGAGCCGGCGCCCGGTGAAGCACTCGGGTGGGAGGAGCTCGCCCGCGGGTTCGTGGACACCGCGCGCCTCCTCGGCCGCCACACCGGCGAGATGCACCTCGCCCTCGCCGACCCGGCCGGCGGGCCGGGGTTCGTCCCGGAGCCCTTTGGCAAGCTGTACCAGCGGTCCGTCTACCAGACGATGCGGAACACGGCCGGGAAGGTGCTCCGCCGCCTCCGGGTCGAGGCCGACCGGGTGCCCGGGGCGGACGCGCTGCTCGACCGGGCGCACGACCTGAACGAGCGGTTCCGGGCGGTCCTCGACCCGAACCTCGGCGGGTCGCGCATCCGCATCCACGGCGACTACCACCTCGGCCGGCTGCTGCACACCGGCCGCGACTTCGTGGTCACCGACTTCGACGGCGACTCGGCGCGCACGGTCGAGGAGCGGCGGGTGAAGCGGTCGCCGCTGCGGGACGTGGCGTGCATGATCCGGTCGTTCGACTACGCGGTACGGTCGGTGTTGTTCGGGCTCGACGGCCGGAAGGGCCGCGCCCAGGGCGTGATCCGCCCGGAGGACGTGCCGGCGCTGACGCCGTGGGCCGACGCCTGGCACCGCCGGGTGTCGCGCGAGTTCGTGGCGGCGTACCTGGAGGCGATGGGCCCGTCCGACCTGCTCCCGCACGACGACGCCGGCCGCCGGGCGCTGCTGGAGGCGCTCGTGCTGGAGAAGGCGCTGCACGAGCTCGACGCCGAGCTGAGCGCCGCCCCCGGGCGCGCCCCGGTCCCGCTCGCCGGCCTGCTGCGGATGCTGGGGTGACGGGAGATTCGCGTTGACAGCGCGGCCCATCTTGCGAATGATCGAACGAGGCCGCTCTCCCACCGGACCACCGTCCATGCGCCTTCCCGCCCCGTCCTACGCCGTCGAAGCGGTGCTCGGTGCCGCCGCCGTCGTGCTCGCCGTAATCGTGGTCTGGCCGGACGAGCCGCGTCGGCCGCGGGCGAACGCGAAGGCCGCCCCCGCCCAACCTCCCGCGCCGCAGCCGCCGCCCCGACCGCCCACCCCGCTGGTGCCGACACGCCTCCCCACGCGGGACGAGTTGGACGCGGAGCATCGGGCGGCGGTGAAGCAGTGGACCGCGAAGGTCGCGGCGCAAGAGTTCCCGTTCGCCATCGACCCCGTCCGCGCCGCCGACGTCCGGGCGGCGCACCTCATGGCGACGCTCGCAGGGACGGTCGGGGCGTTCGAGCGCACGCCGGGCCGGAACGCCGCGTGGGCCGACCTCGCCCGCGCCGCGCTCGACGCCCGTGCCCGGCAGATCGTCGCCGACCAGTTGGCCGGCGATCCCCCGGCCGCCGTCACCGCGGCGGCCCGGGCGGCGGCATCGCGGGCGGTCGCAGCCGGGTGCGACGATCCGCTCATCGCATACTGGCACCTCCGCGACGCCACCGACGCCCCCGACCCGGCCGCGTTCCGCGCCGCCGTGGCCCGCGTGTACGCCAGCCGCTACCCCGCCGTCCGCCGGGTCCACGCGCTCCACAACTGGCTGGTCGCGGCGAGCCGGCTCGACCCCGACCACGAGCTCCGGGCGGACGAGGACATCTGGGAGGAGCGGTTCTGGGAGCTGTTCGCCGCCGCCGCCCGCGAGCACGACCTGTCCGCCGACGAGGAGCTTGTCGAGCTCGCCGGGTTCGTCCAGGTCTTTCGGACGGGGCAGCGGCGGCCGCGGCAGCAGGTGCTGGACGAGTTCGACGACTGCCTCCGCCGGGCCGGCGCCCGGGACTACCTCCGGCTGACCATCCGCGGCGCCGGGTGCATCAAACTGGCCTGGGATGCCCGCGGGTCCGGGTACGCGCACACGGTCACCGCGGAGGGGTGGCGGGTGTTCGACGCGCGGCTGCGCGAGGCGCGACAGGCGCTCGCCGCGGCGACGGCCGACGACCCGGACGGGTACTCGGCCCCGACCCACATGCTCACCGTGTGCATGGGGATGTCGCTGGACCGCGACACGGTAGAGGACGCGTTCCAGCGGGCGATGACGGCCAACCCGGACAACCAGACCGCGTGCTGGACGAAGCTCGAGATCCTCCACCCGAAGTGGCAGGGGAGCCCGGACGGGGCCGACTACCGGACGTTCGCGTGGGCGCTCGCCCTCCACCCCGGCGACGGCCGGTACGCTGCGGCGGTGTTGCGCCACGTGACGGCGAACACGCCGGTGGCCGGGCCGGCGTTCGACGCGGCGCGGGGGGCGGTCGCCGCGTACTACCTCGACCCCCAGGTGTGGGAGCTGGTCCGCGCCGCGGCGGACCGGGCGCTGGCGGGGAACCCGGGCGACCGGTACACGCTGAACGTGGCGGCGAAGATCGCCGTGCTGGCACGGCGGCACGCGGTGGCGAGCGAGTACTTCGCCCGGATCAAGGATGACTTCTCCCCGCTGGTGTTCGCCAACCGCCATGAGTACGGCGAGTACTACCGCGAGTCCGGCGCCCCGGCGAACCGCCCCTGACCGCCCTCACCCCACGAGCGTTCGGGCCGCCGCCACGTCGCGGCGTAGCTGTTCGACCAGTTCCGCGGCGCCGGCGAACGGGCGCGTGTCGCGCAGCTTCGCCACGAACTCGACCGGCAGCCGCGCCCCGTACACGTCGCCGGCGAAGCCGATCAGATGTACCTCGACCTTGCGGGCGTCGTCGCCGAACGTCGGGTTCGGGCCGACGTTCGCCGCGCCCGGCCACGACACCCCGCCCACGACCGCGCGGACCGCGTACACGCCGTTCCCGGGCAACACCGTCGGCACGTCGGCGAGGTTGGCGGTCGGGAAGCCGATCGTCCGCCCGCGGCGGGCGCCCGTCACCACCGTCCCGGCCACGCGGTACGGCCGCCCGAGCAGGTCGGCGGCGCTCGCCACGTCGCCGGCGAGCAACGCCGCCCGCACGCGGCTGCTGGAGATCGGCTCCTCACCGTCGGTCAGGAGGCCGACCTCCTCGAAGCCGACTTCGGCCGCAGCACACAGGTCGCGCAGGAGGGCGGTGTCGCCGGCGCGGTCGCGGCCGAAGCGGAAGTTGTACCCCTCGACCACCGCCTTCGCCCCGAGTTGCCCGAGCAGCACGTCGCGGACGAACGCCTCCGGCTCCAGCCCGAGCAGGTCGCGGTCGGGCCGGTACACGACCACGCGGTCGGCACCGGCGGCGAGCAAGAGGGCGGCCCGGTCGTCGATCGTGGTGAGCGG
>JAFKFQ010000291.1 GCA_017308215.1 bacterium | reverse complement strand
TCCACTCTAGCCCCGTTCGCCCCGCGCCCGCAACGACCGCACCCGCCGCCCGCCCCCCTGCGCGGTGGGCGTGGTCCGGTGGTGCGGGCTGTGCCGTGCGCGCGGCGCGGGCCGCCTCAGTTCCGTCACGGCGACTCCTCGCGGACCTCACCGCCGGCCACCCGCCCCCGGGTCACCTTCACCGGCGGGTCGGCGCGGTGGCCGGGGCGGTAGCGGACCAGCGCGCCGTCCTCCACCGCTTCCAGTTTCAACGACCCGCCGAGCGAGAACGTCACGTCCACGACCGTCCCGGCGCCGGTCACCGCGGTGCCGAACGCCACCGACTTCGCCCGCACCGTCACCTTGCTCCCGCCGCCCACCGCCGGCCCGGCCTTCCCGCCCTTCGCGTCGCCGACGAACGTCACGTGGGCCTTCGGGGCGTCGATCTCGAC
The DNA here is from genome assembly GCA_017308215.1 of bacterium. GTDB lineage: Bacteria > Planctomycetota > Planctomycetia > Gemmatales > Gemmataceae > Urbifossiella. Next base: position 2,854 of record JAFKFQ010000291.1, on the reverse strand, counting down.
GACCGACCCGGCGACCACCCCGCTCCGCACCGACACCGTCCCGCCCGCCGACTTCAGCCGCAGCGTCGCGCCGCCCACCACCCCGGCGACCGAGACGCTGTCGTTCTCCAACCCGGTCGCGTCCACCTCGGTGCCCGCGTCCGGCGCGTCGAGGGTGAACCGCTTCGCGCGGCCGACCAGCTTCACCCGGTTGCCGGGGCCGAGCGACGGGAAGTGGAACGGCTCGTCCGCCTGATCGACCTTCAGCACCGCGAACCCGCCGTCCACCGGGTACGGCACGGGGACGACGACCGGTTCGAGCACCGGCTCGACCGCCCGCGGCGGCGGGGCGACCGGGAGCGATGCCACGCGCGGGTACGGGTTCGGCGCCGGCGCGGCCTCCGCCACCTCCGGTTCCGGCGTCGGTGCGGGCGGCTCCGGCGGCGCGAGGAGCAGCGTGGCGACGACGCCGACCACGAGCCCGCCGGCGCCGGCGAGCACCAGCGGGCCGCGCTGCGGGGCCGGGTCGTGGTCCGGTTCCGCCGCCACTGCGGGCGGCGGGGCGGGAGCGGGTTGCGGCGGCGGGGGCGTGTCGGCCCAGCGGCAGGCGGGACAGGCGGTGTCGGCGTCGGCGGCCCGCGGGAGGCCGCACGCCGGGCACGGGACGAGGGCCATCGGGAGTCCGCGTCGGGGGGTGGAACGGCCACTATTCTAGAAGATCGAATGCCTGCCTCACCCGGGGCCGCACGTGACCGACCCACTCGCCACCACCCCGGCCGCCCACCCCGGCCCGGCCGCCCATCCCGGCCCGCCCGCCGCGCTCGCCCCGACGGTCGTCCCGGCCGCCCCGCCGCGCCCGCCGGCGGCCGCGACCGCCACCGCGCCGGCCGACGACCCGGCGTACCGCGCCACCATGCGGCGGCGGATGCGCGTCCTGGCCGTCCTCCAGGCGCTGAACGCGCTGACGTTTCTGCCATTCGTCTACGCCGGCCTTGACGAACAGTTCACGATCGAAATGTTCGGCCCGGTCGGGTTCGCCACCGGAATCGGGTTCCTCGTCCTGAGCGTCGTCGTCGCCGTCGCGCTGACCGTCCGCCGCGACTGGTCGGTCCGGCAGATGCGGTGGATGGACGCGGCCGCCCTCGTGCTCCTGACCGTGACCCTGGCCGTGTGGCACCACACCCGGTTGGTGCGGTCGGCGGAGCTGCCGAGCGACGGGCCGAACCACACACGACTTCGGATCGAGGCGGCGAACGTGCACGCCGCGGTGTTCTGGTTCCTCGCGCCGTTCATCTACGGCGTCTTCGTCCCCGGGCCGACGCGGTGGCAGGCGGCGCGGTTCCTCCCGATGGCCGCCGTCGCGCTGCTCGCCGTCGTGACCGCCGGCACCCGGTCGCCGGAGGTCGCCGCCCGGCTGCCGCTGTTGCTCACCGCACTGTCCTCGTCCGTCTTCACCTCGGCCGCCGTCGTGATCTACGGCTCGTACCGGGTCAACACGCTGTCGGCGGAGGTGGCGGAGGCGCGGCAGGAGCTCGCCGAACTCGGCCAGTACAAGCTCGGCCGGCGGCTCGGGGCGGGCGGGATGGGCGAGGTGTACCTGGCCGAGCACCCGTTCCTGAAGCGGGCGTGCGCGGTGAAGCGCATCCGCCCCGAGATGGCCGCCGACCCGGCCTACGCCCGGCGGTTCGAGCGCGAGGTGGCGGCCGTTACCCGGCTGGCGCACCCGGCCGCGGTGCAGGTGTACGACTACGGTCGGTCGGCCGACGGCACGCTCTACTACGTCATGGAGTACCTCCCGGGGCTGACGCTCGACGCGGTCGTCGCCCGGGCCGGACCGCTGCCGGCGGGGCGGGTGGTGGCGGTGCTGCGGCAACTGTGCGGGGCGCTGGCCGAGGCACACGGGCTCGGCATGGTCCACCGCGACGTGAAGCCGAGCAACGTGATGGTCGGCCGGTTCGGCGGGCGGGCGGACGCGGCGAAGCTGCTCGACTTCGGGCTCGTCGCCGAGGTCGGCTCCGCCGACACGCGGATCACCGCTGCCGGCGGGCTGCTCGGCACGCCGGCGTACATGAGCCCGGAGCAGGCCCGCGGCGAGGACGCCGGCCCGGCCGCCGACCTGTACGCCGTCGGTGGGGTCGGGTACTTCCTCCTCACCGGCCACCCGCCGTTCGCCGCCGACCACCCGCTCGCGCTGCTCCACGCCCACCAGACCGAGCCGGTCGTGCCGCCGTCGGCGCGGGTGCCCGGGGTGCCGGCGGACGTGGAGGCGGTGGTGCTGCGGCTGCTGGCGAAGGCATCGGCGGACCGCTTCCCGTCGGCGGCCTCGACCGCCGACGCTCTGGCCGGGTGCGGCGCCGCGGGCGAGTGGTCGGCGGCCGCCGCCGAGGCGTGGTGGAAGGCGCATCCGGGCGACCGGCCGGCGTGAGCGGTTCGCCACATCGGGGCGTTCGCACCCGACATCGGCCGACCGACGCACCAGTATCGCCGTTCTCCGTCCTCCGCCGGACGCCCCGCCCGACGGGTGCGGGAAACGCCCACGCGGCGGCCGTCGGCCGCGCGGTGAGGCGCGGTCCGGCGGCCGCCGGTGGGCGGGTGTCGGGTTCCGGCGCGGTGCCCCAGCCGGCCGCTCGTGCCGCGGGGGTCGCAGGGGTTACCTGCTCGGTCGCCCGGACGACCGCCCCCGCGGACGCACCATGACAGTGCATCCCGCGCGGCCAACGGACTGGGGAGGAAGACACAGTCCGGGTGTGTGCGCCGAATCCTGATACCTCGGCCGCGGTCCGGGCCGCGGCGGAGTCGGTGGGGCCACACCCGACACCTCAACCCCACTCTACCCGCCCCGTTGCCTGCCCACCCGGGGGGTGGCGCCACAGTA
>JAFKFQ010000417.1 GCA_017308215.1 bacterium | reverse complement strand
CGACGCCGTTGAGCCCGAGCAGGTTGTCGTCGTCGCGGTACGACGAGTAGACGGCGACCGGCGGCACGGTCTCGGCGTCGGTGACGAACGGGACGAGGTGGTTCGCCTCGAACGGCCCCTCGACGAAGACCATCTTCGGCCGGCGGGCGGCGAGGGCGGCGCGGAGGTGGCGGGCGGTCGCGGGCGAGTGGTGGCGGACCGGGAACCAGTACAGCGGGTCGGCGAGCACGGCGTCCACCCGCCGGGCGATCCCGGCGGGGTCGAGCCCGGCGAGTTCCACGGCGGCGGTACTCACAGTTGCTCCACCAGGGCGTCGTGGAATTCCTTCCACGCCTTGTCCTTCGCGCCGCGCTTCCGGGCCACGACCGCGGCGTACTCCTTCAGCGCGGCCCGGTCCTCCTGGTCCTCCTTCACCACCACGCCGACCATGTTCCGGGCGATGTCCGCCGGGCCGACCTCGCCGCCGCCGAAGAACCGCGCGTGCAGCGCGGCGTCGAGCGCCACCCCGATCGCCTCCGCGGTCGAGAGCGTGGTGCCGGGCTTCTTCAGGCTCACCCCGTCGGCCGTCTTGCCGTCGCGGATCTCCCGGAACACGGTGGCGAGGAGCTCGATCACCGGCGGGCTCGGCTTCGCCGGCAGGTTGTACCGGGCGAGCAACTCGGCCGACCGCTGCTGGACGATCTTCACCTCCGTCTTCTGGTCGCCGACGATCGGGATGTACACGTAGTTGAACCGCCGCTTCAGGGCCGCGGAGAGCTCGTTCACCCCCTGGTCGCGGGTGTTCGCGGTGGCGATGACGTTGAACCCGGGCCGGGCGAACACCATGGTGTCGCCGGGCAGCTCCGGTACCGCGATCGCCTTGTCCGAGAGGACCGACACCAGCGCGTCCTGCACGTCGGGCACGCACCGGGTCAGCTCCTCGAACCGGAGCAGCCCGCCGGCCCGCATCGCCACCATCGTCGGCGACGGGATGAGGGTCTGGGCGGTCGGCCCCTCGGCGATCACCCGGGCGATGTTCCACGAGTACTTGATGTGCTCCTCGGTCGTGCCGGCGGTGCCCTGGATGGTCAACAGCGACGTGCCGGAGACGGCCGCCGCGAGGTGCTCGGACAGCCACGACTTGCCGGTGCCCGGCTCGCCGACGAGCAGCAGCGCGCGCTCCGAGGCGAGGGTGACGATCGCCCGCTCGACGACGCCGTCGTCGCCGAAGAACTTGCGGGTGATGGGCACGTCCACCGCCTTGCCGGCGATCTTCGCCTGGATGGTCTTGCCGCCGGTGACGTAGGCGAGCACGGCCCGCGGCGACAGCCGCCAGTTCTCCGGCGGCGTCTCGGTGTCGGTCTGCCGCAGCGCCTCCAGCTGGTCGGCGTACCGCACCTCGGCGGGCTCGCGGAGGACGTCGCCGGTCGCGGGCGGTGGCGGGGCTGGGACGGGCTTCTTGGCCATTGGGGCTCCGGGGTAAGAGGCTCACCGCGGCGGGCGGTGGGAAGAAGCACGAGCCGACTTCTTCCCCCGCGCCCTCGCGCGGTGAGCCCCTCTTCAAGTAAATGACATCGCCTTCAGCAGCGCGGCCTTGTTGACGTTCTCCTTTGAGATCGGCAGGTAGTCCGGCTCGGGGCGAAAGGCCGTCAGCGGCTGGAGCACGAGCCGGCACCGCTCGTAGTGCATCAGCCCGAACAGCGGCAGGCGGGCGTTCCGCTTCTTCTGCTTCCGCAGGTCGTCGATGCCCTTCCCGAGGGCTTTCCCCTCGGCCCCGCCCCCCACGACGGCGTGCAGGGTCAGGCCGCCCGCGGTGACGGGGTAAACCGTCTGGCCCGGCTCGTCGCCGCCCGCCGGCGGGCCGATCTCGTAGTCCCGCAGTACGACCTCTTCCTGGAGTTCGGTGTCCAGGTCGAGCGGCCCCGGCGTGTGCCCGGCGATCCGTTCCCGGCCGGCGGCCGGCGACCAGTCGAGGAACTGCTCCCACCCGTCGAACGCCTGACCGGGCGTCACCGTACTCGGCTCGCCCAGCGCGAGTCGCCACCCGCCGGCTTCGTCCCCGGACACCGTCGCGCCCTCGACCCGGATCGTCCGGCGTTCGAGCAGGACGACCGGGGCGAACTTCTGCTTCTGCGGCAGGTGCAGGAGCCCTTCGGGCGGGATGTCCACGCCCGGCTTGATTGGGAACACGACGGACCACCCGAGCCGCTGCCCGGCCTTCACCGGCCCGGCGTCGGCGAGCGGGCGGAGGCGGAAGTCGAACGCCACGAACGCCCCCGCCGCGACCTTCTTGGCCACGCCGAGGCAGACCACGTCGACGGGCGGCAGCGGCCGGGCCTGCGGCGCCCACGTCAGCCGGTCGTACTCCGCCTCGTCGCCGGTCTGGAGGGCGTGGGCCATCGCCCGCGCCAGCACCCAGGCCCGGCTGAGGAAGAACGTGAGCCGGCGGCGGGAGAAGGACTCGTCGCGGCGGGTGAACCGGCCGAGTTCCTCGGTGGCGACGCGGAGCGTCGAGCCGAGCCGCAGCAGGCGCAGCCGGGCGGCCTCCTGCATCGCCCCGGAGAGCGTCTGCCGCGTCGCCTCGGACGCGGTGGTCAGCCCCCCGAGTAGCAAGTCCTCGACCGCCCCGGCCAGCTGGTCGAGGACGGTGCGGAGTTTCGGGCGGTCGGCGGGCGGGGGGAGCATCCGTCACTCGTCCTCGGTGTCGGCCGCGTTGCCGGTCGGGCCGGCGAGAGCCGCGCCGGCCACCTCGAGCGTGAGCACCCGGTCGAACAGCCGGAACGTCGTGATCGCCCGCAGCAGGGCCGGGGCGGCGGCGCGGTCGTCGGCCCGGACCGCGTCGAGCAGTACGCCCAGCCGCTCCGCGAGGTGGGCCGCGCCGGCATCGCGGAACTCGTCGCGCAGGGCGCCGAGCCGGGCGAGGTCGGGCGGGCCGGCGGAGCGCAGCCCCCGGACGACGAGGTCGTCCATCGCGGCGTGGAGCCGGTCGAGGGCGGCCCGGAGTTCGGCGATCTCGTCCACCGGCGGCCTCACACGGCGTAGAAGTCTTCGGGGATGGTCTCGGTCGGCCGCCAGTCCACCTCGCCGGCCTCCGCCCCCTTGTAGCGGAGGAACGCCTCGCTCATCACGTCCTCGTCGATCGCCGGCTTCTTCGCCTTACTCGCGTCGACCCAGCCGTCGGCCGTGGCCGGGTCGAGCGACTCGGCCTTCGCCAGCCCGAGGATCATCACCAGCAGGTGCTTGCACAGGCCGCCGCGGAGCCCGCCGCACGGCCGCAGGTTCTGGGTGCAGCAGGCGAAGGCGCCGTCGGCCGCCAGCCGGCACGAGTACACCAGATCCTTGGCGGTCTGACTCTTCACGACGCCGACGACCGAATCGTCCGTCACGTCGGCGAACAGCTGGAACCGCTCGGCCTTGAGCATCGCCGTCGCCTTCTGCATCCGGGCGGCCTCGACCTTGTTGCCGAGGTTCTGGACGAAGGTCGGGAAGTCCAGGCTGCCGGGCTTCGCCGCGGGCGGCGGGGGCGGTGTGCCGGGCCGCGGGCCGACCCCCTTCCAGGTTAGCCCCTCCGGTGGCACGAACCCCGGTGGGAAGGCCGTCTTTTCGTCGAACTTGGTGCGGGTGAACGTGACTCCGTTCAGGACCGCGCCCGTGAGGTCCGCGCCGCGGAGGTCCGAGAAGGAGAAGTCGGCGGCGGTCAGGTCCGCGCCGCGGAAGTTGGTCCGCAGGAAGTTCGCCGCCCGGAGGTTGCACTTCCCGAGCTCCGCCCCCTCGAACGAGGCGTCGGAGCACTTGGTCCCCGCCAGCCCCGCCCCCTTGAGATCGGCGTTCGCGAACGTCGCGCCCTGAAGCTGGCTGCTCCAGAGGGAGACCTTTGAGAGCGAGGCACCATCAAACTTCGCCCCCTGGAGGTCGAGGTGGTCCAGCGCGGCCCCGGACAGCTTCGCGCCGCCGAAGTCCATCCGCCGCAGCTTTCCGACCTTGCGGCGCTCCTTGTCGGACCGGGCGTTCCACTTCTTGACCCCCGCCGCGCCGCCGGCCAACTCGGCGAGCATCGCCTCCCGGAGTGCGGCGGCGTCCGTGGCCGCTTGCGCCTGTTGCTTCTGCAGGTCCGCGGCCGGGGGGACGGGCAGGCCGAGAGCCTCGTACCACGCGGCGACCGCGAGGTCGTGCAGCTCCTTCCCCTTCATCGGGCACTTTTTGGCTTCGACCTTGATCGTGTCGAACCTGGGAGTGCCGCGCGACCACAGGTCCACGAGGTTGAGCATGCCCTGCTCAAAGCTCGGCGCGTCCACGCTGCTGCCGAGCGAGTTCCGCGGAGCCTGGTGACTGTACCCGGCCCCGGCATAGCCGGTGCGGCCGTAGTGGGCGTAACTCGGCGACAGCACCACGTACTCGTCCGGGCCGAGTGCCAGCTCGATCGTCGTCGTGAGTCGCTTGGACTGCTTGGCGACGGCGGCGAGGTCGCGCATGTGCGGCCCGGCCGTCCGCGCCGCGACCTGCCGCAGGTTCTTGGCCTTCGACGTGTCGAGGCCGGCGACGTTCACCCCGGTGAGGTTCGCCCCGGTGAAGTCGGCCCCGTCGACGGTCGCGCCCGTCAGGTCGGCCCCGGAGAGGATGGCGCCGCGGAACTTCGCCTTGCCCAGGTTGGCGTTCACGAACTTCACGTTCCGCAGGTCGGCCCCGGACAGGTCGGCCCCGGACAGGTCCGCGCCGGTGAAGTCGCTCTTCTCCAGGCGGGCCTTGCCCAGGTTGGCCCCGCGGAAGTCGTTGTTCTGGAAGCGCGACTCGTCCAGGTCGGCCTCCCGCAGGTCGGCCTTACGGAAGGTACAGGCGGTGGCGGTGGTGTAGCTCCCCGTGCGGATCGCGAGCGTCGCGCCGGTGAAGTCGCACCGCACGAACTCCGCCGGGTTCCAGCGGGTGTCATTCATCGTGACGTTCCGCAGGCTACAGTCCCGGGCCTGGCTGAACGACCCGTCGTCCATCGTCGCCCCGTCGAACTTCGCCCCCGTTACCTTGGGGAAGTAAACGTGGTCGAGTGTCGCCCCGCGGAAGTCGCAGTCGTCGAGGGTCACCTGGTACAGCGAGACCTCGGCCAGGCGGAGCTTGCGGAAGTCCGTTCCGGTCAGGTCGACCGTGATCCCGCCCCGCGAGAGCCGGTCTCGAACGCCGGACCAGAACTCGTGCCCGCGCGTCCGGGACTTGAGCAGGGCCACAAATTCTTCCGGCGTCGGTGCGACCATCCGGTAGAACCCGGTGTCGTCGACGACCCGCACGTTTGGGTACTTCTTCTGAATCCTGGCGCCGGCTGCGGGCGGCTTGCCGCCCGCCCCGGATCCTTCGACCAGAATGTTCGGCTCGGTCGTCTCGCCGTCCACGACGGTGCCGCCCTCGCCTACGGCAACCGCCTCGATCTGCTTCCGCTGGTGGTCGCCGTACCCGAACTTGCCGACGAACGCAACCATTCGGCCGGCCAGCTTCCCGCCCGCGGCGGTCTTCGCCTTCGCTCTCGCCATCGCGCCCTCACACGGCGTAGAAGTCTTCGGGGATCGTCTCGGCCGGCCGCCAGTCCACCTCGCCGGCTTCCATGCCCTTGTACCGGAGGAAGGTCGCCGTCACCACGTCCGTGTCCGGCTTGTAGCCGTCGGCGGTCACGCCCATCTTGCGGGCCCCGGTCAGCCACCCGAGCGCGACCGTCGCGTCGAGTTGCCCGGACTTCACGAGCCCGACCACGAGCACGAGCAGGTGCTTGCACGGCGACCCGCGCGACACCACGCACCGGATCAGGTTCTGGGTGCAGCACGAGTACCGGCCGTCGGCGGCGAGCCGGCAGGCGTACACCCGGCCGGCCGACGACTGGCTCCGGACCACGCCGCAGACGTGCTCCGGGTGGACCTCGGCGAACAACTGGAACCGCTCCGCCCGGAGCATCTTGAAGGCGTTGCCCAGCTTGCCGGCGTCGGTCACGCCGGGCAGCCCGTCGAGGAAGTCGTCCCAGTCGGTCCGGGTGCCGGGGAGTTTCGGCCGGGCCGCGGCCGGCGTCCTGCTCATGGTCGCCTCACATCGCGTAGTAGTCTTCGGGGATGGTCTCGGTCGGCCGCCAGTCCACCTCGCCGGCCTGCACGCCCTTGTACTTGAGGAGCGTGTCGCTGACGTGGTTCCGCGTCGTCTTGTTCCACCGGTGGTTACGGGCCGCCCCGGCGGTGGCCCACCGGTCGGCGGTCGTCGGGTCGAGTTCCCCGGCCCGGGCCAGGCCGATCAGGAGTACGAGGATGTGCTTGCACGGCTCGCCCCGCAGGCCCATGCACGGCTCCAGGTCCGGGGTGCAGCAGGCGTAGGTGCCGTCGTCGGTCAGGACGCACGAGTAGACGAGGTCCGCCTCCCGCTGGCTGCGGACGACGCCGCGGACCATCGTCGGCTCGATCTCGGCGAACAACTGGTTCTTGCCGGACGTGAGCATGTCGAGCGTCCGCTTCATCCGGCCCGGGTCGATGAGCGCGTGCAGCCGGGTCATCAGCCCGTTGACGTCGGCCGCGACCGCCTTCTTCCCCTTACCCGCGAGCCGCGGGTCGGCGCCGGCCCCGTGCCAGGTCATGTCGCCCGGGGGGACGAACCCGGCGGGCCACCGGGTGTGCTTGTCGAACCACCCGCCCGAGATGCGCGTGTCCGCCAGAACCGCGCCGGTCAGGTCGGCCCCGAGGAGGCTCACGCCCGCGAGGGTCGCCCCGGTCAGGTCGGCGCCGGCAAACGAAGCCCGCCGGAAGCAACCCCCCGACAGGTCCGCTCCGGTCAGACGCGCCCGGGTGAAGTCGGCACCGACGAATGACCCGCCGGTCAGTTTGGCCCGGGTGAGGTCGGCCCCGGCGAACGAGGTCTTGTCGAACGACGCCTGGGACGAGGGCAGGCCGCTCAGCCGGGCGTCCGTGAGGTTGGCCGCCGCGAACGAGGCCCGGTCCGCCGTGACCCCGCTCAGGTTGATGCCCGTCAGGTCACACCCCCCGAGGTCCGCAGCGGTGAGCTTGCTCCGCGTGCGCTCGGCAGCGGTCAGGCGGTTCCACTTCCGCACGCCCACCGTACCCGCTCGGATAGCGGTGGCCGGGTCGGCGGCCGAGTGGGGTCGTTTATTCGATGCCATCGAATCCGCCGCCAATGGTCGGGGGGTAGGTGATGATCGAGGCCGCGGAGCGTGTTGGTAAGAATTATTGGTGCGGTCCCCTGACACCGCAATGTCGGAGTTGGGTGAACGGCGTCGGCGGTTGGTGGGTTGGTTGCGGGGATGCGAGGTCGCTAGCGTCGGTCACATCGACCGAAAATGCTTATTTTTGCCGGATAACTCGGGTCAATATTGCCCAAATGAATGGCGCAAATTCATCTCCGTCAAGACGACGTGATACGCGCGGTCGTGCGGCCGCCGGTGACCACCTCCGGAGACACCCCGAACGCCCTGCACCTGCCGCACGTGCCCGCTCCCACCCGAACCCCCGCTCACACCCGCACCCGGGCGAACCGCCCGGCCCCCGCGCATGGTCCGCGTGCTGATGGCTCAGAACGTTCCTCAGCCGCTTAAAGCCGCTTTGAGGGACTTCGCCAAACTCGACCCGCGCCCTCCTCGGGAGCATTGGTTGAATCTGATGCCCGAGATGTTGGAATTGCCCCCTGCCCGGTCATGCTGTGGGCCATCCCACGCCGGGCAGCAGGACGCGCCGACCCCTTCTTGGTGAGCGGGGGTCGGACCGCTGGGTGTTCGTCAGTTTCGGACCGGTGAGCCGGTCAATTGTGCCTCCAATTGTGCCCGGAGGTGCGGCTTGTACGCCCCGGGCATCGTCCGGAAGGCGACGTTCAGCCGGTTCCACCCGTTGATCGCCACCACCGCCCAGGTCAGGTCGGCCAGCTCCCGCTCGGAGAACTGCCGACGCGCCTCCTCGAACGTGGCGTCGGGTACCCCGCCGGCGGCCAGCGTCACCGCCTCGGCCCAAGCCAGGGCTGCCCGTTCTCGGGCGGTGAAGAACGGCGTCTCCCGCCACGCGTTGAGCGCGTAGAGGCGTTGCTCGGTCTCCCCGGCCGCCCGGGCGTCCTGGGTGTGCATGTCCAGGCAGAACGCGCACCCGTTGATCTGCGACGCCCGGACCTTGACCAGTTCCAGCAGGGGGTACTCCAGCCCACACCCGGCGACGTAGCGGCCGAGGGCGAGCAGGGCCGTGACCGGTTCCGGGGACAGCTTGGTGTAGTCGATCCGGGCATCCATCTCACACCTCATGTTGGTTCGGGCGAGGGGGGCGTGCTTCGTGTGGGGCCGGCTACCGCCAGCCGTTTGAACCGGAGCCGCTCGTTGGCGGATTCGGTTTCGTCCGTCATGTCGCCACGAAGGACGAATGGGAGGAGCCGTTTTGTGACAGGGCGGCGATTTTTTTCGAGAACTGCCAAGACGTGTCCGAAGGGCGTCGGTCGTGCCCGCTGACACGCCGAACGCCCCACCCGGGTTCCGCTTTTCTGCGGAGGACGACATGGGGCGCATGGAGCGTTTGTCACGCTGCGCTCAGCGGTGACACCGGGCTCGGCTCCGGAGCGCAAGACGTGTCCTGCTGCCGGATCGACACGGCCGGGCGGTCTGCCAAATCGTGGCAGCCGCACCCCATTAAAAAATAGCGCCCCTCGCTGTCACAAAACGGCCCCTCCCGTTCGTCCTTGGTGGCGAGCGGTGGGGCATCGCTCGTAACGGAGGGTTCGTCATGGTTCGCAGAGTGTTGGTGTTGGCGGCGGGGATCGGTCTGGCGGCGGGCGGCATGACCGCGGCCCAGCACGACGAAAAGCACTACGGGTCGGTCAAGGCGCTGGCGGCCCGGGACATCGTGGAGAAGGTGGACGGCAAGGAGGCCAAGGCGACGGCCGTGGAGGTGACGCTCGAAGCCGGGCAGGCGGGCGCCCCGCACCGCCACCCCGGGCCGGTGCTCGGGTACGTGCTCGAGGGCGAGTACGAGTGGGCCATCGACGACCAGCCCGCCAGGGTCCTCAAGGTCGGCGAGACGTTCTACGAGCCGGCCGGGTGCCTGCACCGGGTGTCGAAGAACCCGGGCAAGGCGAAGACCCGGGTGCTGGCGTGGGTCATCCACCCGCGGGACGCCAAGGATCTCGCCATCCCGGAAGCTAAGCAGAAATAACCGGGGCTGGGAGACTCCAGGAGAAACCCATGAATGTGTTCGTCGCGGGGGCGAGCGGGGCGATCGGCCGCCCGCTCGTCGCCGAGTTGGTCCGCCGCGGGCACACGGTCACCGGCATGACCCGGTCGGACGCCGGTGCCGAAGCTCTGGCGGCCCTCGGCGCGGCCGTGGCCCGGGTGAGCGCGTTCGACGCCCCGGGACTGGACCGGGCCTTGCGTGAGTCGAAGGCCGAAGTCGTGATCGACGAGCTGACGGCGCTTCCCAAGAGCCCGGCCGACATGGCCGCGGCCGCGGAGGGGGACCGGCGGCTGCGGCTGGAGGGCGGCGGGTACCTGCTCGCCGCCGCGCGGGCGTGCGGGGTGCGGCGGTACGTTCAGCAGGCGAGCGGGTTCTTCCTCCGGCCGGGCGCGGGGCTCGGGGACGAATCCGAGGGGATGGCCGTGGACGCCAGCCCGCGGGTGGCCGCGAGTGCCCGTACCTACGCCGAGCTGGAGGCCCGACTGTCGGCCGCCGGGGACATCGAGGGGGTCGCCCTGCGGTACGGGTTCTACTACGGGCCGGGCACCTGGTACCACCCGGACGGGGCGTCGGCCGACCTGGTACGGCGGCAGCAGATCCCGGTCATCGGCGACGGCGGGGGCGTGTGGTCGTGGGTCCACATCGACGACGCGGCTGTCGCCACCGCCGACGCCCTGACGATCCCGCCCGGGGTGTACAACGTCGTCGACGACGACCCGTCCCCGGTGTCGGCGTGGTTGTCCGCGTTCGCCCGCGCGGTCGGTGCCCCGCCCCCACCGCGGGTGACGATCGAGCAGGCCCTGGCGACCGCCGGCGAGGACGCGGTGTACTACGGGACCCGGCTGCGGGGGGCGACTAACGCCAAGGCGAAGCGGGTGTTCGGGTTCCGGCCCCGCCGGCTGGAGTGGCCGACCACGTGAGGGCGCCATGACCGAGGATATGAGCTCGCTGCGACCGCGGCTGATGTCGGTTGCGTACCGGATGCTCGGGAGCGTGGCGGACGCCGAGGACGCCGTCCAGGACGCCTTCCTGCGGTACCACACGGCCGGCGGGGTGTCCTCGCCGGAAGGGTTCCTGGTCCGCACCACCACCCGGCTGTGCATCGACCGGCTGCGGGAGCGGCGCCGGCGGGAGTACGTCGGCCCGTGGGTGCCGGAGCCGGTGGCGACGCGGGTGGAGAAGCGCGACGCCGTTCTGGCCGAGTCACTGACGCAGGCGTTCCTGCTCCTCCTGGAGCGGTTGACCCCGGACGAGCGGGCCGCATTCCTACTGCGGGCGGTGTTCGATTACGAGTACGCCGAAGTCGCGGTGGTGGTGGGCAAGTCGGAGGCGGCCGTCCGCCAACTGGTCAGCCGGGCGCGGGGGCGGCTGGGGCTGGACGGCGCCCGGCGGTTCCCGGCAATCCCGGCCCGCGCCGAGGGACTGGCCGAGCGGTTCGTGGCCGCGTGCCGGGCGGGGGACGTGAAGGCGGTCGAGGCCATGCTCGCCGAGAACGCCGAGATGCACACCGACGGCGGCGGGAAGGCGACGGCGGCGCGGGTGGTGCTCCGCGGCCGGGACAAGGTGGCCCGATTCCTGACCGGTGTACTCCGCAAGCCGCGGTATCAAGACATGGGCGTGGCGGTGGTGAACGGTGAGCCGGGGCTGGTATTCCGCTCCGGCGGCCGGGTCGTGGCGGTGCTGTCGCTGAGGGTCGAGGGGGACGTGCGGGCGGTGTACATCACGGTCAACCCGGACAAGCTCGGCCGTTGGGCGGTAACGGAGGTGGAGTAGTCATGAGTGAACGCGGTGAGGGGAGAGCGACCGTCGGGCTGGCGGTCGCGTGCGGGGTGGTCCGGGCCGCGCTGGCGGCCTCGTTTCTGTCCGCGGTGGCCGATCGGCTCGGGTTGTGGGGGCCACCGGGTACGCAGGGCGTCGCGTGGGGTAGCGTGCCGAAGTACGAAGAGTACGTGGCCCAACTCAACTGGTTTTTGCCCGCCGGGCTGGTGCCGGCGGTCGGGTGGGTGGCAACGGTCTGCGAGGTGATCCTCGCAATCGGCCTCCTGATCGGCTGGAGGCTCTGCCGGGTCGCCGTCGCGGCCGGGCTGCTGCTGACCACGTTCGCCGTGGCGATGGCCGTCGCCCTCGGCCCGAAGCCGCCGCTGGACTATTCCGTCCCGTCGGCGGCGGCCGCGGCGTTCTTGCTGGCCGCCGTGTCGCGGGCGCGGTAACGGGGCTTGAACCCGCGCGAGTTCCAGGAACTCCGTCCCGATGCGGTCGAGGTCGAACGGCGTGACGCCGCGATCGGCGGCGAAAACCGTCTGCGCCACCACAGAGTCCGACGGTATGCTCGTGCGGTGTACCCAGAGCGGCCGCGTGGGATGATGGCCGAACTCACCTCGCCCGAAAGACCTCTCCATGAGTTTGCGACTCGCCGGAATTGCGACGTTGACCGCCTGCCTGGTCCTGACGTCGACCGCCGTTGGCGACGAGCCGGTCAAGAAGACGGTGAAGGCCGGCGACGGGCTGACCATCGCCTGTGACGTGCGAGGTAAGGGGGACACGGCCCTCGTCTTCCTGCACGGCTGGGGCGGCGACCGGGAGTACTGGAAGAACCAGGCCGACGCCTTCGCTGCCGACTACACGGTCGTGACCGTCGATCAGGCCGGACACGGCGCGTCGGGGAAGGACCGCAAGACGTGGACGGTCGAAGTGCTCGCCGGCGACGTCGAGGCGGTGGTCAAGGATCTGGGCCTGAAGCGGGTGATCCTCGTCGGCCACTCGATGGGCGGGCCGGTGTCGCTGATGGCCGCCAAGAAGCTGCCGGGGAAGGTCGTCGCGGTGGTCGGCGTCGACACCCTCCAGGACGCCGAGTTCAAGCGGCCGGAGGAACTGGTCAAGTCGCTGACGGCCGGCCTGGAGAAGGACTTCAAGGGGATGGTCGGCGGCATGTTCGGAGGGATGCTCACCGAGAAATCCGATCCCAAGCTGAAGGACTGGCTCGGGGCCAAGGCGGCGAGCCGGGACCCGGCGATCGCCATCGCCCTGATGAAGGACCTGTTCGCCCTCGACCAGACGGCGGCGTTCAAGGGGGCCGGCGTGCCGGTGCGGTGCATCAACTCGTCCGGCGGGTACCAGTTCTTCACCCCGACGGCGGTCGAAACGAACAAGAAGTACGCCGACTTCGACGCGGTCACCATTCCGGACGTCGGTCACTACCCGATGCTGGAGAAGCCGAAGGAGTTCAACGAGAAGCTGCGGGACGTGCTCAAGGGGCTGGCGAAGAAGTGAGCCGTCCGGAAACGAAAAGAGGCCAGCAGCCGGGGGAAGCTGCTGGCCCTTTTGATGGGTCAGGGGGATTGGTTGGGGGAAGGGTCGGCCTCGGGGGAAGGCCGTGTCTCGTGAGACCGGGGGAAGGTCTCGATGCGGAATGGTAAAGCAGCAGGCGTGCCAGCCGTGCCTTTTTTGACGCCGGCGGTTGTAACTGCTTGTGGGCTATAGCAATGCAGTCCGAGGAGGGGAATCGCTCGGACCCTTTTGCCACACGCCTGTCGTTGTAAAAGTTACTCGCCACCCTGTACTTCCCGCATTAGCCCCCTCAGTTGCGGCCCGCCCCGCAGCGGGCAGTCGCTCCCCGCACAGATCAACAGGACTTCTTGCCCCACGGCCTCGATCAACCTCTCGTAACCTCGCGGTCGCCGAGGGAATCCGCGCGAATCGTCGATCGGTCACGAATGGGTGGTTACCACCAACTCCGCCATCCCGCTCCCCACCGGCACCGCCACGACCAAACCGAGTTGGCCGGTCGGTGGGTGCCCGCCGACCGACCACCGCAGCCACTCCACCCACGAGCGCACGGCCATCGTTCGTCTCCGTTCCACCACGCCCGCGGACGGCGCACGGCAACCGCGGTGCGACCTCCATCGGGCGGGCACAGGGATGCCGAAGCACTTCCCGCAGCGGGCGGTGCCGCCCATCGTCTTGATCGCGTCGGCGGTGACCCCGCCGCTTGGTCCGCCCGAGCGTGCATGCTATCCTGAACCCCTGGCCCGTCACCGTCTCTCCTCGGGAGGCCTGATGTCCCGCCGTACCCTCCTCCCGGCCGCCGCGGCCGCTGCCCTCTCGGTCGCCGTTGCCCTCGCCGACACGCCTCCCCCGCCGCCCGCCCCCGGAGCCGCCGGCTGGGGCGAGGTGCGGGTCAGCCAGGACCGGATGCCGGCCGCCGAGTTCGCCTTCTCCCCGACCGGGACCGAGCTCGCATTCTTCGGGTACAACCGCGCCTACCACCTGTACGACGTCGCCACCGGCCGGGTGACGCGGGAGGTCCCGACCGACGTCTCCGTCCATAACGTCTCGTACTCCCCGGACGGGAAGGTGCTGGCCACCGCCGAGTGGTTCGCCGGGGCGAGGCTCCGCGACCCCGCGACCGGCGCGGTCCGGAACACTCTCACCCCGGACAGCGGGCTCGGGGTGTTCGCCGTCGCGTTCCAACCGGACGGCCGGCTGGCTGCCCATTGCTGGCGGGCCGACGGCGGGGCCGGGGGAACGATGCGGGAGCAGTTGGCCGTCTGGGAACTCGCCACCCGGAAGCAGGCCGGCGGGCCGGCAACGGCCCGGGTCGAGGCGAACGGGGAGATGATCCGGCGGCGCTTCGCCGGGCGGTTCCTGCTGTCGGTCGAGACCCGGTCCCTCAACGGGTACGTCGTCGCCCGGGCGGCCGGGGTGACCGACCCGGCCGGCGACCGACCCCCGACCCGGGCTCCGCTCGACCTCGACGACGACCAGGTGTTCGACGTCAGCCCGGACGGGAAGTCGCTCCTGGTGTTCAACATCAACCGCCCGCCGCGCCTGGTCGACGCGGCCACCGGCCGGACCACCCGGCTACTGATCGGGCACCGGCAGTACGTGACCGCCGGGGCGTTCTCCCCGGACGGCAAGTTGGTCGTCACCGCGGCCGGGACCACCCGCCGGACCAACCTCGCCCCGGCCGTTCCCCCGCCGGCCGGGGCGCCGACCGACCTGATCATCTGGGAGGCGGAGACCGGGCGGAAGGTGGCCGCCTTCCAAGATCCGGCACGAGCGTACGACTATGCGTCTGTCCGGTTCAGCCCGGACGGCCGGTTCGTCGCCGCCGTGACCCGGCCCGAGGAGCCGAAGGGGAAGGAGCGGAAGGGCGGCGTGCTGGTCGTCTGGGGGAAGCTGCCGGCGGCCGGTGGGGCGGGCGGTCTCGCGGCGACCGACGCCGACCGGCTGGGAGCGGAGGTTGCCGGACTGCGGGCGGAGGTCGCCGGGCTGCGGGCCGAGGTAGACCGCCTCCGCCGGCTGCGCGAGGTTCCGCCAGGAACCCCGGAGCCGGCACCGACCCCACGTCCGGTCCCGCCCATCCCGCCGGCCGCCGGCCGCTTCGTCGACCGCGGGGACCACGTCGAGGACACCCGGACCGGGTTGCTGTGGCAGAAGGACGGGACGGTCTCGGGGGCGCGGGACTACTACGACGCCTTCCGGTACGCGGTCGGGCTGGAGCTGGGCGGGCGGGCCGGCTGGCGGGTGCCGACCCGTGCGGAGCTCGCCGACATCTTCCCGGCCACCGCCCCACCGTTCACCGGCACCCGGTACAATCCTGCCCCGTATGGGAAGGGGGCGGGGGAGTGGGCGAGCTACTGGACGGCGGACGTCGACCCGTCCCGGCCGGACTACGCGTACGTCTACCACTGGTACGCCGCGGGCGGGGCGAACAGCTGTCTCGCGAGCCGGAACAAGGCATTCGTCCGCTGCGTCCATGACCCGGTCAAGCGGTAGCCCGGGCCGCCAGAGCCGGCCGGGGTCAAACAACCTGGTCCGCGGGCGCCCGACACCGCCCGCGTGATGTCGCTGCCGGGCCGGAGTGGATCGAGCCCGTCTCAGATCGGTGCGGAGGCGGGACGGGGCGGCAGAACGCCCGGGGCGGCGACGATCACCTTCCCTCACGGCACGAGCCGCGCCCCCAGCCCGGCCAGCACCGCCGGGTCCGGCCGCGCCCCCTCGAACACGACCGTCGCCCCCGTCGGCGCTGAGGTGAACCCTCGGCGGCAGGTCATCCGCCATCCCACATCCGACTGGTAACGCCGCAACGAGGTCGAGCTGGCCAGGCGGCGGGAGCCCGCCGACCGACCGCCGCAGCCGCTCCAGCCGCGAACGAACGGTTATCGCCGGTCCCCGGCCCGCCACGCCAGCCGGGTGGCGAACGCCCCCCGGTTCCGCCGCCTACGTCATCATCTCTTCCGCCATGCCCGGCGGAATTCCGGTACGCGCCGGCGGGGGCCGCGCCTCTGTATCGGTAACACCGCACGCAAGCAGGAGGCGGAATGACCGACACACCCCCGGCCGGCTGGCTTCGACGGCTCCGGGCGGCCGACCCGACCCCGGACGCCGACCTCCTCCGCCGGTTCCACGCCCGGGCCGACCAGGACGCGTTCGAACTCCTCGTCCGCCGCCACGCCCCGGTCGTTCTCCGGGTGTGCCGGGCCGTCGCCCGCGACCCGCACCGGGCCGAGGACGCGGCCCAGGCCGTCTTCCTGGTCCTCGCCCGCCGGGCCGGTGCCCTGGCCGGGGTCGGGTCGCTCCCCGCCTGGCTGGCCCGGGTCGCGTACCGGGCCGCCACCCGGGTCCGGGCGCGCGCGGCCCGCGCGCACGCCCCGCTGGCGGCGGCCGCCGCGGTTCATAGCACCGCCCCGGACCCGGCGGCCGCCGCCTCGGCCGCCGACCTCGCGGCGGTCGCCCTCGCGGAGGTGGACCGCCTCCCCGCCTGCTACCACGCCCCGGTCGTGCTGTGCCTGCTCGACGGCCTGACCCAGGCCGAGGCGGCGGCCCGGCTCGGGTGGCCCTCCGGGACCGTCGCCGGCCGGCTCGCCCGGGCCAAGGTCGTGCTCCGCGACCGCCTCGCCCGCCGCGGGGTCTCCGCCCCGGCCACGGCGGTCGCGGCTCTCGCCACGGCCGGGGCGCCTGCCCCGGCCCGGTTCACCGCTGACGTGCTCGCTGCCGTTCTCGCTCCACCCGGACCGGCCACGCCGGTTCAACTACTCGCCCAGGAGGTTGTCGTCGCCATGACCCCGTTCCTGTCCCGCGGCCCGGTGTGGGCCGCCGCCGGGCTCCTCGCCGCCGCGACCGCGGCGGTCGCCCTCGCCGCCGCCGGCCCGAACCCCCAGCCGCCGCCGGCCGTGCCGGCCACCGCCCCGGCCAAGGCGTCACCGGCCCTGCGGGGGCCGAACCGGATCCTCGTCGACCGCGCCGGGCGCCTGACCCTGATCGACCCCGACGGGAAGAACGAGACCCGCCTGGGCGAGGAACTGGCGAAGGCGATGGCCCGGGGCGGGCGCCAGTCACCGGACGGCAAGCGAGTCGCCTTCCTGGTCGTCCCGAACCCGCCGGGCAAGACCCCCGGGCGGTTCTTCCTCTCCGAGTTCCGGCTGCACGTCCGCGACGCCGGCGCGAAGGGGTTGGGGACGGACCTGGGGGCCGCCAAGGCGTTCGCGTGGTCCCCGGACGGGACCGAGCTCGCGGCCACCGACTTCACCGTCACGGACGGGCCGCCCGAGAAGCTCGAGCCGGCCGCGACTCACTTCGTGGCGGACGTGCGGACCGGGCGGAAGACCGCCCTGAACCTCCCGGCCGACCACGTCGTGAGCGACTGGTCCCGGGACGGGAAGTACCTGGTGACCACCCGACTCCGGGGGACGAAGGACGCCCCGTCCGCCCGGGTGTACCTGATGAACCGGGACGGGACGGAGCACAAGGCGGTCACCGGGGAGAAGGGGTTCGCGCTGGGCGGCCGGCTGTCCCCGGACGGGCGGCGGGTGCTGTACGCCGAGGCCGAGTCGCCGAAGGACGGGCGGCCGCCGGCCCACCGGCTGGTCGTCGCGGACGTGGCGACCGGGGCCGTGACGCCCGTCGGGGGCGTGCCCGGGGGCGTCGAGGTGCAGGCGTACTGCTGGTCGCCGGACGGGCGGCGGGTGGCGTACACGTACCGGCGGACGGTCAACCCGGGGACGACCCAGGCGTCGACCGAGGCAGGGATCGTGGTGTGTGACCCGGACGGGGGGAACGCGGCGGCTGTGCTGACGGACGACCACCCGACGAACGTCGGTACCCTAATGCACGTCGACTGGCGGTAGCCGACCGGGGGCGCGACGGCCCGGTGGGTCAACGAGGTGACACCGTCCGCCGTACGGGCGGTGCGCTTCGAGCCCGTACACAGACCCCGAGCGGACAGTCGAATCGATCCGTCACGGGCGGGTAGTGACTACCTGCCCTGATGGGGACAAGCGTACCCCCAGCCCGACCATCACCTCCACATCCGACCCCACCCCCTCGAACGCGATCGTCGCCACCCGTCCGTCTACGCTGAGGTGAACCCCGGGCGGCAAGTCGTCGGCCATCCCGCTGCCCACCGACACCACGAGGCCGAGTTGCCCCGGCGGCGAGCCCCGCCGACCGACCGCCGCAACCGCTCCAGTCGGACTCGGATCTTCTCCGCTCCACCTCCGGCAGTACAACCAGTCGCTCCACACCAGCGGTCGGGATGACAGCTTGAGGCACCCGACCGCTGGCCCGGCCCCGCGAGAGATTACTGCCCCCTGGTGCCAGCCCGCGGTCCCGCGTCGGCCGGCACCCGGCGCACGGGGGTCGCCCGCACCACCGCCGCGCGATAGCATGGGAGCCGCCGACCGCGCGGCGGGTACCCCGCCCAGGAGGTAGGGACGTACCCCGGCCGTCAACCCATCCTCCTCGCCCCGGCCGTCGCCGCGCCCCGCCGGCCCCGACGGCGCTCCCTCCGCCCCGGGCCTGTCGTGTTCCTCGCCGCTCCGGCCTACGCTGCACGGCCGCGCGTGCCCGCCCCGCTCCCCGCACGAAGGTGACCGGCCCGTGACACCCTTCCTCCTCGCCGCCGTCCTCGCCGCGCCGGCCGTCCCGCCGAACGTGGTCGTCGTGCTCGCCGACGACCTGGGGCCGGGCGACGTGGCGTGCTACGGCGGCGCCACGCCCACCCCGCACCTCGACCGGATGGCGAAGGAGGGCGTCCGGTTCACCCGCTACTACGCGGCGGCGCCGATCTGCTCGCCGTCGCGGTGCGGGCTCATCACGGGCCAGTTCCCGGGGCGGTGGCGCATCACCAGCTTCCTCCAGACCCGCGCCGGGAACCGGGCGTGCGGGCAGGCCGACTTCCTCGACGCGACCGCCCCGTCGCTCCCGCGGGCGCTGCGGGCCGCCGGGTACGCGACCGCCCACGTCGGCAAGTGGCACCTCGGCGGCGGGCGCGACGTGGCCGACGCCCCGCGGTTCGCCGCCTACGGCTACGACCGCGGGTACGGCACCTGGGAGAGTCCGGAGCCGCACCCGGACATCACCGCCCGCGACTGGATCTGGTCCGCCGCCGACCGGGTGAAGCGGTGGGACCGGTCCGGGTGGATGGTGGACCGCACGCTCGACTTCCTCCGCGCGCACCCGGACCGGCCGTGCTTCGTGAACCTGTGGCTGGACGACCCGCACACCCCCTGGGTGCCGTCGGAGGACGACCAGCAGCCGGGGAAGAACGGCCGCGCGACCGGCCGCGGCGACACGCCCGAGCGGCTGGCGCGGGTGCTGACCGAGATGGACCGGCAGGTCGGCCGGCTGCTCGACGGCATCCGGGCGCGGAAGTCCGACCGGCCGACGGTGGTGCTGTTCGTCAGCGACAACGGCCCGCTCCCGACGTTCGCCCGCCGCCGCACCACGGGGCTGCGCGGCAGCAAGCTGAGCCTGTACGAGGGTGGGGTGCGCGTGCCGTTCGTCGCGTGGGGGCCGGGCGTCGTGCCGGCGGGCGGGGTGAACGACACGACGGTGCTCGCCGGCGTGGACCTGTTCCCGACGCTGTGCGCGCTCGCCGGGGCGCCGCTGCCGAAGGGGTACGAGCCGGACGGTGAGGACCTGAGCGCGGCTCTGTTGGGCCGCACGCCGGCGCGGCGGAAGCCGCTGTTCTGGGAGTACGGGCGGAACGACACGGCGTTCGCGTGCCCGGGGCCGCGCGGCGACCGGTCGCCGAACGTGGCGGTGCGCGACGGGGCGTGGAAGCTGCTGGTGAACGCCGACGGGACCGGCGCCGAGCTGTACGACGTGGCCGCCGACCCGACCGAGGCGACGGACGTTGCGGCGGCGCACCCGGACGTGGCGCGGCGGCTGGCGGCGCTAGCGGTCGGGTGGCGGCGGTCACTCCCCTGACCCCGGCGGGGCAGTCGTGGGCGAGGTGACGAGTGTCACTGCCGGCCCCGTCTCACCTCGCCAGCCGGGCGGCCGCCTCGACCGTTGTCCCACCGGCGAGTGCCGGCACGCAAGTCGGCCGCCTCCTCGCCGAGCACCCGAGTGACGTCCACGGCGCTGGTCGTGTCGCCGCACAGGCGGCGGCCGACCGCCCACAGGTCGCCGGGGTGAGTGATCGGTTCCGCCGGCTGTTCCGGCACATCGTCGGGATCGTCGGCCGCGGCGGCGGGCGGGTCGGCGAGGAGTTCGAAGAGATCGTCCTCGGCGAACCCGGTGAGGGCAGGTCGAAGTCGGCCGACAGGAGAGCCGCGAGTTCCTGGGCGAGCCGCCCGTCATCTCACGCCGAGAGCGTCGCCGTCTGGTTGTCGGCGATCCGGTAGGCACGGCCCCCTCCGGAGGCAGTCCGCGGGCAACGTGCACCGGCACCTCGGCCAGCCCGACCTTGAGTACGGTCTTGTACCGGGTGTGCCCGATCGCAATTACTCACGTCCTGCTCGTCCACCGAGCATGGCTGGCGGAACACGAACTCTCGGACCAACGCCGCGACGGCATCCACCCCAGCGTTGTTGTGCCGCGGGTTACCGGGGTACGGCTTCAACTGCCAGAACGGCCACATCCCCACCTCCTCGTGCGTGCGGTTCGACACCCGGTGGTGTCGCGGACGTGCCGCCGGGCAGGGCCGCGTTTGTCCTCTCTCTGGGAACTACCCCGGCGGCTGGCGAAGTGTCGAGAGCCGCGGCAACTTTTCCCCCGAGGTTCCTCCGGCTGCGTTTGCTGGCCAGGTCGGCCCGGCCCATCGTGTCACGCCCCGGCGTCGAGCGGGGCACCACACGGGAGGCGCACGTGGCAGCCAACCCGAAGACGGGACGGGTGGGGAAAACGGCGACGGTCGAGCCCGCCCACCTGCGGGCTGATCGCCGGGTTCAGGCTGGTCACCCCGTTCTCGTAGAGCCGCGCCCGCCACCGCCCGAACGTCCGGGCAGTCACCGTTGTCAGGACGACGAATAGGAACGACCGGCTCTGTTGGGTATGATCCCGGCCGAGTTCGCCACCCTGACTCACCGCCAGTCCGGCGGGACGGGGCCGACCGTGGGTCGCCTGCCCGGCGGCGGTGCTCCCGGGCGAGCCCACGCTGGCGGGCGGCCACCTGGCCGACCGGGCGGTGGCCGACGAACACCACCCGACGGCGGCAGGCGAGGGCCTCCTGGGCG
This sequence comes from bacterium, assembly GCA_017308215.1. Taxonomy (GTDB): domain Bacteria; phylum Planctomycetota; class Planctomycetia; order Gemmatales; family Gemmataceae; genus Urbifossiella. Next base: position 1,031 of record JAFKFQ010000417.1, on the reverse strand, counting down.
TCCTCGGCCACCGAGTCGAGCCCGCCGGGCCGGGGAATCACCTCCTTGAACTCGGCCTGGCCCCGGAGGAGACAGTCGGGTGGAGGCGAGGGGAATCGGGTGGGGCGGTCACGCGGGCAGCCCTCGGATGGGGCCGGCGGTCGCCGGAGTTCCTATCAGAGGACGACCCCGAGCGAAAGACAAGTGTCGGAGGGCGGCTGAGGCGCGACCGACCTGGCGCTCGAATCGAACGAGTGCGACCCACGACACAAATCGCTTGTTTCAAAAATCGTCTTGAGTGGTGCGAGCCATGCAGCAGTAGGGCTCTCCCCCGGAACGCCAATCCGCGGCCGGTCCGTTGCCCGGCCCCCTCGGGTAGGCTGGGCGACACTCCCGCGCGAGACCGACACCCGCCACGTGTTCGAGGTGTTCGCGCACGGCACGTCGAACCCGTGGGGGCTGGACTACGACGCGCACGGCGAGTTCTTCGTCGAGGCGTGCGTGATCCCGCACCTGTGGCACATCATCCAGGGCGGGCGGTACCACCGGCAGGGCGGGCAGCACTTCAACCCGTACACGTTCACCGACATCCCGACGATCGCCCTCCACCGCCACTACCAGGGGGCGACGCCGCACGCCGGGAACAACGTGAGCGACGAGGTCGGCGGCGGGCACGCCCACAGCGGCCTGATGTGCTACCAGGGCGGGCACTGGCCGCGCGAGTACCACGGCAAGCTGTTCATGGGCAACCTGCACGGCCACCGCCTGAACGTGGACGTGCTCACCCCGAAGGGCAGCGGCTACGTCGCGGACCGCAACCCGGACTTCCTGAGGACGAACGACAAGTGGTCGATGCTGGTGAACATCCAGTGCGGGCCGGACGGCAACGCCTACGTCATCGACCAGGGCTACCGCACTACGACTGCTGGGATTCCTTGTAGTACCTGCAGCATGTAGTCGTCGTCCCATCCGGCCTTAAGCCGCTTCGTCACCCCACTCTGCTTCCCGGGCGCCCGCCGCGTCAGCGACACCGCCACCTTGCGGATCATCGC
>JAFKFQ010000416.1 GCA_017308215.1 bacterium | reverse complement strand
GCTGGAGCGGCTCGTCCTCGCCCACGCGTGCTCGATCCCGTTCGAGAACCTGGACGTGCTCCTCGGCCGCGGCGTCTCACTCGCCGACGGCGACGTCGAGCGGAAACTCGTGTGCAACCACCGCGGGGGGTATTGCTTCGAACAGAACTCGCTCCTGCTCCGGGCGCTCGCGGCGGTCGGGTTCTCGGCCGCACCGCTCTCGGCCCGCGTGCGGCTGAAGGCGCCGCGTGAGTTCGTACCACCCCGGACCCACCTCTTCGTCCGGGTCGACATCGGCGGCGTGCCGTGGCTCGCGGACGTCGGCGTCGGCGGCTTGAGCCCGACCGCCCCAATCCGGCTCGACCTCCTCGACGAGGAACAGCCGACGCCACACGAGCCGCGGCGGATCGTCCGCGAGGACCGACACCCCTCACCCCGGTACTTCCACCAGGCCAAGCTGGGCGGCGCGTGGGCCGACGTGTACGAGTTCACGCTCGAGGAGATGCCGGCCGTCGACCGAGAGGTCGGGAACTGGTGGACGAGCACAAGCCCGCAGTCGAGGTTCCGACAGAACCTGATGGTGGCGTTGGCCCGCGCGGACGGGACGCGGGTGTCGGTCCTCAACCGCGAGTTCACGCACCGCCGCGGGGCGGAGGTACTCGGGCGGTTCGAGCTCGCCGACACGGATCAGTTGCGCCGGGTGCTCGCGGAGCGGTTCGGGCTCCTGCTTCCGGCCGGAACACCCCTCCCGTAACGGCGGCGTTCGCACGGTGTGTTCGTACCGTGGCCCGAACAGGTCCGCACCGAGCCAACCAGAAGCGAGCGATACGTCGCCGCCGTCTCCCAGAAGGTCGCAGCCCAAGCCTGTAGGGCAGAACCCCGCCCTGTTCCCTCCGACTCAGGGAAGGGGCGGAGTGACCACCTTCCTCGCCGCCGTAGTAACGCGCCCCAAGCCGACCCGGGGCATGCCGTCCCAACTCGGTGATGGCCGCAGCGATGTGTCAGTTCCGGTCAGCAGACATCGCTACCCCCACTCTTCACCGGTTCGGAAGGTCTCGTCAGGCTGACCGGCGCCCCGCCGGGCGCGCGATCGCCGGCCGAAGGCGACTCACCCGGCCCGACTCGTCCCCAGTCGCGCCACGGAACTCGCGCGGGCATTGCGAAGGTTCGGGAGGGGTCATCTCCGCGGATCGTTGGCCGGGAGAACCGACCGTGTTGTGTCCGGAGCGTGATGACGCGTGTGGCTTGCACTTCACCGCAAGTGGAATTCGCCCTTTCACTTTGGGCGAAGCCGGGCGCCGGCCGGCGAGAAATCCGTCGTTCGCCGATTGACTGGCCGCCACGCCTTGGTAATTTTTACAGCCTTCACTGTCAGACGGGATCACGCCTTATTAACGGAGACGATCATGATACAGTATCGCCGCCGCGTGCAACTGGCCCTCGAAGCGTTGGAGTCGCGGGACGTGCCGGCGGTCGTGATCGACCAGCAGTTCGACACCACCGCAGTCAACTCCCTGCCGACCGGCTGGCTCCAGCAGTCGAGTGACGGCGCGACCCGGTTCGCCGTCACCGCCCCCACCCTGTCCCCGCCCGTCCCGTCCGGCAGCAACGCCCTCACGTTCACCCCGGCCAGCGGGCAGAACGCCCGCGCCTGGAGCGGCACCAGCGTGGGCACCGAAGCCACCGTGTCGGCGAGCGTGTTCCTGAACAGCGTGGCCCAAACGCGGCTGCTGGCCCGCGCGTCCGCCCTGGACACCGCCGCCCCCACGTTCTACGCCGCCACGATCACCCGCGGGTACGCCGTCGCCAGCATCGTCAAGGTGGTCAACGGCGTCGAAACGACCCTGACCACGTCCACCGCCAGCGCGGTCCCGGCGAACTACTACAGCCAGAAGTGGGCGACCGTCACCCTCGACGTTGCCGGCACCACCAGCCCCGTCATCCGGGCCAAGGTGCAGCGGCCGGACACCGGGCAGTACTTGAACTCGACCGGCGGGTGGGTGAGCACGGAGACGTGGGCGGTGACGGTGACCGACTCGACGACCCCGATCACCACCGGCACGCTGACCGGGGTGAGCCGGGTGAGCGTGCCCTTGAATTCGCCCGACACGGGGTATGTTGACGACTTCCTGGCCACCACCCCCGACGCGCCCGGAACCTACGCCCAGAGCTTCGAGGCTCCCACCTTTCCGCTGGGGAGCAACCCGTCGAACACGAGCCCAAACCCGGACTGGACGGACACCGGTTGGAAGGCGTACGGGATGTCGGGCAATCCCCTCGTGGCGGGTCCTACCGCCGCCTTCTCGGTGCAAGGCGCGCCGGCGTCCCCGCTGTTGGCGAGCGGCGGCAGCCAGGTGCTGCGGGTCACCCCGACCGGGTCCAACAGCACCGAGTGGGCGTGGTACGACGTGCCCCAGCAGGCGGACCAGACGGTGTCCGCGTCTGTGCTGATGACCCAACTCACCAGCGTCGGGGTGCTGGCCCGTGGGACCAACCTGGGGGCGTCCAACTTCGGGTTCTACTCCCTGACCGTCGACCGCCTCGGCCAGGTCGTTCTCGGCCGCAACCAGACCGGCGCCACGGTCACCACGGTGCTCCAGACGGTCCCGTTCCCGGCCGTGAGCGGGATGTGGGTGAAGCTCACCCTGAAGGCCACCGGCACGGGCTCCAACAACCTCCAGGGGCGGGTGCAGCGGCTCGACACGAACCAGTACCTGAACTCCTCCGGCGTTTGGGTGACCGACACCGCCGGCACGGGCAACATCTGGGCGGTGACCGCCACCGACGGCACGTTCGCCGGGGCGAACAGCTACGCCGGGGTGGTCAAGACGAAGAGCTACGCCCCGGCCGTGGACGTCGACGCCTTCTCGGTGTCGAGCACCTCGCCGACGAACGTGGTCGACGTCGTGGACCAGCCGGGCTCGGACCTCAGTAACCTGACCAGCCCGCGGGTGCTCGGCACCGCGAACACCACCTATCGGCTGACGAAGAACGTGGTGGCCACGGGCACGGCGTTTCTCGTCACGGCCCCGAACGTCACCCTCGACCTGAACGGCTACACGATCACCTACGACACCGGCGCGAACCCGGTCGTCCCGAACGGCGGGTTCGAGTCGCCGGTCAACACGAGTACACCGGACACGAACTGGACCATCTCCGGCTCGACCGCCACGGCCCCCCTCACTCGGGTCGCCAAGGCGACCGAGTTCGCCACCCGGCCCGGCGCGCTGAACGGGTTCTGGGGCGACTACGTGTACAAGGTCGGTCCCTACACCACCGCCACGGGTAAGCGCACGGCCGGCCTGGTCCGCAACACGCAGACGATCACCTCGGGCGTCATTACCGACGCGGCCGGCAATCCCCTCGCGCTGGACGTGGGCCGCGAGTACGCCGCCATGGTGACGGCCCGTTCGCTCGGCTACAACGACGCGGTCAAGATCAACATTACCATTCTGTACACGTACGCGAACACTCCGGGGCCGGGCGATTGGCAGCCGATGCCCAGCACGTGGAACGCCAACTACACCAGCGCCAACCCGGTCGGAAGCCCGTTCTTCCTGGCCGGCGACGGCGCCGACGGCGTCGGCCGCGGATTCGGGGTGGTTGCCGGGTTCGTCCCGAAAGCGAATCCGAGCCCGGGGGCGGGCCAGGGCCTGAACCCGAAAGTCCGAATCCGAATCACCCTGGACTACGACGAGAGCGTCGACCAAAACAGCCTGGTGTCCAATAGCCAGGCGACCGTCTACATCGACAACGCCCGGCTCCTGCGGTCCCGGGATTCGGGGATCATCGCGCTCAACCTCGACAACTTCAAATCCGTCCCGAACAACCTGAGGGACGGTTACGCAAAGCAGGCCGCCAACCTCACCGTCACCGGAAACGGCGGGAGCATCGTGCAGGGCGGCACCTCGTACGCGAGCTTCGCGATCAACGCGGCGGGTACGGCGGGCCTCACGCTGAACGGCGTGAACACGCTCGTAAAGGGGCCGGACACGAGCAACCTGTACGCAATCGGCGTCGATTCCGCCGACATCTTCGGCGGTACGTTCGACTCGCAGGTGGATACCGTTCACAACCGCATGAGCCGTCAGGTCGCCTCGATTCAGCTCCAAGGCGCGCGGAACATCAAGAGGGTGGAGGGCACCACGCTGCTCAACTCGCCGATGGCGGGCATCATTATCGGGACCCACACGCGCACGGGCGGCAACGTGAGTCGCGCCGTTATCAGTAATAACACCATCCAGCAGAAGGCGATCGTGTCCGACGGGTACGGCATCCTCCTCGGCGGGCTGACGCTCTTCGACCTCACCGGCAACACCGTCCAGCCCGTGCTGGGCCGCGGCTTGATCCTCGACGGCTCCGGCACCACGAGTAGTGCGGACCGGACCCGTGACATCACCGACGGGCTGATCTCCGGCAACCGGTTCGAGGCCCGGGAGCGACCCAACCTGGAGTACTGGGACTTGGCCCCGGACAGCGGGTCCACCCTGGAGGCGACCGCGGTTCGGCTGCGGAACTACAATTCGATCCAGAAGAACCTGGTGTTCCGCAACAACACCCTGTTCGCGGAGACGGACGCCGCCGGCGTGTGGGCGGCGATCGGCCTGCGGGTCACCCAGAACGTGAACTCGGGCAGTAGCTCCAACGCCAACGCCAACAACCTGTTCGAGAACAACACCATCACCGCGGTGGTGAAGACCGACGACACGAGATTCCGGGCGTACGCCCTGACCATCGCCGCCCTCAGCGACGGGACGGGGGTCCGGTTCCTGAACAACTGGTTGGTCGGCAACCACCGGTTGCTCAACCTGGGCGACAACGACGGTGCCGGTGACCCGGTCGTCGCCGGTGCGGTGTTCGACGGGAACATCTACCGGCGGTTGACGGGGACCGGCATCTCCGACCGGACGGCGGCCGGCGTCACCGACCCGAACGCCCGCTTCCAGGCCGTCTTCCTGCTGGGGAGTGCGAGCTCCAACCCCGTGCGGGACATCAAGCTCATCGCCCAGCAGTTCGAGGGCAGTAACAACCCCGGCGAGGTCGCGGTCGACAGCGGTCGACGGGTTCCGGTGATGAACCCCAATCCGACCACGGCGCAAACCGTCACCAACGTCGAGATCATCTGGCGGATCGCGGTGACCGTCCTGAACCAGACCGGCCAGACCCCGGTGGCGGGGGCGAACGTCTGGCTCGAGGACGGCAACGGGAATCCGATTTCAGGCACGGTCACGACCGATTCGAGCGGGCTGGCGGTCGTCGAGTACACCAACACGGTGTACAGCCGGGTCGCGGGGGGTGGCCTCGTCACCGCACCGCGGCCGCCGGTCATCCGCCTCCGCGTGGCACTCCCCCCACGGAGCGCGCCCGCGCTGCCGCTCATCCTCAACGACGCGGACAACAACACGCTCGCTCAAACCGTGTATCTGCCGTAATAGGAGTTTTGTAGGGGGTACGGCCCTGCCGCATGTACCCCCTCCCTTCCGCCCGCTTCCGGCTACACGGCTCGGATGACCTCGCCCACGCGTGACGGCATCCCGGCCGCCCGAAACATGGTCTCGTACCTCCACTGCCAGCGAAAGTCAGAGCAGCGACGGCGTCTTCGCCTTCCGCCAACCCGCGAGTCGGTAGCCCTTCTCGTCCCGCGGGTTGAACAGCTCCCCGCTCCTCACGAGTTCCGCCCGCGCCTTCCACACCGTTCCCGCGCCGTGTCCCTTCCCGACCCTAGTCGTGATCGACCAGCAGAAAGTCGCCCACGACTTCCACGTCGGGTACTCTCCGACCCTGCGGGAGGATGTCGGGAGGCAGATCCGAGAAATGCTTGAAAAGAAATTTACCAATATAAAACAATTAACAGAATAATCCGCCAGGGAACTCCCCCTGACGGCTCGCCCTGCCCAAGCCCCTGACGGTGTCACGATGACACCGATGGGGCGCCATGCCGGATGGGATAACGCACGAGACGTGCCGATGAAGCCCACGAGCTTCGCCGCTCCGCGCGACTCCCGCGAATCCGGTGAGTTCGATCATCCAGTCGGCCACAAGGGGCGGAGCCTGCGGTCGGCAGCTGGCCCGGCGCGATCCGGTTGGATGGCCTACCGTCGACCACCTCCGGTACCTCGGGCCTCGGCCAGGTAGCTGAGCCCCCGAGTGGCCTGGAGCAGGTAGTGGGCCGCCCGGTCCGGCGCGAGCGGCCCGGGCCGGGTCACCAGGTCGTGCCGGCTCACCCCGTCGACGAACTCCACCACCAGGTAGGCTACCCCCGGTCCTCGCCGATGTCGTACGCCCGGACCACGTTCAGGTGGTCGATCTGGCCGGCCGTCCAGGCCTCCCGGAGGAACCGCTCCCGGGCGAACGGGCTGTCGGACAGCGCCCGGGGGAGCACCTTGACGGCGGCCCGGCGGCGCATGTCCAGGTGCTCGGCCAGGAACACCTCGCCCATCCCCCCGAGCCCGATCCGGTCGAGCACCTTGTACCGGCCGATGACGAACCGGCGGGACTTCCCGCGGAGCAGCTGCGCGGCCTGGAACGGGGTGAGCAGCCCGTCCGCCTGCATCCGGGCGGCGAGCCGCCGTCAGATCAGCCCTTCATTGACCGGCCGCCACAGCAACATTCTGCAAGAGGAGAGCACACACCTGGAAGACCCGCCGGGGTGCGGCGGCGTACACTCCTGCACCAAGCCGGGAGAATTCGTGTGACGAGCCGTGCCATTCTTTCACTCGTGATCGCAGTTGCAGCCTACACCGCCGGGTGTGGTCAGCGAAAGGAGGTCGCCGTGACGGAGACCGACAGCAACAAGGCCGTCGAGCAGCAACCCAAGAAGGTCGAGCCACCCGAACCGGACGAGCAGCCCGGGCACGGGGAGCACCAACACGCCTTCGCCGACGCGGCGGACCGTGCGAAGAAGTGGAACGACCCGGGGCGGGACACGTGGCAGCGCCCGGAGGAGATCGTTGCGGCCCTGGCCCTGAAGCCGGGGGCGACGGTCGCCGACGTCGGTGCGGGGACGGGCTACATGGTGTCACACCTGAGCCGGGCGGTGAGCCCGGGCGGCACGGTCATCGCCATCGACGCCGAGCCGGCGATGGTCGAGTACTTGGCGAAGCGCGGCGCCGACCTGGGGCCGGCCAGGATCGTGCCCCGGAAGGTCGGCCCGGACGACCCCGAGTTACAGCCCGCCTCCGTGGACGCCGTGCTGACGCTGGACACCTGGCACCACGTCAAGGGGCGAGAGGCATACGCCCGGAAGGTGTACGAGGGGCTGAAGCGGGGCGGTCGATTCGTGGTGGTGGACTACGAGGTCGGTGCGGAGGTCGGCCCGCCGAAGGCGATGCGGCTCGAACCGGGACAGGTGACGAAGCAACTCGAAGCGGCGGGCTTCCGGGCCGAGGTCGTGCGGGAGTCGATGCCCCGGCACTACCTGGTCGTCGGGCACAAGGACTAGCTCCCGGGGCCGACCAGTTGGCCGGGGGTGCAGCCGAACGCCCGCCGGACGTGGAGCGTCAGGTGGCTCTGGCTGGCGAAGCCGACCGCCGCCGCTACCTCGGCGATGACGCCCCCGGCCCGCAGGAGCTCCCTGGCCCGCTCGACCCGGCGGCGGACGACGTACTGGTGCGGCGTCACCCCGGCGGACGCCTTGAACAGCCGGGCGAAGTGGAACCGGCTCCGCCCCACGACCGACGCCAGGGCGTCCAGCGTGAGGGGCGCGTCGAGGTGGTGGGTGATATGGCGGTCCAACCGGGCCATCTCGTCGTCGGAGAGCCGGGCCGAGGGCTTGCGCGGCCCGGACGGGCCGGCGTACTCCCGGCCCAGGTGAACGCCGAGAGCGGTGGCGAGTGAGGCGGCGAACAACTCTCCCCCGGAGCGCCTCTCACGACCAACTTCCTCGGCGAGTGTCGTCACGACCCGCTGGATGAACGAGTCCTTCCGCATGACCGCCGGGGCAACGGCACCGAGGTTCACGCCCCCGGCGGCGTCGGCCGCACGGCCGAAGAGGGCCGGGGAGAGACACAACAGGATGCTCTCGAACGCCTTCTCCGTGCGAACCGCCGTGGGCACGTTGGCCGGACAGAAGAACACGTCCCCCGCTGCCGGGCGGACGGATCGACTCTTCCCGTCGCCGTAACACCACACCGACGATCCGGGACTGGACAGCAGCACCGTGACCGAGTGGTAGTCGTGGGTGTGCCGCCCGAACCCCTCGCCCGCCGGCCGGGTCGCCCGGATCACCGCCACCCCGTCGGCGAGCCGGGCGGCGGCCGCCGGCGGCGGCAGTGTCTCGTCGTGCATGTCCGTCACCGCCCTCGCCGGCGTCTTCGTGTGCCGACCGCCGCCCGGACTGTCGGGCCGCTGCCGGCTATCTTATCCCCGGTCGGATGCGGTTCCGGTGCGGGGACGAGGCCGTGGCCACGGAGAAGGTGAACCTGGGCGAGAAGCTGGCGCTGTTCGCCGACCACTGGAGTCCGAAGGTCGTGGGCGAACTGAACGGCCAGCACGTCAAGCTGGTCAAGTTCGTCGGCGAGTTCGTCTGGCACAAGCACGACCGGGAGGACGAACTGTTCCTGGTCGTGAAGGGGCGGTTCACGATGGAGTTCCGGGACCGGCACGTCCCGCTGGGCGAGGGCGAGTTCCTGATCGTCCCCCGGGGCGTCGAACACCGCCCGGTCGCCGCCGAGGAGGTCCACGTCCTGCTGTTCGAGCCGGCCACCACGCTGAACACCGGCGACGTGCGGGACGAGCGCACGGTTGCCGACCCGGAGCGCCTCTGACGCCCACGGAGGGCGGCGCCATGATCCCGCTGTACCACGAGGCGCACTTCACCTTCCGGTTCGCCGACGACCGGATCATCCCCCGCTTCCACTTGGACGGCATCGAGACCGGGCGACGTGTCGCCGTCTTCCGACTCGATCCCGTCACCGGGGGGCGGCTCGATTTGATCGCCACGGTGACAACGGGCGAAGGCGGTTGGGTGGACCTGGCCGAACCGGTCGTCGTGCGAGCGGGTGAAGGGTTCGTGGCCGTGCCCGACGGTGGATCGGTGTAGCGTGCGTGACGATCCTTACCACACCACCACGAGCCACTCCCCCGAGCCGCCGTTGGCGAAACCGGTATCGTTCGGCCCGGGCCGAACCTCGTCCCGGGCCGGCTCGTCCCTCTCCCCGTGCCATCGGGTGCGTGGCAGGGGACTGACATGGCGGGTTTGAACGACATCCCACCGCTGCTCCACGACGCCCGACTCGTTGACTGCCGCTGGGACCGCCACCTCAAATCGCTGCACCTGTCCTTCCGATGCCTCCGGCGCAACGTCGACGGGACGCCCGTCGAAGACGGTACCGTCGATCTGAAACTGGGCGGGGTCGAGCGGATCGTTGCGTACTACTCGCCCGCCGGCCTCACCGTGAAGCCGTCCGAGTTCGGGCCTGCGTCCCGCATCACCCTCGCCGACCTTGAGGAGTGGCCGCACGGGGCGGCCGAGGCGCACCTGGCGGTCAACTCTCCTCAGGCCGAGTTCGATGCGGCGATGGCGTGCGTCCGGGAGGCGCTGGTCGGCGGCCCGGAGGGCCGCAACGCCGCCTCGCCGCTGCGTGTCCACGTCTCGTTCGAGCCACACAACCACGGACCTCACGGCACCGCCACGGGCTTGGCCGTCGACTGCGACTCGCTGGAGTCGTTCACGAACGGCGTGCCGCTCGACATCGGGACGTGGGGGCGCCAGTTCGAGGCGTGGTGGGCGGGCTGGCGGGAACACTGGTCGGCAAAGGGGCAGGCGGCCGGCGAGAACCCACAGCCGGCAGTGGAGGACGCATTCATCCCGGCCGGACAGCCCGACCCGCCTGACCCGTCCTACCGCCCGCCGTCGGCCCCCCCGTTCCTGGTCCCCCCGACGACGGTCCCGGCGGAACTGCTCAAGCCCGTTGAGGACTACCACACCGGCTTCCACCAACAGGACTGGCTGACGGTGGCGGCGGCGTACCCGCACTTCGACCACAGCCCGGAGGGGCGTGCGGCCGGCCTGCGGGACCGGTTCCTCGGCTGGGACCACGGGCGGTGGGTGTACCTCCGCCGCCTCGACGCCTGGTGGTGCGAGGGGGACCGGGCCTGTGTCATCGTCCGGGGCATCGAGCACGTCAAGGGAGACGACGAGTCCCCGGCGAGGAACGAGGAAACCGTCATCACCTACGGACTGCGGAAGTCGGGTCGGACCTGGGTCATCGCCGGGTGGTCACAGGGGTGGCCCCGGTCCGGGTCGGCGGACAAACTCCCAGAGGCGCAGCCCTGGAGAGAGGGCTACGAGCTGGCCGAATGAAGGCTCCGTGGTCAGAGGGCCGCTGGCGAGCGACGGGCGACCAAACCTAGCCACTCGGCCCGAGCCCGACCGTCAACTGCTCGACCAGTCGCAGGACTTCTTCCCGCATCCGATCGGCGGGCAGTTGAACCCACTGCCCGTGCCCCGGCAGCACCCACTCGAAGTTGTAGTCGGCCAGGCGTCGCACCGACTCGATCTGCTCCGGCCACGAGTACCAGCAGTAGTCCTCGGACGCCGCCAGCCGGTGCCCGTCCCGGTCCCAGTCCAGGTGGTCGCCGGTGAACAGGAAGCGGTCATCGTACAGGAGGGCGCAGTGGCCCCTCGTGTGGCCGGGCGTGGCGACGGCGAGGAAACCGGGGGCCAACGCCCACGGCCCGGCGCCGTCCAGCACCACCTCCGCCCCCGGCTGCGACGGCAACTCGTCCCGGTGGATGACCCGGCGGGCGTGGAAGTGGGCGGCGTAGCGGTCGGCGTCGGCCACGTCGTCCCGGTGTGTCAGGAAGATGTGCCCGACCCCGCCCAGCGCCTCCAGTCGCCGCACGAGCGGGGCGACGAACTTCGGCGAGTCGATCAGCCAGTTGCCGTCGGGGTGGCGGACGAAGTAGCTGTTACCACCGTACGACTTCGGCGAGTTGTACCCGCAGTAGTACACCGGCCCCTCGACCGGGAGCGGGAAGTCCTCCGTGACGGCCCTTATGTCGTCGCCGCCGAGGCACCCGATGGAGCCGGTGGGGCAGGCCAGGAGCGCCCGCAGCGCAACCCGCCGGTCGGACCCTGCGGGCTGGGCCTTCACGAACGACGTGGCGGCCGCCTGCCCGAAGACCGCCGGGGCGACCCGCCGGCAGGTGTCGCAGTCGATGCAGGTCGAGTCCACGAAGAAGTCGCCGGGTATGTTCTCCGGCACACGCTTGCGGGGGTTTGCCACGACCGGCCCTCCGTTCGAGGCATTTTACCGGCGTAGCCCAGCCCCCCGCCCTTGCTCATCGGTCGCCTCATGCCATCCCATCTCACATGTTACCCTACCGGGGTCGTTGAGGCGACAGCCCGGTGGTCGGGCCAACCGCATGCAGCGCCTGAGGCACCCGACCTCGCGAACCAGATGGCGGACCGACCACCGGCGCTCCTCGACCTCGGGTGCCATACCGGGGGGCGGCTTTCCCCGAGCCCACCCCGCATTCCGTGAGCGTGAGGGGAGGGACGCCGTGGGCACCGCCGCCACCGGCTTCGCCGGGATCGACGTGTCGAAGGACACCCTCGACGCCTGCCCGCTCGGCCCGGACGGGCGGGCCCGGGGCAAGCCGTTCGGCAACGACCCGCGGGGGCACGCCGCCCTCGCCGCCTGGGCCGACCGGCAGGCCGGCGGCCAGGGGAACAAGACCGACCCGGCCGACGCCCGGGCCATCGCCACCTTCATCCGCGACCGCAGCCCCGACCGTGGGCGCCGGCCCCGGAAATCCGGGAATTGCAGGGGTTGGTCCGCCGCCGGGACGACCTCCGGCGGATGGCCGCGGCCGAGAAGACCCGGCCAGCCGTCGCCCGCGACCCTGGCGTTCATGAGCCTGCAAGAGAGCGTGATCGGGTTCCACCGCGATCCGGCCCTGTTCCTCGCGTGCCCGATCGCGGCGGAGGGCTTCGCCGTGCACGCTCAGGCGAACGTCCTCGACGGCCTGGGGCGGTCGATCGCCTCGTGGGGGCTGGCGCGGCCCGCGGACGTGGCCCATTTCGTGCGGTCGCACTCGGGGTTCGACGGGGGGGCGGACGGCCACTGGAACCGGTGCGTCGGGATGGTGGGGAAGTACATCCGGACCGCGGCCCGGATACAACAGTTCGCGGCGCTCGTCCGCGCGGCGGTCTCGGCGCTGGCGAACCACTACGACTCGTGCGTTCTCGAGTATGCGGACCCGCCCCCGAAGGGGTAGAGCACCTTCACCGCGACCGAGGCGTTGGCGGAGCCTGCCGGCCGGCAGGAGAAGCGTCGGTCGGGTCTCCACGGCCCCGAAGCTACCCCGCCCGGGCCGGTACGGATACACTCCGGGAACCCCTCGGAGTGCCACCATGCCACGCGACCGGGACGGCTACGAACCCGACGACGAGCCCCGCCGCGTGACGGCCACCGGCGGCGTGCCCGTGTGGGTGTGGGCGCTGGCCGCGGCCGGCACACTGGGCGTGGTGTCCTGCGGGGGCGTGGGCGTGATGTGGTTCCTGGCCGCCGAGCGCAACCGGGACCAGCTCGTCCAGGCGGATCTCCAAGACCGAGTACAGGCGGCGGCGAGGGAAAAGGCCGCCGTGAAGGGGGAGGCGGCCGCGGGGCGAGCCAACCCGGCCATCGACCGCCCCTCAGTGTCGGACTGGAGTACGGTCGGCGACGTGAAGGTGAGGGTGCTCAAGGCGGAGGTGCGAAAGCCGGTGCTCGTGGACATCATCGGCGGCGGGGGTGCGAGGGAGGGCTCGCAGCCCGAACTGCTGCTGTGGGTGGAGACCGCAAACGCCTCGGCCGACAAGAAGCTCGTATTCGCCCCCTGGGGGGCGCCGAACGTGACGCTGACGGACGACAAGGGGAACCGCTACCGCCTGCTCGATGAGCCGGGTGAGCGCGGGTTGAAGGAGAACGACCCGGTACTGCCGGGGTTGAGTCTCCCCAGCGCCCCGCCGCTCGTGTGGGTCTACCGGTTCGAGCGACCTGCCAGCGCCGCGACCAGGCTACGGTTGTCGGCTGTGTCGCCCGTCGTCTTCCCGTCGCCAGTTCAGCACGACCTCCGCATCCCGGCGTCGGCTTGGTCGAAGTAACGACGCTGCTCATGCCGCGCGCTTCGCACGGGTCACGGCAACCGGCCGAGCGCCTTGCGCACCGCTCGCACGGCCGCCTTTGCCCCCCGCCTCGGCGGCGTCGCCTCGCATGTTCTCTTTCGCCGCGTCCAACTCCAACCTGCACACCCGCAGTTGCTTCCCCACCCGGAACCGGGTGAAGGCCTGGTGCCACCCCTGGCGGAAGTAGGGGGACCGGACGATACCGATCTCCCGACACGCCTCGGACACACGGACTCGGCCGACGATGGCGGGTATGGTCAAGCCCTCCTCGACGTTGGGAACCGGCTCTTCGCCCGTCACCGCCCCCGGATCCCCGGATCGGAAACGACCTCCCGATCCGGTGCCATGTCGGCACTCTCCCCCCAGCTCGCGCGTGGCTCTTTGGCGGAGAGTAGAGAAAGGGCGGGGTCGTCGAGCGTTGCGCTCTGACTACCTCGGTAGGAGACGGAGTGGGATGGGGGCCTCGACAGCGGGTCGGGCGAGGGGCGGCCACGTGGTACGTGGCCGCCGCGGCCGGGTCACCAGTCGCCGGCCGGGACCTCCCCGCCGGACGGGGTCAGGGCGCCCCACCAGACGGACGGGTCGATCGACGTCCGGACCCCGCGGACGCTCCCGTCCGCAAGACCGACGCACAGGACGCCCGAGTGGAACCCGGACGCGTTCCCCCGGTCGCACTGGCTGGCCGTTGAGGTCGGGTTCTGCGGCTGGACCTGGAACATGGCCGCGACCCCCGTGTACCACAGGGTGCCGTCGCTCCCCTTCCCGCCCCCGAACACGGCCGACAACCGGTCCCCCGGGAAGCTGTCGTTCGTCCCCGGGGCGGACCCGCTGAACGTGCTGGCGTTGTACACCCCCCGCATCCACCACGTCCCGCCGACGTCACTCGCCCCGTTCCCGGCCCCCTTGCTCCCGGCGCACACGGCCAACTTCTCGGCGAACACCACCGTGTTCGAGGTCCCGTCGGTGAGGGTCGCCGTCAGGTTCGCCCGCCCGTCCCAGTCGGCCGGGGCGCTGCTGGTCGGGTTAGCCCGGTTGCCGAACACCTGGAAGTTGCCGGCGTAGGACGCGTCCCCCGGCAGCCAGTCGGTCGCCGGGTTGACCCCCAGGGTCGGGTCCGACGGGCACTTGTACGTCGGGATCGCGGTCTGGCGGAGGAACGACCCGGCGGTCGGCCCCGGGGTCTGCCACATCGGGATGATGTACCCGCTGATGGTGGCCATGTTGTAGACGTTCCCCTGCTCGATGCCCGGGAGGAGGTGGAACAGCAGGGGGGCGTAGTAGGCGCCGCCGTACGTCCCGGCCATCGGCGGGAGCCGGTTGTTGGTGTCGTTGGCGTTGTGGAGGGCCAAGGCCATCTGCTTGAGGTTGTTCTGGCACTTCGACCGGGCGGCGGCCTCGCGGACCTTCTGGACGGCGGGGAGGAGCAGCCCGATCAGGATGGCGATGATGGCGATGACGACCAACAACTCGATCAGCGTGAAACCCCGCCAGGCGTGCGGCGCGGTACTCCGAGGCATGAGAGGGCACCTCATTGGAACGATAAATTGCATTCTAACTAACTATCTAGCGCACGACCGGTATATTTGTACCCGACCCGGTCAGCGCGAACAAGTGGGTAAATGATGAGAGCTGTCGTGCGGGCCCCGCCGCCCGACCGGGGATGGCGTTCCCCCCACGTCGTGCCCCATTGCCGGTACGGGAGTGCGGGTGCCTTCCGTCAACAATCCCAGCTTGCGGGGGCGGAATAACCCGGGGGTGTCGAGGTCGACGAGGCGTGGGACGGTGCGAACGTCAGCGCCCGGATCGGCGGGCATCGGGAGGGCCTCCTGGGGGCGGAAGGGCGGACCGGTCGAGTCCCCATCAAGCGGCACATTGCCGCGAACCTCCCTTCCGGCCCGCCCGAACAGAAGTGTGGGTAGCCGCCAAGCCGAAGGGGGGGCCAAGTCTACTCCTCACCCGAGCGGCAACGGGCTACCCGGAACCAGCACCGGCCCGCCTCGTTCGCACTGTAGCTTTGTCGTGTATCTCGGACGGGCCGGCCGAGTCCTCGGACACGGCACCTTGTCTGGTAATAGCCTTCAATCTTCCCGCCCAGTTGACTGCCTACCATCTAGTAGGCAAGATTAAGGACACGGAATAGAAAGTTGACACGTGACCCGGCTCTCATCCTCGTCCCTGGGCAGCACGGAGTCCCCCTCGATCCCCGGGCGGGCACAAACCATGAGCGAGCGTGACACACGCGGAGAGCTTCTGGATCTGGCCGAAAAGCTGGTACGGACTCGGGGTTACAACGGGTTCAGCTACCGCGACCTGGCCGGGCAAATCGGGATCAAGACGGCGAGTGTCCACTACCACTTCCCGACCAAGGGTGATCTGGGTGAGGCTATGGTCGAGAACGAGAGGGAGTTGTTCGCCAGGAACCTCGCCCGGCTCGACGCCGAGGAGAAGGACCCGCAGCGGCGGCTGGAGCGGTTCATTCAGCTCTTTCAGGCCAGCACGATCGGGTGCGACAACCGGATGTGCCTGGGGGCCATGCTTGCGGTCGAGCAGGAGACCTTGCCGGAGCCCGTCCGGCGAGCGGTGCTGCGCCTCTTCGAGCACAATGAGGCCTGGCTCGCAAAGGTGTTGGAGGAGGGACGGGAGCAGCAGACATTTCGCTTCAAAGGGCCCGCAGACGGGGCCGCCCGTTTCGTGTTCTCGGCGCTCGAAGGGGCATTGTTGATGGCCCGGGCCTTCCGCGATGTCGGCCGGTTCGAGGCCGCCACCCGCTGGATCATTGAGAGCCTGAGCGACTGATTTTTTTTGCCCCAGTCACCTACCTATCAATAGGTAGCTGGGGTCTCGCTGGCTTCGGATGCGGAGGAGCTTGCCGTGAATTCGTCGTTGAACCCGATCTCCTTCGCAATGCGGCACCCGGTCAGTGTCATGGCCGGTGTGGCGGCCCTGGCGGTGGCCAGCCTCCTGGTCGCGCGGCGGGTGCCCATCGACGTCTTCCCCGCCCTCGACCTGCCGGTCATCTACATCGCCCAGCCCTACGGGGGCATGGACCCGAGTCAGATGGAGAGCCAGATCACCTCGTACTACGAGGCCCACTCGATCTACATGACGGGCGTCCACCACGTCGAGTCGAAGAACATCCAGGGGATGGCGGTGATCAAGCTGTCCTTCTACCCCGGCACCGACATGGCCGCGGCGATGGCCGAGGCGGTCGGGTACACCGTCCGGGCCAGGGGGTACATGCCCGCCGGGACGCAGCCGCCGTTCATCCTCCGGTACGACACCGGGAGCGTGCCCGTCGGCTACCTGGTCGTCGACAGCGACGCGGGCCGGAGCGTCGGGGAGATGTCGGACCTCGCCCTGTTCCGGGTGCGGGGGATGTTCGGCAGCATCCCGGGCGCCACGGCACCCCCGCCCATCGGCGGCAACATGCGCGCGGTCGTCGTCAACCTCGACCCCGGGCGGCTGAGGGCCTACCGCCTCTCGCCCGACGACGTGGTCGCCGCCCTGAGCGCCGGCAACGTGGTCGTCCCGTCGGGGAACGCCCGCATCCACGACCAGGCCCCGATGGTGCCGTCGAACGCCATGGTCGCCGACCCGCAGATGCTCGGGAGCATCCCCGTGCGGCCCGGGGAGAACCTCTACCTCCGCGACCTGAGCACCATCACCGACGCGATGGACACGGCCACCGGGTACGCCCTGGTCAACGGCAGGCGGTCGGTCTTCCTGATGGTGAGCAAGCGGGCCGATGCCTCCACGCTGGCGGTCGTCAACGGGCTGAAGGCCAACCTGCCGCGGATGCAGGAGGCGCTGCCGCCGGACATGCACATCCGCTTCGAATTCGACCAGTCCCCGTTCGTCACCCAGGCGATGTGGGGGGTGGGCGCCGAGGGCCTCCTGGGCGCGGCCCTGACGGGCCTCATGGTGCTCCTCTTCCTGCGGGACTGGCGGAGCGCGGTGGTGGTCGTGCTCAACATCCCGCTCGCCCTGATGGGGGCCCTGGTGGCCCTCTGGGCGACGGGGCAGACGGTCAACCTGATGACCCTCGGCGGTCTGTCGCTGGGGGTGGGCATCCTGGTGGACGAGGCCACGGTCGCGGTGGAGAACATCCACTCGCAGATGGGTCACACCGACTCCGTGGCCGAGGCGGTGCGGCGGGGGACCGAGGAGACGGCCGTCCCCCGGCTCCTCGCCATGCTCTGCATCCTGGCCGTGTTCGCCCCGGTCTTCGCCATGGAGGGGGCGATCCGCGGGATGTTCGTGCCGCTCGCCCTGGCCGTCGGCTTCTCGATGATCGCCTCGTACCTGCTCTCCAGCACGTTCGTGCCGGTCGTCTCGGTCTGGTTGATCCGCCGGCACGGGGCCGCCGCGGACGCCCACACTTCGCGGCACCCGGCTTCCCCCGGGCGGCTCGGCCGGGTGTACGCCGGCGTGCTC
Source organism: bacterium (assembly GCA_017308215.1). Classification (GTDB taxonomy): domain Bacteria; phylum Planctomycetota; class Planctomycetia; order Gemmatales; family Gemmataceae; genus Urbifossiella. The sequence goes on along the minus strand of JAFKFQ010000416.1, from coordinate 17,234 downwards.
GGGGCGATCGTCCGAAACCGCAAGCGAGTCGTGGCAGGATATCTCGCGGCGAGCGTGGGCACGCTGGCACTGGTGGTGGATCGGCTCGGCCGGGAGATTTTCCCGACGGTCGATACCGGGCAATTTCTTGTCCGCCTCCGCGCCCCCAGCGGCACCCGGATCGAGCGGACCGAGGACATCGCCCGGCAGGCGCTGGACGTCATCGCCGAGGTAGCCGGGCCTGACGCGATCGAGGTCACGATGGGGTTCGTCGGGGTGACGCCGCCCACCTTCCCCAACCAGAGTGTCTTCCTCTGGACCAGTGGGCCGGAGGAGGCGGTCTTGCGGGTCGCCCTGAAACACGACAGCGGGGTCCGGGTCGAGGAACTCAAGTCCCGGCTCCGTCGTGAGCTCCCGGAACGCCTCGGCTCGCGACTGGAGGCGCGGTGGCTGGCCGAAGGGCTGGACCCCGGCGAAGCCTCCCGGCGGCGGCGGGCCTTCCGCCTTTCGTTCGGGCCCGCCGACATCGTCAACGAGGTCATGAGCTTCGGCTCGCCCACGCCCGTGGAGGTGGTGATTCACGGCCCGAAACTCAGCGACGACCTGGCGTACGCCCAGAAGGTGCGGGCCGAGTTGGAGAAAGTGCCGGCCCTTCGCGACCTCCAGTTCGGGCAGGCGCAGGACTTCCCGACCGTCGAGGTCACGGTGGACCGGGAGCGGGCCGGGCTGAGCCGGGTCACGGTTCAGGAGGTGTCGCGGGCGCTGCTGTCGGCGACCTCGTCCAGCCGGTACGTCGTCCTGAACTACTGGGCCGACCTGGCGTCGGGCAACGGCTACCAGGTGCAGGTCCAGGTCCCGCCCCCGCGCCTCGATTCGGCGCAGGAGATCGGTGCGATCCCGGTCAAGCCCACCCCGGGCGGCCAGGTGCTGCTTCGCGACGTGGCCCGGGTCCGCGAGGGAGTCCGGCCCGGCGAGTACGACCGGGTCGACATGCGGAGGTACATCAGTTTGACGGCCAACATCGAGGGCAGCGACCTCGGCCGCGTCGCGACGGCGATCGACGAGGCCCTCGCGAGGGCCGGCCCCCCGCCGCGCGGGGTGCGGGTGGACGTCCGCGGGCAGATCGAGCCGATGCGCCAGATGTTCGGCGGCCTGACGGCGGGGATCTTCATGTCGGTGGTGGCCATCTTCCTGCTGCTGCTGGCCTACTTCCAGTCGCCGAGGCTGGCCCTGGTGTCGGTGGCGGCGGTCCCGGCGGTCCTGGCGGGCGTCGCGGTCGCGCTGTTCGTCACAGGCACGACCCTCAACATCCAGTCGTTCATGGGCGCGGTCATGGCGGTCGGCGTGGCCGTGGCGAACGCCATCCTGCTCGTGACCTTCGCGGAGCGCGAACGCCGCCGCGGCCCGGTCGGCCCTGCGGGGGCTGCTGCTGCCGTGCTCGAGGGCGCGCGGCACCGCGTCCGCCCGGTCCTGATGACCAGTTTCGCCATGTTGGCGGGCATGGTGCCGATGGCCCTCGCGATGGGAGAGGGGGGCGAGCAGACCGCTCCGCTCGGCCGGGCCGTCATCGGCGGGCTCGTGGCGGGCACGATGACGACCTTGTTGGTGTTGCCCGCGGTATTCACCGTGGTCCAGGCCCGGAGCCGGACCCGGTCGCCCTCGGTCGACCCGCGGGACGCGGAGAGCGAGTACTACCACCCGAACCCCAATGAGGCGTCGGGGGCGTAACGCCCTGGCCGGCCGCAGTCACTCCCCTGAGCGAAGGATTTACTCGATGAGTCTGGTGAAACGGGTCCTACCTCTTGTCATGTCGGGTCGCCGGAGGTACCTCGCCGCGATCGTTCTCACCGCGGCGGGCGTGGCGGCAGGGGTCGGGTTCGACCGCCAAAACCGCTCCGCCGCCTCCCCGGAGGCGAAGCCCGCCCCGGCCGAGGTGCGCGTGAGTGCGGTCCGACCACAACGAGAAATACTCAAGCGCAATATCGAACAGCCCGGGCAGATCAACGCGTTCGAGCGCACCGCGCTGTACCCCAAGATCTCGGGCTTCATCAAGATCTACCATTTCGACATCGGCGACCATGTGCGGAAAGGACAGCTCCTCGCCGAGCTCTGGGTGCCCGAGTTGGTCGAGGATCTTCATCAGAAGGAAGCGACGGTCGTCGAAGTCGAGGTGCAGATCGTCCAGGCCCGGGCGATGCTGCGGGTCGACGAAGCCAAGGTGATCCAGGCCGAAGCCGCCGTCAGCCGGTCCGCCGCGACCCGGACCAAGGCCGAGGTGACCAGAACCTGGTGGGCGTCGGAGCACAAGCGGGTCGCATCGACGCTGAAGTCGGCTGCCTCGTCACAGGGGGAGGCGGAACAGGTCGACGAGAAGTTCAAGACGTCGGACGCCGCGGTCACCGAGGCCGCCGCGAGCGTGGCCCTGGCGGAAGCCACACTGGTCGAGAGCAAGGCCCACCGCGACAAGGCCGCGGCGGACATCCGGTTCGCCGAGGCCCGGTTGCGTGTGGCCAAGGCGGACCGAGACCGGGCCGCGGCGATCCTGGGGTACGCCCGCATCGAGGCGCCGTACGACGGCGTCGTGAGCCGGAGGGAGCTGGACACCGGCGCCTACGTCCAGCCGCCGGCCGGGGGCGCGGCCTCGGCCCCTCCCCTCTTCGAGGTCGTGCAAACCCACCTCATGCGGATCTTCGTCGACGTGCCCGAGGCCGATGCGCCCCTGGTTCGCGACGGCGGGCCGGCCCGGGTCCGGGTACAGGCCCTGGGGGATCGCGAGCTTCCGGGGCGCGTGGCACGGTCCAGTTGGGCGCTGGAAGACCGGACCCGTACCCTCCGGGTGGAAATCGACCTGCCCAACCCCGAGGGCCTGCTCCGGCCCGGGATGTACGCGACGGCGCGAATCCCGGTGTCGCGGCCGCAGACCCTGACTCTGCCGACCTCGTCGGTCTTCCTGCAAGACGACCAGGCCTGGGTCGTTCGCCTCCTGGGCAACAAGGCGGCCAGGACGCCCGTCCGCCTGGGGGTCCGCGAGCGGCACCGCGTCGAAGTGCTGGGCAAGCAGACCCGCCCCGCGGGCCAAAGTATTCCCGCCGAGTGGGAAGACTTCACCGACGGTGACGTGGTTGTCGCGGACAACCCGTCGGCCCTGCTCGACGGGCAGGAGGTCGCGGTTCGGCCCGAGCCCCCCACAGCGCGAGCGTCTGACTGACCGTAAGTGGATTTCCGATCAAGGCGGCTCAGGGTTTAGTTATGGTCCGGTCCGACCCCGCACCGACCCCTTGGTGGCTGGTGCCGAACATCCTCGCCCTCGACGCACCGGCGGTGGCTGCCGTGTGGCAGCGGTTCTTGGCCGCCCGGTTTGGGGTGCCCGTCCCGTGGTCCGCCACGACCGCCCTTGCCGCCGCCGTCTGGTGCGTCTACCTGACCGACCGGTATCTCGACGCGCGCCGCGGGGCGATCGACGCCGACCGCCACCGGGCCGCCGCCCGCCGTCCGCGCACCTTCGTCCTCGGGGCGCTGGTGGCCGCCGGCTTCGCGGCGGTAGCCGCCTCCCGACTGCCGGTCGCGTACGTGCAGTACGGGCTGGCGGTCGGGCTCGGCGTCACTGCCTACCTGGCCCTCGTCCATGCTCTCGCGGGCCACCTCCGAGCCCTGCCCGGAGGGAAGGAATTGCTCGTGGCAGCCGGGTTCGCGGCGGGCGTCGCCGTGCCCCTGGCGGCCAACGGCCACTGCACCGAGTGGCTGCCGTGCGTGGCGGCGTTCGGCGGCCTCTGCTGGCTCAACTGTCGGCTCATCGACCGCTGGGAGTCCGGCGGCCCGGTGTGCTGGCCGGACTGGCTGCTGTGCGGCTCGCTCCTCGCCGCCCCTGCCGCCCTTCCGTCGACCGTCGGCCTGGCCGTCGCAGGTGCCGCCCTCGGCCTCCTGGCCGTCCACGTCGCCTGCCGCCACCGCCCGCGGGTGGCACGAGCTCTGGCGGACGTCGTCCTGCTCACCCCCCTCGTGCTGTGTGGGGCGGTGTGACCCCCGCGGTTCGATGGACTCGCCCCGCCCGGCATCCCGGGGCTGTTCGGGCCGAGGACTCTGGCCCAGGAGATGTGATGGACTTTAGATTGGCAGTGCTTGCCCTCGGAATGTTCGCGTTGGGCACTGACAATTTTGTCGTGGCTGGAATATTGCCGAGCGTTGCCGACTCGCTGGACACTTCGGTCAGCCTCGCGGGGCAGATGGTGACCGTCTATGCCCTCTCCTTCGCGGTACTAGCCCCCTGATGGCGGCTGTCGGCGGCGATTGGCCGCGCAAGATCATGCTGGTATCCGCTCTCGGCACCTTCGTCGTCGGCAACGCGATTACCGCGCTGGCCAACGACTTGAACACCGTGTTGGCGAGTCGTGCCTTGGCGGGGCTGGGGGCGGCAATGTTTGCCCCGACGGCCCTGGGCGTAGCTTCGTCCCTGGTCACTCCCGGGCGTAGAGGCCGCGCGCTTTCCATCGTGACAGCAGGGCTCGCCGGGTCGACCGCGCTCGGTGCCCCGTTGGGCACCTTCATCGGTGGATTTACCGACTGGCGCTACACACTCTGGTTCGTCGCGGTCCTCGGGGGCGTTTCCATGCTCGGCGTGGGACTGCTGCTCAAATCCCTACCCGAGACCCCGCGCGTTTCGATCCGGCAACGCTTTGCGCCCGTGCGTGACGTCCGAGTCGCGCTGACATTGATGACGACGCTGTTCACATACGGCGGCTTCCTGATGGTCTACACCTACGTGGCGATTGTTCTCGACCGCGTCACGGGTGGGGACGAGCGTGTCCTGGCAGGGTTCCTGTTTCTGTGGGGCCTGGCTGCAACGGCCGGCAACGTGTTGGCGGGACCGCTGGTCGACAAATACGAGAGCCGGCGCATCATCAATTGCGCGCTTTCGATCGCCGTCGTGAATTTCTGCCTGCTGCCGTGGGCGTCTGCGCATTCGGTGACCGCCGTCATTTCGCTCGCGGTTTGGGCCGTGTGCGGCTGGGGCATGATGGTCCCGCAGCAACATCGACTCGTGAAGACGGCGCCCCATGTGGCTCCCTTGCTTCTGGCGCTGAACAATACCGCGTTCTACATCGGGCTGGGATGCTCGGGTGCGGTCGGGGGAGTCGTCATCTTACTTCTAGATCGGCACTTCCTTAGCCTTGGTGGCGCCGCATCGCTCGTGATCGCCCTTTTCATTGCCGAAGCCGCGTACTGGTCGATCGCTCGGAAGACGCGAGTGGATACGCCTTCCGAAGTTTTTCCCAGGCGCATCGAACCGGATGCCTAACACTTTATCGACGGCTTAGAGCCTGTTATGAATCAGCGGAGTCCGCCGCCGCAAGTGGTGTAGAGTACTGGATTTGCGGCTGGGCCACCCTGCCGGATAGTGCGACGCAAACTATGGCTACGTAAGCGGTTAAAGCGGGCACATAACAAGCTCTAGGGCGCCCCAGAGACGTGACAGGCGGACGAGGAAGATCGTCACCGAGGCGCTCACCGCCACCCACAGCCAGCCCCGCTTGGTCCCCTCCCGCCACCCGGTCTCGTCCACGTTCGCCGGCTCGCCCGCGACGTGGGCAAGAGCCTCCCGGTCGGTCGGCTCCAGCGCGATCGCCGTCTTCCGTTGGAGGTCGCACACGGCGGCCGGTCTGATCGGCACCCCGAACAGGCCGAGGCAGAGTCGAGCGACGCCCCTCTTCCCGCCCCGGTACGCCCCACTCAGGAGCGCGCACACCGCTTGGCCCCGGGGCCGTACCCGCCTGGGCGCCGGCCGGTAGCGCCGGGCAGGTGACCCGGCTGCACCACGGGCACTGGAGTCCACTGCAACGGATTTGACCGGTGGGGCCGGCGTCCCGCCGGCCGCGGCTCGGGACGCCGGCCCCACCGGGCGACTTGCTAACTGAGGTGCGGCGGACGACTACCCGAGCAACCGCGCGAACGCCCGCTTCACGCCGGCGTGCCCCTCGTACTTCTCCAGCCAGCGCGCGTGGGCCGTGACGTCCAGCCGGAGGCCGGTGTCGCCGCGGTCCTCGGCCATCTCCAGGTACTCGGACACGGGCAGGTAGTACCGCTGCCGGTCGTCGTCCGGGCCGACCAGGAACGCCAGCACGCCCTGCCCGTCGACCAGCGCCTTCGCCTCGTCGCGCTTGACGTCGAGCCCGCCGTCGCACGACTCGATCCGCACCGGCACGAACGCCGTGTGCGCCCGGTTCGTCGCGACCGCGCTCACGCCCCGGTTCACCACCGACAGGTAGGCGCGGAGCCCGTTCACGACCAGCGCGCTCGCCACCTCGCCGCCGAGCCCTTCCAGGTCCAACACCATGCCGTCGTCCGCCCGGCGGGCGGGGGCGGCGGCCGGCGCGACCGGCTCGGGCGCCGGCTCCGGCGCATCGACCTCGTCGTCCTCGATGACTTGCTTCTTGCTCTTCACCTTCGCCATGACGCCCTCGATCCTCCCTAGGGGAACGGGTAGCGTAGGACACAACCCGGGCGAGTCCAGCGCGGCGACCGAACCCGGTGTGGGAAAATCGCCGCCCCGGCGGCAGGCGCGAACGGTACGATCGGCACACCCGGCCGGTTCCTGTCAAGAGAGGGAGTGCATGAGACGCGCGATCCCGGTGGTGGTTCTGCTCCTGGGCGGCCCCGCGGCCGCCGCCCCGCCGCGGCCGATGACGCCGGACGACCTCTGGGCCGTCCGCCGGGTCGGGCCGCCGAGCGTGTCCCCGGACGGCAGGTGGGCCGTCGTCGAGGTGGTGACGTGGGACGTGCCGAAGGACGAGAGTTCCTCGCAGCTGTGGCTCCTCGCCACCGACGGCTCGCGGCAGGTCCAGCTCACGCACGCGCCGGGGAAGAACGCCGGGCCGAAGTGGTCGCCGGACGGCAAGCTCATCGCCTTCACCGGCAAGCGCGGCGCGGACGAGGGGCCGCAGGTGTACGTCATCGCGCCGACCGGCGGCGAGGCCCGGCGCGTCACCGACATGCCGATGAGCCCGAGCGGCCTGAAGTGGTCCGGCGATTCCAAGACGCTCTACGCCGTCGCGTGGACGTGGCCCGACACGCCGGACGACGCCGCCTACCGGAAGAAGGACAAGGCCGAGAAGGAGAAGAAGGCGAAGGCGGTGGTGATCGACGACACGGTGTACCGCTACTGGGACCGGTGGCTGACGGACGGCAAGCGGCCGGTCGTGTTCGGCATCGACGTGGGGACGGGCAAGCATACGAACCTGCTCGCCGGCACGAAGCTCCACCTGCGGCCCTACGAACCGTCCGCCGACGACTACGACGTGGCCCCCGATGGGGCGGAGCTGTGCGTCGTCGCGGACGCCTCGAAAGACCCGGGCATCGACCCGAACGCGGACCTGTTCGTGCTGCGCCTCGGTGAGAAGGGCGAACCGAAGAACATCACCACCGACAACCCCGCCGCCGACACCAGCCCGGTCTACAGCCCGGACGGCAAGTCGATCGCGTTCCTGCGGCAGACGACCAGATTCTTCTACGCCGACCGGCAGCGCGTGATGGTTCGGACCGGCGACGCCGCGCCGCGCGAGCTGACCGCCGACCTGGACCGTAGCTGCGCCAGCCCCCGCTGGCTGCCGGACGGCAGGCGGCTGGCCGTCGAGGTGGAGGACGCCGGGTACGTCCGCATCAACTTCGTGAACGTGGCCGACGGCAAGCGGTTCGTGGTCGCCGGCGAGTTTTCCGAGCGGGCAATCGACTTCGCCCGCGACGTGCGCCTCGGGGTGTACCTCCGCAGCAGCTTCAACGAACCGCCGACGGCGTTCGCGCACGGCCCCGGGATGAAGGAGCCGGTGCAGATCTCGCACTTCAACGACGACCTCGTGAAGTCGTGGCAGCTCGGCAAGGTCGAGAGCGTGACCTTCAAGGGCGCGGACGACGCGGACGTGCCGATGTGGGTCTTCTACCCGCCCGACTTCGACCCGGCGAAGAAGTGGCCGCTGGTGCAGATGGTCCACGGCGGGCCGCACAACGGGATCATGAGCGAGTTCAGCTTCCGGTGGAACCCGCAGGTGTGGGCCGCGCGCGGGTACGTCGTCGGGGTGGTGAACTTCCACGGCTCCAGCGGGTTCGGCCAGCGCTTCGCCGACTCGATCACCGGCGACTACGGCACCAAGCCGCTGGCCGACGTGATGAAGGCGACCGACTGGTTCGAGGCGAAGCCGTGGATCGACAAGGACCGCATGGCCGCGGCCGGTGGGAGCTACGGCGGGTACATGATGGCGTGGCTGAACGGCCACACCGACCGGTTCAAGGCCCACATCTGCCACGCCGGCGTGTACAGCTACCACAGCCAGATGGCGTCGGACGTCGTCGCCGGCCGGCAGCGCGCTCTCGGCGCGTTCCCGTGGCGCGACCTCGACCGGATCGACCGGCAGAGCGCCCAGCGGTTCGCGGCGAACTTCAAGACACCGACGCTGGTGCTGCACGGCGAGAAGGACTACCGGGTGCCGGTGACGCAGGGGTTCGAGTACTACAACACGCTACGGCAGAAGGGCGTCCCGACCCGCCTCGTCTACTTCCCGGACGAGAACCACTGGGTGCTGAAGCCGCAGAACGCGCTGGTGTGGCACCGCGAGGTGTTCGACTGGCTGGACCGCTACATCGGCCGCGGCCCGACGCAGTGAGTTGCCGGGGCGCAGGTCGTCCAGGTGGCTTGTTAGGCCGGGGCGCGAGCCCCGGAGGTAGTCGCCCGGCGCACCACCACCACCCCACCGGGGCTCGCGCCCCGGCCTAACGACCCTGGCCGCCTGCGAGCTCACCCGCCGGCCGCGGCGGCGGCGCAGTCGGCACCTCGCCCCGCAAGACGCGCAGGCAGTAGGCCAGCCCCTCGCGGGCGAAGCGGAGGTCCGGGCGGGCGGCGAGCGCGGCGCGGTAGGCGTCCGCCGCCTCGGCCGTCCGCCCCTGCTTCCGCAACACCTCGCCCAGGTTCCCCGGGGCGAACGGCGAGCGCGGGTCGAGGCGCATCACCTCCCGGAACGCGGCCTCCGCTCCCGCCAGGTCGAGCCGGGCCTCCAGCACCAGTCCGAGGCCGTTGTGGTGGGCCGGGTTCTCCGGCTCGCGCCGGATCGCCTCCCGGTACGCCGCGACGGCCCCGTCGAAGTCCCCCGTCGCCTGGAGCACCCGCCCCAGGTTGCCGTACACCGGCGCGGTAGTCGGGTCGAGCCGGATCGCCTCCCGGTACGCGGCGGCCGCGCCGGCCGGGTCACCGCGGGCGCGGAGGACGTTCCCCAGCCCGTTGTGTGCGGCCGCGTCGTTCGGGTCGAGTCGGACGGCCTCCCGCAACGCGGCCAGCGAGCCGTCCGCGTCCCGCCGCATCAGCAGCGCGTTCCCCAGGCCGACGCGCGTCGCCGCGTCCGTCGAGCCGAGCCGGATCGCCTCCCGGTAGGCGGCGACCGCACCGGGCCAGTCGCGCTGCTCGACGAGCGCGTTGCCGAGGTTGTGGTGGGGGTGGGCGTCGGCCCGGTCGAGTTTCATCGCCTCCCGGAATTCGGCGACGGCCCCGTCCAGGTCGCCCCGGGCCGCGAGGGCGTTCCCGAGGTTGTTGCGGGCGGCCGCGGACCCCGGGTCGAGCTGCACAGCCTCGCGGCCGGCTTCGACCGCCCCGTCCCGGTCACCCGCCCCGCGGAGTGCGGCGCCGAGGCTCAGCCGGGCCGGCGCGCTCCGGGAGCGGAGCGCGACCGCGGCCTGGAACCACCGTACCCGGGGGGCGGCCGTGGCCGGGTCGTTGATCGGGTAGGTGCCGCCGAGGTCCATCGCCAGCCCGAAGTCGTCGGGGCGGGCGCCGGCGACGCGCTCCAGCAGCGCCCGCCGCGCCCCGGCCGGCAGGCCGGGCACCGCGGCGTAGGCCCGGACGATGCCGGCCGGCTGCGCGGGCCACTCGGGGCGGCCGGCGAGCGCCGCCAGCCCGGCCGCGTCCGCGGCCGCGAGTCGCCGCCGCACCTCGTCGCGGAACGGGTCCGGGTCGGCCGCCGCGAGAAGGTCGCGTACCGCGGCCGACGGGGTGCGGGCCAGCCACCCGTCCAGGGCGGCGAGAAGGGCGGACCGGATCGGGGTTGATTGAATGCGGGCGACCGCGACCGGCGGCGCGGCGCCTGGCACGACCCCGTACTTCGTGAACGCCTCGGCCCACCGGCGGGCGACGTCCGCTGGCGGCGGGTAGCGCAGCCCGATCGGCGTCCAGCGGTAGGCGTCCACGCGGTCGAGTTCGTCGAGCATCGCCAGGTCGCGCCGGTCCGCGGCGAGGCGGGCGGCGTGGTCGGTCACGCCGTCGTCCGCCGCTCGGCGTGCAGCCTGGTCGAGGAACGGCCCCGCCCGGTCTGCCGCCCCCGCCCGCAGTCCCGCCTCGGCCCGGTCCAGCAGCCCCGCCACCGCGGCGGTCGCCCGGGCCTTCCGGTCCCGTTCGGCCTGCTCCCGGCGCTCGTCCTCGGCCGCCGCCCGCGCCCGCTGCTCGCGCCCCTCGGTCTCCCGTTGAACCTCCTCGGCCCGGCGGTCGGCCGCCTCGCGGACGCGCCACACGGCGACCCCGCCGGCCCCGGCGACGAGTACGAGCACCGCCGCCGCCAGGGCGAGCTGGACGCGGCGCCGCTTCCGCTGTTCGGCCGCCCGCGCCTCCGCCGCGGCCCGGTCGCGCTCGGCGGCGCGGAGCCGGTCCTCGACCCCGCGCCGGTACGCCTCCACTAGCCGGGCCACGGCCACCCCGTCGGCCGGGCGGGCGGCCGGGTCGGCGGCCAGGCAGCGGCGGGCGATCCCGATCAGGTCCGGGTCGGCCGGGCACGCGCCGAGCGCGGCGAGTACCGCGGTCGTGTCGCCGGCCGCGGCGAGGGCGAGCGTCGCGTGCGCGTCCTCGGCCCAGAACGGCGGCCGCCCGACCAGGACCGCGGCGAGGACGCCGCCGAGGGCGAACACGTCGGCTCGGGCGTCCACGTGCCCGCCGCGGGCCTGCTCCGGAGCCATGTACGCCGGCGTGCCCGTGACCCCGGTGCCCGGGGCCGGGGCGCCGTCGGCGCCGCCGCCCACCAGCACCGTGCCCGCCCCGGCGGCGGCGAGCCCCCAGTCCATGACCTGCACCTCGCCGAACGCGCCGACCATCACGTTGGCCGGCTTCAGGTCGCGGTGGACGATGCCCTGGGCGTGGGCGTACCCGACCGCCTGGCACACCTGTTCGACCACGCCGACGAACCGCGGCAGGTCGTGGCCGGGGTCGGGGCGGGCGGCGAGGAGGTCGGCCAGGGTGCGGCCGCGGACCAGCTTCATCGCCAGGAACGGCGTGCCGTCGGGGAGCTCGCCGAGGTGGTGGGCCGGCGGGATACCGGGGTGGGCGAGCCGGCCGGTGATGACCGCCTCGCGGACGAACAGCCGCCCGGTCTCCCCGGCGGCGTGGCCCGGGAGCGGCACCTTCACCGCCACGTCGCGGCCGAACCGGAGGTCGGTGGCGGTCAGCACCCGGCCCATCCCGCCGCGGCCGATCTCGCCGGTCACCCGGTACCCCGGCACGTCCGGGAGCCCGGCCGGCACGTGGAGCGTGAGCCGCGCGGCCGGGATCGTGCTCCCGGTGTCCGCCGGCGATTCGGACGGCGGTGTGGCCACCGTCCGGGCCGGCGTCGGCGGGGCGAATTGGGTTCGGTCGTCCGACATGTGGGTGCCCTGGGCGTGACACGCCGACATTACCCGGCCGCGCCGCGGCCGACAACACCTGGGCGACCGTTGCCGCCGGTCGTAACGCCCGCCGGGCGTTACGACCGGCGGCAACGCCGTCGATCTCCCGCTCGCCCACACACGGGACCGGCAGCGGCCAGGATCTCCTCCTCCCGGCCGGTGCCGTGTCACTCGTCCGCATCGAGTGGCACGGCCAGGTGCCCGGCCCGGCACCACGGGCGTGATTCGGCGCACGGCCGCTGGCCAACTTCCGGCGGCGCGCCCAGGAGTTGAACATCTTCCGTGACCTCACCGCCCCGTTCTCGTCGTCCCGACCGCACTGTGACAGCTGCCTGTCCGCAAAACCGGATGGGCACGTCGTGTGCTAGGCACCACGCAGCAGACCACCCCACCGACCCGATCCGGGCGCGTGCGCGGCGGTCGTTGCGACGGGAGCGGTCGTTCCGACCTGGCTCCCTCCTTGCGGGGCGTTCCCGCGACGGCATCCGGGTGGACCCTGTGTGGGAGCCGGTCGGACCGTACCCGACCGCGCCGCGCCGGAGCCGCCCCCGTGCCACCCCCCTTCGACCTCGTCGTCATCGGCGCCGGCCCGGCCGGCGAAGCTGCGGCCGTCACCGCCGCCCGGCTCGGCAAGCGGGTCGCGGTCGTCGAGAAGGCCCCGTTCGTCGGCGGGGCCGCGGTCAACACCGGCACCCTCCCGAGCAAGACCCTCCGCGAGACCGCCCTCGCCCTGTCCGGGCTCCGCAGCCGCGACCTGCACGGGGTGGACCTGTCCCTCCGCCGCGACGTGACCATCGACGACGTGCTCCGGCACGAGCGGGCGGTGAAGACCGCCCACCGCGACCACATCCGTGGGCTGCTCGGCCGGTACGGGGTGGAGGTGGTTCACGGCACCGCCCGGTTCGGCGGGCCGCACGCCGTCGTGGTGGACGGGTCGGGCGGCGGGTGCGAGCTGCGCGCCGACAAGGTCGTCGTCGCGATCGGCTCGACCCCGCTCCGCCCGCCCGGGTTCCCGTTCGACCACGACCGCGTCCACGACTCGGACGAGTTGGTCAGTCTACACCGCATGCCCCGGTCGATCGCCGTCGTCGGGGCCGGCGTGATCGGCAGCGAGTACGCGTGCATGTTCGCCGCCCTCGGGGTCGAGACGCACCTGATCGACGGGCGGGACAAACTCCTGCCGTTCCTCGACGCGGACCTGTCCGCCGCGCTGGAGGCCGCCATGCGGCGGCTCGGGGTGCGGTTCGTGTGGGGCGAGTCGGTCGCTTCCTGCGACGCCCCCCCGGCCGGGGACGTGCGGCTCGGGCTGTCCTCCGGTCGCGTCCTCGCCGCCGACCACGTGCTGATCTGCGCCGGCCGGGCCAGCCGGGCCGCCGAGCTGGACCCGGGGGCCGCGGGGCTGTGCCCCGCGCGCAAGGGGCGGTTGGAGGTGAACGAGCACTTCCAGACGGGCGTCCCCCACATCTACGCGGTCGGCGACGTGATCGGGTTCCCGGCCCTCGCCTCGACCAGCGCCGAGCAGGGGCGGGCCGCCGCCGGGCACGCGTTCGGGAAGCCGACCGGCGGCCCGGTCGCCCGCGTCCTGCCGACCGGCATCTACACCGTCCCGGAGGTGAGTTCCGCGGGCGAGACGGAGGAAGCGCTGAAGGCCGCCGGGGTCGAGTACCTGGTCGGCCGGGTCGCCTACCCGGACGTCGCCCGGGGCAAGATCATCGGCGACGAGTGCGGGTTCCTCAAGCTGCTGTTCCGCCGGTCCGACCACAAGCTGCTCGGCGTCCACGTCATCGGCGAGGTCGCGTCCGAGGTCGTGCACATCGGGGTGATGGCGCTCATGGTCGGGGCCGGGGCGGACCTCCTGCTCGACACCTGCTTCAACCACCCGACCCTGGGCGAGCTGTACAAGCTGGCCGCCCACGACGCCGTGTTGCGCGGCCGGGGCGGCGGGTGACCGGGGAGTCGCGACGAACCACCCCCCCACCCGGCGGAAGGATTCCCGTGCACCACGAAACGTCCCTCATCGCCCTGATCGCCGTCGGCCTCACCCTGGCGTTCGCCCTCGGGTTCGTCGCGGCCCGGCTGCGCCTCCCGGCCCTCGTCGGGTACCTGCTCACCGGCGTCGCCATCGGCCCGTTCACCCCCGGGTTCGTCGGCGACGTGAAGGCGGCCCACCAGCTCGCCGAGATCGGGGTCATCCTGCTCATGTTCGGCGTGGGGATGCACTTCTCCATCCACGACCTGTGGGCCGTCCGCAAGCTGGCCCTGCCCGGGGCGGTAGTGCAGATCGCGGCCGCCACCGCGCTGGGTGCCGGGGTCTCATACCTCTGGGGCTGGTCGCCCGGGGCCGGGCTGGTGTTCGGGCTGGCCCTGTCGGTCGCCAGCACCGTCGTGCTGCTCAAGGCGCTCGAGGCCCGCGACCGGCTGGACACCGACGACGGGCGGCTGGCCGTCGGGTGGCTGATCGTCGAGGACCTCGCCATCGTTCTGGCCCTGGTGCTACTCCCCGCCCTGGCCGGGCCGCTCGGCGGCAAGGCCGCGGCGGACGGCGGGAACCTGTGGGCCACGCTCGGGGTCGCGCTGGGCAAGGTCGCGGCGTTCATCACACTCATGCTGGTCGTCGGCACCCGCGTCTTCCCGTGGCTGCTCAAGAAGGTGGCGGGGACGGGGTCGCGGGAGCTGTTCACCCTGGCGGTGGTCGGCCAGTCGGTCGGCATCGCCTACGCCGCCACCGAGGTGTTCGGGGTGTCGTTCGCCCTCGGCGCGTTCTTCGCCGGGATGGTGCTCAACGCCTCGGACGTGGGGCACAAGGCGGTGGAGAAGCTGCAGCCGCTGGAGGACGTGTTCGCGGTGCTGTTCTTCGTGTCGGTCGGGATGCTGTTCGACCCGCGGGTGTTGGTCGACCAGCCGCCGCGGGTGGCGGCCGTGGTCGGCATCATCGTCGTCGGCAAGTCGATTGCAGCGCTGGGCATCGTACTGGCCCTCGGCGGGTCGCGGGGCACCGCCTTGAGCGTGTCGGCGGCGCTCGCCCAGATCGGCGAGTTCTCGTTCATCCTGGCCGGGCTGGGGGTGGCGCTGGAGCTGATGCCGCCGGAGGGGCAGAGCCTGGTCGTGGCCGGGGCGATCCTGTCCATCACCCTCAACCCGCTCGCGTTCCGCCTCGCCGACCGGTGGACGCGGCCGCCCGCGCCGGACCGGCCCGCGCACGAGTTGGTGGCCGCGGAAGCACGCTAACGGAGGCGGACATGGTGGTCGTGTTGATGGGCGTGTCCGGGTCGGGGAAGACGACGGTTGGTGAGAAGCTGGCCGCCGACCTGGGGTGGGAGTTCGTCGAAGGCGACGACTACCACCCGCCCGAGAACGTCGAGAAGTTGAGGGGCGGCACCCCGCTCACCGACGCCGACCGGAAGCCGTGGCTGCGGGCGCTGCGGCAGCGGATCGACGCCGCGTGCGCGGGCGGCGAGGACGTGGTCGTCGCGTGCTCGGCGCTGAAGGACGAGTACCGCGAGTACCTGGAGCGGAACGACCCGGCGTGCGTCCGGTACGTCTACCTGCACGGCTCGGAGGAGCTGATCCGCAACCGGCTGGAGGCGCGGAAGGGGCACTTCATGAACCCGGACCTGCTCCGCAGTCAGTTCGCCGCGCTGGAGCCGCCGGCCGGGGAGGTGGTGGTGGACGTGGCCCCGCCCCCGGACGAGGTCGCGGGTGACGTCCGCCGCAAGCTCGGCTTGTAAGGACCGCGGGGCGGCCGGGCTACTTCTTCGCCGGGGCGAGTGGCTGCCGCGCCCGTTCCCGCTCGCGGTCGCGGTCGGCGTAGGGGACGCCGCTCGTCATCCACTCGGGGGCGGTCCGGCCGCGCAGGTGGTGCTCGAAGAACTGGAACATCCGCACCGCGAAGTCGCGGGCGTTCGCCTTCTTCGCCAGGTTGTGCTTCTCCCCGTTGTAGTTCAGCAGGTAGCACTCTTTCCCGAGCCGGCGCAGCGCCAGGTAGTACTCGACCCCCTGGTACCACGGCACCGCGTCGTCCTGGTCGTTGTGGATCATCAGGAGCGGCGTCTCCACCCGGTCGGCCATGAAGATCGGCGAGTTCTCGATGTACCGCATCGGCGCCTTCCACAGCGTGTCGCCGATCCGGCTCTGGCCCTTCTCGTACTGGAACTGCCGCGGCAGCCCGCTCCCCCACCGGACGCCGTCGTAGGCGCTCACCATGTTCGACACCGGCGCCCCGGCGACCGCGGCGCGGAACCGGTTCGTCTGCGTCACCATGTACGCGATCTGGTAGCCGCCCCACGACTGGCCGTTGATGCCGATGGCCTTCTCGTCCACGCACCCCTTGTCCACCACGGCCTGGATCGCCGGGAGGACGCACTTGACCGCGCTCTGCCCGGGCGAGCCGACCTTGTAGGCGATGTCCGGCATCAGCACGAGGTAGCCGTTGCTGGCGTAGAAGGTCGGGTTGATGACCTGCCCGCGGGTGACGTTCGGCACCCAGAACGTGTGCAGCCCGTCCGACAGCCGCTCGTAGATGTACACCACCATCGGGTACTTCTTCGCCGGGTCGAAGTTCTCCGGCTTCACCAGCACCCCGCTGAGTGGTACGCCGTCCGCGTTCCGGTAGCGGACCAGTTCGGCACGGCCCCAGTTGTAGTCGCGGACGGTGGGGTTGATGTCGGTGACGCGTGTCAGTTCGGCGAAGTCCGGGCCGGTGGCGTGGTAGTCGGGGAACTCGGTGAAGCTCTGCGCGGTGAGCAGGTACACGTCGGCGTGCTTCGCCCGGGTCGGCGGGCCGTACTTGCTGGCGCCCATGAGCAGCTTCTGCGGGCGGCCGCCCGGGTCGAGGCGGTAGAAGCCGGTGTCGCGGGTGTCGAGGTTCTCGGCGGCGAGCAGCATCGGCCGCGCCAGGTCGATCCCCTTGCGGTCGTCGGGCTCCTCCTCGTCCACCGGCACGTTCAGCCGGCGGAAGCGGATGTGTTGGGCGCGGCCGGTCTTGGTCAGGTTCTCGGCGCCGCTGCCGTCGGCGGCGACCTTCCACACGTCGTACCGGTCGTGGAGGAGGACGAACCGGCCGTCGGTGCTCCACCCGGCGACGCCGTAGGGCGGCGGGTCGGCGGGGTGGTCGTCGTCCTCGTTGAAGAACTTCGTCGGCACGCCGGCGGTGAGGTTGTGCTTCGCGCCGCCGGCGACGGCGACCGCGGACCAGTCCTTGCCGTCGTAGGCGAGGACGTGCCGGCCGTCGGGCGACAGCGCCGCCGACCCGCCGAAGTTCGTGAACAGCGGCTTCCGCTCGCCGGTCCGCACGTTCACCAGCGCGTAGTCCTTCGGTACCGGGTCGGCGTAGCCGGTGAGGTGGAGGTACTTGCGGTTGTCCGACCCGAGCGCCCAGTCGCCGACGGCCGGCGGGCCGACCTGGAGCGTGTCGTCGCCGAGCTGGCGGAACTGCTTCGTGTCGAGGAACACGACCGCGGTGTGCGTGCGGAAGCGGTCCACGTCGCCGCGGACCTTCTGCATCGGCTGGATGTAGCTGTCCTTCCAGTGCCACAAGTCGAGTTCGACGCGGTCGGGCGCGAGCGCCTTCGGCG
>JAFKFQ010000290.1 GCA_017308215.1 bacterium | reverse complement strand
GGGTTCACGCGCTTCACCGCGACGCCGCGGAGCGTGGAGACCAGCTGCGCCCGCTCGTCCGCGCTCGACACCACCGTGAACCGCCCCGCCTTCGCCCCGACCGGGTACGGCGGCAGGTCGCCGGTGCTCGCCAGCACCCGCAGCCGCTCGGCGCCGTCGCCGACCGTCAGCGTCGTGTCGAGGACGTAGGAGTCGTTGCCGGGGATGACGCGCTCCTGGCCCGCGACGAGGCGGTCGTCGGGCTCGTTGTCGTTCGGGAAGATGCGCGTCGCCTCGCCGCTCGGGTCGATGACCCACACCGCGGCGCGGCAGTCCTTCGCCGCCTTCAGGTGGAGCTGCATCGGCACGCCCGCCGTCATGCGGATGACGCCGGACGAGTCCTTCTGCGCCGCCGCGGCGACCAGCCCGACGGTCAGCCCGAAGTCGGTCCGCGCCGGCGGCGGGATGACGGGGTCGGCGGGCGGTTGCGGCGGCTGCTGCGCCGCCGCGGGCGGCGGCTCGGGGTTGGCGGCGACCTCGGGCTCGGCCTTCTTGCCGCGGGTGGCGAGGAACACCGTGAGCCCGCCGAGCACCACCGCGGCGGCGACGAGCCCGGCCGTGAGCGATCGCTTCGACGGCGGCGCCGGCCGCTCGGCCGTGCCGGGCATGACCACCGACAGGCTCGTCGGGGTGAGCGCGAGCGAGCCGCGGCTGCCGGGCAGGGCGATGTGCGTGGCCGAGAGCGTCACGTACTTCTCGGCCAGCGCCACCGCCATCTCGGCCAGCGCCTGCGCGTCCGGGAAGCGGTCGGCCGGGTTCTTTTCGAGGCAGCGGAGGCAGACGTGCTCCACGTCGTCGGGCACGTCCGGGTTGAACTCGCGCGGCGACGGCGGCGCCTCCATCACCACCTTGATGAGCAGGTCGGTGGAGGTCTCGCCCTCGAACGGCGGGCGGCCGGTGAGGAGGAAGAACAGGATCGCGCCGAGGGCGTACACGTCGGCCGCCGGGCCGGCGTCCTTGCTCTCGCGGGCCTGCTCGGGCGCCATGTACGCCGGCGTGCCCACCACCTGGCCCGTCGCGGTCAGCTCGGTGCTGCCGGCACTCTTCTTGGCGAGGCCGAAGTCGGTGACGCGCGGGCGGCCGTCCGGGTCCATCAGCACGTTCGCCGGCTTCAGGTCGCGGTGGATGATCCCGGCCCGGTGGGCGTGCGCCACGCCGGCGACGATCTGCGTGAACAGGCCGACGGCCTCGGCCGTCGTGAGCCGCCCGCGGTCGCGGACGTAGGAGCGGAGGTTCGGCCCGTCCACGAGCGCCATCGTGAAGAACAGCCGCCCGTCCACCTCGCCGGTGTCGTAGATCGGCACCACGTTCGGGTGGTCGATCGCCGCCGCGGTCCGCGCCTCCTGCAGGAACCGCTGCCCGGCGAGGTCGTCCGCCGACCCGACGCCGAGCACCATCTTCAGGGCGACCAGCCGGTCGAGCCCCTGCTGGCGGGCGCGGTAGACGACCCCCATGCCGCCGCGGGCGATCTCGTCGAGCAGTTCGTACCGCCCGAACGCGACCGGCCCGGCCCCGATGCCCGCCGCCGGGAACGGCACGGGCGGCGGGGTCGGCGGGATCAGCGGGGTGACCGTGGCCTCCGTCGCCGACGGCGTCGGCAGGTGGGCCGGGCGCGGGGCGGACGTGAGCGTGGCCCCGAACGGGTCGGGCGGCGGGGTGGTGATTTCCGCCTCGTTCTCCGCGGCGCGTTCGGGCGTCATGCGAGGTCTCGGGTCGAGGGGAACAGGCGGGCGAGGAACCGGCGGCACCGGCGTGCGGCGCCGCGTCTGTGGGCGAACCACCCGGTCGCGGCGAGACCGACCCCGACCACGAGCCAGTGGAACGTCCACCCGCCGCCGGCCGGCGCGGGACCGTCGGCGGCGGCCGGCGCGGCCGGGCCGTCGGGACCGGTGGCGGTCGCCCCGGCGGCCACGTCCTCGGGGCGGGTCTCGCGCGGGGGCGTGTGCACGACCGGGACGGTCACCGACTCGACGACGATCAGCGCCGCCGCGTCGCGGTAGAGGGCGTCGATGAGGGCGAGGCTGTCGCCGCCGGAGTCGGTGAACCCGGCGGCCGGCGCCGACTGATCGAGCGGGAGCACGGGCGGGAGCGGGTGGCGGTCGGCGGCCGCGGCGAGCGGTGCCGGCGGCGGTTCGGCGCGGGAGAACAGCGATCCCGCCGCGGGCGGCGCGCCCCCGTCCGGCCGCGGGCCGCGCTCGGCGTGGCCCGCGTGCCCCGGCCCGCCGTACACCACGCCGACCGTCGCCACCGCTTCCTGCCGCGGGCGCTCGCCGGGGTTCGGCGGTCCGCCCTCGCCGACCGGTCCGCCTTCGCCCTCGTGGCCGTGGTCGGCCGCGTCCGCCCGCGACCCGCCGCCCGTCGGCCCGCCCGGCCCGATGTCCGCGGGGCCGTTGCCACCGGGCGGCGGGGGGAGTTGGTTCGTCGTCGTCGTGCCCACCGAGCCGTTCCCGGCGGGGCTACCCGGCCCGGGACCGCGCGTCGCCGGCACGCTGCCCGGCGACGGGGGCGGGAGCGGGCCACCTCCGCCCCCGCCCGGCGGGGGTACGGTGCCGTCGGGCGCGCGGACGGTCACGGCGAACGCCTTCGTACCGACCGCGGTGCTCGACGATGCGAGCTCCGGGTTCGAGTCCGTCACAGTCACCAGGACCGTGAGCGGGATGACGCCGGCGAACCCGGGCGGCGGCGTGAACACCAGCCCGACGAGGTCCGCGGGGGTGAGGTTCCACGCCCCGCCGCCGCTCGTCGTGCCGTGGTTCAGCAGCGCCCCCGGCGGCAGGCCGAGTAACTGGATCGTTGCGGTCTCGGTCGAACCGAGGTCGGCGAGCCCCGGCACCGAGATGTCGAGCCCGACCGGCACGCCCGCGTCGGTCGCCGCGTCCGGCGCGAGCGGCGTCAGCGCGGACGCCTCCGGCGCGAGCGCGAGGACCACCGCCCCCGTCGCCGGCGGCGGGCCGACCGCGTTCGGCGGCTCGGCCGGGTGGATCGTCAACGTGTACCCGAGCGGCACGGCGCCGGAGAACGCCGCGTCCTGGGGGTCGAACGTCAGGCTGCCCGGCGCGCCGAGGAAGGCGTTGATGTCCGGCAGCGGGCCGTCGAGCGTGACCGTGCGCGAATCGACGACGGTGAGCGTGACGGTCGGCGGCAGCGCGGCCGGGTCGGCGGTGAGGGCACCGACCGGCACCGACAGCGTCAGCGTGTGCCGGTCGCCGGGGAGCGCGTTCGGGTCGAGGGCGATGAGCTTCCCGCCGAGCGGCAGCGGTT
>JAFKFQ010000415.1:4746-26435 GCA_017308215.1 bacterium | reverse complement strand
GGCTGGTCGTTGGTACGGCGGCTTGGCACGACGACCGGTCACGCACGTTGTCCGCTCAGGCACCTGACACAACCACCAGCCGGCTCACGCCGACCGTTCGCCCGGCGACGGGCTGGAGTATGACGCACCCCGCGGGGTAAACTGGCGAGGGAACGGAGGACGAGCGATGAACGCGGGCCAGACGCTGCTGGAACCGGACGACCTGCTGCGGATGCCGGACGGCGACCGCTACGAGCTGATCGACGGTGTACCCAAGGAGAAGCAAATGGGGGCGGAGTCGGACGCGATTGCGGCCGGGATCATCGGGCTCGTCCGCCCGTTCGTGGCGGCGAGCAAGCTCGGTCTGGTGTTCGGCTCGCAGACCGGCTACCAGTGCTTCCCGACCCGACCGAAACTCGTGCGGATGCCGGACGTGTCGTTCGTGACGAAGGGTCGGCTCCCCGGCGACAAGGCGCCGAAGGGGTACGTCACGCTCGCGCCGGACCTGGCGGTCGAAGTGCTGTCGCCGGGCGAGTTCGCGGAGGAGTTGTGGGGGAAGCTGGCCGACTACAAGTCGGCTGCGATCCGCCTCGTGTGGGTCGTCAGCCCGGCGACGCGCATCGTCCAGGTCCGTCGGGCGGACAGTAGCATGTCCGAGCTCGACGAAACCGGCACGCTGTCCGGCGAGGACGTGCTGCCCGGGTTCACCTGCCTCGTCGCCGACCTGTTCGTGTAGCCGCCGTCACTTCTTGGGCTGCGTCAGGGTGAAGCGGTCGAACGTCACCCCGGCGGGGACGCCGGACCGGTTCTCGGCGAACACGCCGACCGTCACCCGCTCGTCCCAGCCCACCTCGTGCTCGTACAGCGCGTTCCAATTCTTGCCGTCTTCGCTCCAGGCGGTCGCCGCGGTCGCGCCCTTGCGGGTGATGCGGAGGAGCGGCGCCCCGGCCGGCGCCGCGGCCCGGGCGGTCATGCTCGCCAACTGGCGACCGGGTACCAGGTGGTGATCCTGGAGGGTGAACTCCCGCCCCACCCCGGCATACTGCCGGGCGGTGACGAACTCGTCCCGGTCCGACGCCGCGTACAGCCCGGCGGACGCGGCCAGGCTGCGGGCGGCGGGCTGGGGGGTGACGGCGACCTTGACGACGACCGTGAAATCGCCGGCCACGACGGTCGCGGTCCGCGGGGCGTTCCCCGGCGCCTCGGCGCGGTGGCCGAGGGCGTGGCTCTCGGCGGGCAGCGCCACCCGCAGCGCCGACCCGACGAGTTGGTGCTTGCAGCTCCGGTGCGGGTGGACCCAGCGGCCGTAGAGGCGGTACAGCCGGTCCGCGTCGCTCTCCTCGGGGATCGGCGCGGCGACCACGACCGCGCACGCGGCCGCCGCCAGGGCCAGCAACAGCAGGCGGGTCACGGCCGGATCCTCCGGGGGCGTCACTTCTTGAGCCGGTCGAGCTGGAACCGGTCGAACGCCACCTCGACCGGCGTGCCGGTCGTGTTCTCGGCGATCAGCCCCAGCGTGACGGGGCCGTCCCAGCCGAGTTCCTGCTTCCCGTAGTCGCGCCACGTGACGCCGTCGGTGCTGGTGGCGAACGTCACCGTCGGCCCCGTCCGCGACAGGCGCAGGAACAGCCGCGGGTCGGCGTCCTTCTGAGGGCCGGTGCCCGACCCGCCGCCGCCGGCGTTCGCCTTCCCCCACGCCGCCCCGTAGGCGGTGCGGAACCCGTTGTCCATCTTCTCGAACTTGCGGACGCCGGCGCGGTTGCCGGCGGCGTCGCGGGCGGTGAGCCCGGCGGCGACGAACCGCGACCCACCGGGGTTCTGCACCCCGAGCCGGCCGTCGGGCTGGTGCGGCACTTCGACCCGCACGCTGGCGGTGAAGTCGCCGGCGATCGCGTGCTCGAACCGCGGCGGGGTGAGCGGTCCCGGCAGCCACTCGGTCGCGCTGCGCGGGTACGCGGGCACGCGGACGCACACGCGCCCACCATCGAGCCGGTAGGTGCAGTCGCCGGCGGGGTCGGTCCAGGTACCGAACGCCCGCGCGACCGCGAGCCGCTCCGCCTCCTCCCGCGGGAGCGGCGTGGCGGACGCGACGACGCCGACGGCGGACGCCAGGGCGAGCAGCAGTGCGCGGGTCATCGGTGCGTCCTCCGCGGCGCGGGTCGTGGGGTGCGTCACTTCTTCGGCTGCGTCAGCGAGAAGCGGTCGAACGTCACCTCAACGGGGGTGCTGAGCGTGCTCTCGGCGACGAGCGGCGCCACGGCGGCGGGTTGCACGGTCAAGGGAACCGGCAGGCCCGAGCGGGTCGCGTCGGCGTCTTCCGTAATGAGATTGATTGTCGCCGCGCGGCGGGGCGGTCGCAAGCGCTACCACCCGTGCGGCGGGCGGTGGGCCGAGGAGGTGGGCGGTACCGGTCGCGGCGTCGAGTGATCTCGTTCCCCCGCTCTGCGGGGGAACGGGTCTTCGGCCGCTCCGCGGCCCGGCGTGGCTCCCCACAGTCAGCAGACGAGTTTCGATGCCCCGGCGGGTGACGCGGGCTGAAGCCCGCGTCACCCGCGCCACACCTGGTAGCCGCGGGCTTCAGCCCGCGTCACCGGGGCCGACGGTTCGTCCCGGGCGGCGTCGGATCAACCCGATCTGATATCAGACGGGTACGCCGCGGAGCGGCGGAAGCCCACGATCCCCCGCAGAGCGGGGGGACGAGGAAGGGCGTTCGGGATTCGCGGTCGAGATGGGCAATCAAGAGGCGCGGGCGGGTTTCAGAATCCCGCGGCGGCGAGGCGACGGACGATGCGGCCGTAGTCGGGGGCGCGGTCGGCCCACACGCCCTGGCGGCGGGCGCGGCGGTTCGGCCAGTTCACCAGGTTCAGGTGATCCGCCTCCCACACGTCGGCGTGCTCGCCCCACGCCGCCGACGCCACCGACACCACCCCGTCGTTCGGCCCCTCGGCCCGGTTCACGATCCGGTGCGTGAACGCCCACTCCAGCCCGAGCCACGGCTTCTCGCACACCCCGGCCACCGAGTAGTACCGCACCCCGGGCACGTCCGGCGTCTCCTCGTTGAACCGGGCGCAGCTGTCGGTCCTCAAGTCGATGAACGCTTGATGACTGAGCCCGAGCCGGTGCAGCACCGGCACCACCCACCGCGCCAGCCGGTCCCAGCCCCAGTCGGCGAAGCTGGTGCCGCGGTGCGGCGTGCCGACGGTCGTGACCGACAGCACGCGGCTTTCCATGCCGAGGCGCGACACCATGTACCGGGCGTCGAGCCCGCCCATGCTGTGGCCGATGAGGTGGACCGGCTCGTTCGGTAGCTCGCGGAGGAGGTAGCGGCGCAGGTCGGCGGCGCGGCGGGTGACGCCGTCCACCGGCGCCACCGTCGCCGCGTACACCCGGTTCCCGGCGTCGCTGAGGCGCTGCGGGATGTCGCGGAAGTACTCCTTCATGACGCGCCGGCCGACCCGCACGGCGCGAAACCCGCACAGGCCGTGGACGAGTACGATCGGGGCGTTCAGGCGGGGCACAAGCGGATCGAACACGTCTGGCATCCTTCGGCAGCCGTGGTGCGATGGCCGGGCGGCGGGGCTGTCGTTAGCATGAATCGCGCGACCCCGAGCAGTACCGGGGCGTGAAGTTCTCAAACATACGTCCTTAACGGAACACACGCAATGGGCATTTCTCCCGCCACGCCCGGAACCACCCGCATCGGCTGGATCGGCACCGGCGTGATGGGCCGGTGGATGTGCCAGCACGCGATGGCGAAGGGGTTTGCCGCGACGGTATTTAACCGCTCGAAGGACAAGTTACAACCACTCGTCGAACTCGGCGCGACGGCCGCCGCCACGCCGAAGCAGGTCGCACAGAACGCCGACGTCGTATTCGCCATTGTCGGCTTCCCGGCGGACGTGCGCGAGGTGTTCCTCGGGGCCGACGGGGCGCTGGCCGGGAGCAAGCCGGGCACCATCCTGGTGGACATGACGACGAGTGACCCGAGTCTCGCCAAGGAGATCCACGCGGCGGCGAAGGCGAAGGGGGTTCACGCGCTCGACGCCCCGGTGAGCGGCGGCGACGTGGGGGCGAAGAACGCGGCGCTGTCGATCATGATCGGCGGCGAAACGGAGGTCGTCGCGGCGGTGCAGCCGGTGTTCGAGGCGATGGGGAAGACGATCGTGCACCAAGGCGCCCCGGGCGCGGGGCAGCACACGAAGATGGTGAACCAGATCCTCATCTCGTCGAACATGATCGCGGTGTGCGAGGGGCTGCTGTACGGGTACAAGGCGGGGCTGGACCTGGAGACCGTGTTCAAGAGCGTGTCGGTGGGGGCCGCGGGGAGCAAGGCGCTGGAGGTGCTCGGCCCGCGGATGCTGGCGCGGAACTTCGAGCCCGGGTTCTACGTCGAGCACTTCATCAAAGACATGGGGATCGCGCTGGCCGAGGCCGAGAAGATGAACCTGTCACTGCCGGGGCTGGCGCTGGCGAAGCAGCTGTACGAGGCGGTGCGGGCGCAGGGGATGGGCCGCAAGGGTACCCACGCGCTGCTCGTGGCGCTGGAGACGCTGAACGGGATCAAGCGGTAACGACTCGGGGAAACATTTTTGACAGGATGAACAGGATCAAACAGAACGAATAGTGAAATGATTTCTCATCCTGCTTGATCCTGTTCATCCTGTCAAAGAATCTCCGCACGTGATCATGTCGCACCCGCCGTTCGCCGCCGAGGTCGCCGCGTGCCGGACGGCGCAGCGCGACTGGGCCGTCGTCCCCGTCCGCGAGCGACTGCGCTGCGTCCGCGCGCTTCGCGCGCTACTCGTCGCGCGCGCCGACGAGCTCGTTGCGGCGGCGCACGCCGACATCGGCCGCACCCGCGTCGAGGTCGTCGCCACCGAGCTGCTGCCGACCGCGTCGGCGCTGAAGTTCCTCGAAACCGACGCCGCCCGCGTCCTCGCCCCGCGGCGCGTCCGCCGCACCCCGCTGTGGCTGATCGGCTGCCGCGACGCCGTTCACCGGCGGCCGTGGGGCGTCGTCGGTGTCATCGGAACATGGAACTATCCGATCTATCTGAACGTCGTGCAGCTCGCGCAGGCGCTCGCCGCCGGCAACGGCGTGCTGTGGAAGCCGTCCGAGGTCGCGCCGCACACCGCCGCGGTCGCCACGCAACTGTTCGCCGACGCCGGCTTCCCGCCGGGCCTCCTCGTCACGCTCCCGGCCACGCGCGAGGCTGGGCCGCAGCTCGCGGAATCCGACATCGACCACGTCGTCTTCACCGGGTCGGACGCGGTCGGGCGGAAGCTGGCGGCGCGGCTCGGGGACCGGCTGGTGCCGAGCACGCTGGAACTGTCCGGGTGCGACGCGATGTTCGTCCTCGCCGACGCCGACGCGGCATTCGCCGCCCGGGCCGCGTGGTTCGGGCTGACGCTCAACCGAGGGCAGACGTGCATCGCCGTGCGCCGGGTCTTCGTCCACCGCTCGCGGCTCGCCGAGGTCCTCACGGTGCTGGAGCCGCTGGTGACGGCCGCCGGCCCGGTGACATTGGCGACACCGGGGCAGGCGAAGCAGCACGATCAGTTGATCGCGGACGCGGCGGCGCGGGGGGCGACGGTGGTGGGCGGCGAGCCGGGCGTCCGTCCGACTCTCCTCGTGAACGCCCCGCCGGACGCGCTCGTGTGCCGCGAGGCGGCGTTCTCGCCGGTGTGCGCCGTGATCCCCTTCGACACGATTGACGACGCGGTATCACAGTCCGCGCTGTCGCCGTTCGGGCTGGCGGCGAGTGTGTTCACCGCCGACCCACGCACCGCTGAAGCACTCGCGGCACGCATCCGCGCCGGCAGCGTCGTGGTGAACGACGTGATCGCCCCGACGGCGCACCCGGCGACGCCGTTCGGCGGACTCGGGGCGAGCGGGTGGGGCGTGACGCAGGGCGCCGAGGGGCTGCTGGCGATGACCGTGCCGCAGGCGGTGACGGTCCGCCGCGGCCGCTTCCGCCCGCACGTCGATGAGGCGATCAGCCCCGACCCCGAGGCGACGGCGGAGATTCTGACGGGCCTACTGCGGGCGAGCTACGGCGGCGGGTGGCGCGCGTGGTGGAGCGGGGTGCGGCAGATGATGCGCGGGGGGCGGTGGAAGAAACGGTGAAGCGGGTTTTCGTAGGTCGGGTCGAGTCTTCGAGACCTGACACCGGGGGCTCGGGTGCTGATCCATGTGTCGGGAACGAAAACCCACGCGGGTTCGAGTTCCCGGTTTCGGTCGTGAGCTGATCGCATCGCCGTGTCAGGTCTCGAAGACTCGACCCGACCTACGAAAACCCGCCGGCGAATCAGAACAGCTTCCGCTGCTTCGGTGGGTGCGTCAGCAGCGTCATCAGCTTCCGCTGCGGCGCGCTCACGGGGAAGCCCGTCAGCTCCGCCGGCGTCACCCACTTCGCCTCGGCGTAGAAGCCGCGCCGGAACCGCCCGCCGGCCCGCGTCGCGGCGAGTACCGTCAGCGTGATCGCGTAGCGCGTGACGCCGTGCCTGATCGTCGTCAGCTCCTCGCCCGCCACCGCCGTCACGCCGGTCAGCTCGCGGACGATCCGCGCCGCGGCCTCCTCGTCGCTCTCGCCCTCCCCCACCTCGGCGTGCGGCACCTCCCACATGTTCTGCCAGCGCGCGGCGTCGGGCGGGCGGCGACACAGGAGCAGCTTCGGGCCGTCCCACACCACCACGCCCACCTCGCGTACCGCGACGATCTCCTTCGCCTTCTTCGGCGGTGGAACGACCACCTGGAGACCGTCGCGGTTGGCGACGCACACGTCCGCCAACGGGCACCCGCCGCAGCGCGGCTTCGTGGGGGAACAGACGAGCGCGCCGAGCTCCATCAGCGCCTGGTTGAAGTCGCCGGCGCGGCGGTCCGGCAGCACCGACTCCGCGGCCTCCCACACCCACGCCTTCCCCGCACCTTCGCGCGGGTCGCCGCGGTAGCCGAACACGCGGGCGAGCACGCGCAGGCTGTTCGCCTCGACGATCGGCAGCTTCCGGTCGAACGCCTGCGACAGCACCGCCCCGAGGATGTACCGCCCGACGCCGGGCAGGTCCGCCCACACGGCGGGGTCGTCGGGGAGCGCAGCGGGGTGCGACGCGACGAGCGCCTTCGCGGCGGCGTGGAGGTGGCGGGCGCGGCGGTAATAGCCGAGCCCCTCCCACAGCTTCAACACCTGTTGCTCGTCGGCGGCGGCGAGCGCGTGGACGTCCGGGAAGGCGGCGAGGAAGCGGGTGAAGTACGGGACCACGGCGGCGACCGTGGTCTGCTGGAGCATCACCTCGCTGACCCAGACGCGGTACGGGTCGCGGGAGTCGCGCCACGGGAGCGGGCGGTGGTGGGCGTCGAACCAGGGGAGGAGGCGGTCGGCGAGTTGCGACATGCCCAATGATACAGCCCCGGGGTCGCCGGGGCTGGAAAGGTCTGGTGGGACCGGCGTCCCGCCGGTCGGGGCACAGAACCGGTGACCTACTTTGGCCGCCGCATGTACTTGCGGAGGAGGTCGCTGGCGGCGTTGGCGGTGTCCACCTTCGCCTCGTCCGGCTTCTTGGCGCCGGCCTTGTCGCCGGACTTTCCCGCTTCGCCGGCGGCGAGCGCCTCGGCGGGGATGTCCACGACCGTCGTGCCGCCGGGCACCTCGGCCGGGCTGTCGTCGTCCATGCCCAGCAGCATCGCCGCGAGGCGGTCGTGCTCCTCCTGCTCGGCGTCCTTCGGCGGCTTCGAGTCGGAGAGCGCTTTTTGCTCCTTCGACCCGGTCAGCGCCTTCTGCTCCTTCGACCCGGTCAGCGCCGGGGCCGAGCCGGTGCCGGGCTTCGCCCCGGCCGCCTTCGCCGGGTTCGGGGTGGCGTTGCGGGCCGGCGGCGCGGGGGACGCCGCCGCGGCGGCGGTCGCGGCCTTCACCGCGGCCAGTGCGGCGGCCGTCTCGGCGTTCTGCTCCGGCAGCGGGGTGCCGTCCTCCTTCGGGACGGTCGCCTCGATGCGGACGGTGAAGTCGAGCGGGCCGACCTTGAGCGAGTCGTTCGGCTTGACCTCGCGCTCCTCGTCCTTGAGCGTCGCCTCGTTCAGGATCGTGCCGTTCGTGCTCCCCATGTCGCGGACGTACACCTTGCCGTCCCGCACGAGGACGGCGCAGTGCTGCTTGCTTACCGCCTGGCTGGCCGGGCGGAGCTGGCACACGGGGTCGCGGCCGATCAGGAACTGCGACCCGACGATCGGAATGGCTTTGCCCTGGTGGACCCCCGAGGCGACAACCAGACTGACCTTCATGGGCGTGTCCGCCATCGTCGTTCCTCTCGCCCGGATGACGGGTCCGGGCGGGCGGGCCGTTCGGCCCCGGGGGTATCTACCAATCAGACGGGTAAATCTTGCCGGCGGATGGGCACCGCCGGGGTATCAACAGCGTACATACCGTGGGAAGAGGCGCAGCCGATCCCGAATATCTTAAGCCTTAGGTCGGCACGTCGCGAGTCGGCCGGCAACACTAAACCCCGATTCTAGGCGCCAGGGCCAGCCGGATGCAACACGCCATTTCTGAAAAATCCGGCCGCACGGCCCACCCGACGGTGATTCCACTCTTGGTTGCAACGTTGCTCGCACCCGGCTGCGCCTCCGACGAACCGGCCGCCGCAACCGTGGCGCAGAAGCCGCTGACCGGTACCGCACTCAAGGTGAGCTGCCCGGACGCCCGCCTCGCCGCGGTCCTCCGCCCGATGGCCCGCTCGTGGGCCGCCCGCACCGGTGCCGCCCTGGAGATCGCGGACACACCAATGACGTCCGGCGACACAACCGATGTCGCCGTCTTCCCGTTCGCCGAGCTCGGGGCCTGGGCCGACCGCGGCGAGCTCGCCACCGTGCCGCCGGCGCTCAAGGAAGCGGGAAACCCGTTCCAGTGGTCCGGCCTCCTACCCATGTACAGAAGCGAACCGTATGCCGGGTGGGGCGCGCTGCTGTACGGATTGCCGCTCGCGGCGGACGGGTTTGTCCTGATTTACCGAATGGATCGGTTCGCCGACAAGGCGGCGGGTGATGAGTTCCGTATGAAGTTCGGCCGCCCACTAGTTCCGCCGGCCACGTGGGAGGACTACGCCGACACCGCCGCGTTCTTCGCCGCCCGCGACAAGGCGCCGAGCCTCCCACCGCTGCCGGCGGACGGCGCGAAGCTGGCCGACCTGTTCTTCCGCGTCGCGGCCGGGTTCGACCGGGCCGCCCGCCGGGAAGGCACGAAGGGCGCCGACCCGGCGAAGGGGGACGCTCTGGCGTTCGCGTTCCGCCCTGAGGACGGGAAGCCGCGGCTCGACCGTCCCGGGTTCGCCGCCGCCGGCCGCTGGCTCGCCGACCTCAAGGCCCGCGGTGCGGTGCCGCCGCCCGGCCCCGCCGACCCCGCGGCTCTGCTGCGTGACGGTAAGGTGGTGATGGCGGTGCTGTCACTGAAGGAGGCGGCCGACCTGCGGCCGGCGGGCGCGGCAGTGGACTCGCGGCTGGGCGTGGCGCCGGTCCCGGGCACGCGCGGCTACGCGACGGCGGACGGGAAGGTGGTGCCGGTGCCCGCGAACTACGTCCCGTACTTCGGCGGCGGATGGGTCGGGGTGGTGCGGACGCGCGCGGCGAACCCGGCCGCCGGGTTCGACCTGCTCGCCGACCTCGCCGGCCCGGCGCGGAGCGCGGAGGTGGTGGCGGCCGGCGGGTACGGCGCGACGCGGAGCGCGCACTTCGACCGCGACCGGCTGGTGGCGTGGCTCGGTTACGGGTTCGACGCCGACCGGTCGAAGGCGCTGCAGGACGCGGCCGAGAGCTACGTCGCCACGCCGGTGCAGAACCCGGCGTTCGGCCTGCGCACCCCGGACCACGCGAAGCTGACGACCGCGCTGGCGGGCGAGTTGCGCCGGATCGCCGCCGGGGAGACACCGCCAGCAGAGGCGCTGGGCCGCGCGGCGGCGGTGTGGGAGGCGGAGTCGCCCGCCGACCGGGAGCGCGAGCGCCGGCGGCGGGCGGTGGGGCTGCAGTAGGCGCGTTGTCCGGATTAGGCCGGGGCGCGAGCCCCGGATCGGGTGGGCGCGCAGCCGGGTTCCGCGCGAAGTCGGGCCGCGGACGCCGCCCGGGGCTATCGAATCCCAGCCCTTCGGGCTGATGAGGAGTGATGAGTTTTCAGGCCAACGGCCTGAGATCCGATAGCCCGGGGCAACGCCCCGGGAACCACGCCCGCGGTATCCGTGGGACGTGACGCACCCGACTCCCGCCGCCCCGATCCGGGGCTCGCGCCCCGGCCTAACCCGAACACCGCCGGACTCAGGGCGGATCGTACCCACCCGCCGACCACGGGTTGCAGCGGCAGATGCGCCACGCCCCCTTCGCGGCGCCGCACACCGGGCCGTACTTCTTCACCGCACCGACGAAGTACTCGCTGCACCCCGGCTGGAAGCGGCACACCGGCGGCAGCAGCGGCCGGATTAGCCACTGGTAGCCGCGCACCCCACCGACAAGGACCGCCGACAGCAGCCACGCCGGCCCGCGCCACAGCCAGCTCATTGCGGGCTCCCCTGCGGTGGGAGGGCGGGAGGGGAGGACGATGGGAGCGGGGGAGAAAGCGACGGGGTGCGCGGTCCCCCGGTCCCCCGGTCCCCCGGTCCCCCACTCAACTTCCGCGCCGCCTGTCGCGCCAGTTTCACCAGCGACTCGCGGACGGCGGCGAGCGTCGGCGGGCCGCCGGGGCGCGGGATCAGTACCAGATCGACGCCGGTCGGTAGCTGGTCCTGATCCAGCCGGAACGCCTCGCGGAACAGCCGCTTGATGCGGTTACGCACGACCGCCCCGCCGACCTTGCGCGACACCGAACACCCGAGCCGCGGGTGCGGCAGGCCGTTCTCGCAGGCGTAGACGATGAGCACCCCGTCCGACGCCGACTTCCGCCGGGCGTAGGCCCGGTCGAACGCCGCGGTCGCCTTCATCCGGTGCGACTGGGGGAAGGTGGGCATCGCTGTCCAATCCGAACGAAGCACGAAATCTGAAATTCGAAACCTGAAGACGGACAACCGGACACAGGTCACGGTTCACGGGCACTGGTGTCCGGTTCGAATTTCGGATTTCGAGTTTCCGCCTTATTTCCCGCCCCCGCCCCACGGCGTTCCCGCCCGCGGGCTCTGCGGGTTCAAGCGGGCGAACTCCTCGATCAACTCGCGGCTCTTCTCGTCCACCGCGCCCGGCGGCACCATCACCTTGAACACGAGGTACTGGTCGCCGCCCGCCACGCCCTTGCCGCGCAGCCGCAGCCTCGCCCCGCCCGACGTGCCCGGCGGCACCTTCACGTCCAGCCGCTCGCCGCCCACCGTCGGCACCTCGACCTTCCCGCCCAGCACCGCCTCCGACAGGCTCAGCGGCACGTCGAGGTACACGTCGGCGCCCTCGCGGCGGAAGTACGGGTGCGGCGACACCCGGACGCGCAGGATCACGTCGGCCGAGCCGGTCGCCTCGGCGGGGACGCGGAGCTTCTTCCCGTCGTCGATCCCGGCCGGCACCTTCACGTCGATCTGCCGGCCGCCGACCTCGATGGTCACGCTCCCGCCGGCCGCCGCCACCTCGAACGGGACCGTCACCTCTGACTCGACCGGCTCGCGGCGCGGCTTGTGCCTCGTCCGCCCGCCGCGCCGGCCGCCGAACAGGTCGTTCACGTCCGGCGTGCCGCCACCGCCGAAGAACGTGCGGAACAGCTCGTCGGCCGCCTGCGGGTCGACGTTGCCCCCGCCGGGGAAGCCCCCGCCGGGGAACCCGCCGCCGCCCGGAAACCCGCCCCCGCCGCCGGGGAAGCCGGGGCCGGCGTGGCCGAACTGGTCGTAGTTCGCCTTCTTGGCCGGGTCGGACAACACCTCGTAGGCGGCCTGCACCTCCTTGTAGGTGGCGTCGGCCTGCTTGTCGCCGGGGTTGCGGTCCGGGTGGTGCTTCTTCGACAGCTTGCGGTACGCCTTCTGGATCTCGTCCGCGGTCGCGGACTTGGAGACGCCGAGGACGTCGTACGGGTCGCGGGGCATGGTCGGTTTCGGCGGGGGCGTTAGGTGCGGGTCATTCTACGGGCGGGCGGCCTCACCCGCCTTAGAGGCCACCCCCGGCCCCGGCGATTCGACGCCCGCGAGTACCAGTGGCGCTGAAGTGGAGTTGGTGGGCTGAACCGCTCGCTCTCAGCCCGAAGGGCTGAAAACTGGACACGTTCCATCCGGCTTTGGTCATTGACAGTGGCCGGCACGCCTCATTATGCTCTCAAACAGCTCCCCTCTCCTTTCACACGCCGGCCACCGACTCGCAACCGCACCGGCCGCGTGTGCCCTTCGCCCGGAGAGTTCCCGTGTCCCACTCGGCACCCGGCGCCGCCCGGCGCCTCCGCGCGTTCACGCTGATCGAGCTGTTGGT
The DNA here is from genome assembly GCA_017308215.1 of bacterium. Classification (GTDB taxonomy): domain Bacteria; phylum Planctomycetota; class Planctomycetia; order Gemmatales; family Gemmataceae; genus Urbifossiella. Next base: position 14,051 of record JAFKFQ010000415.1, on the reverse strand, counting down.
GGTGATCGCCATCATCGCCATCCTGATCGGACTGCTCCTGCCGGCCGTCCAGAAGGTCCGCGAGGCCGCCGCCCGGACCAAGTGCAGCAACAACGTCAAGCAGCAGATCCTCGGCATGCACGACTACGCCTCGGTCGTCGGGCACTACCCGCCGGCGATCCAGAACGCGGCGAAGACCGCGGGCGACGTCTTCCCCGGGTGGGGGTGGGGGACGCTGATCCTCCCCTACGTCGAGCAGGCGCCGCTGTACACGCTGCTGAACCCCGACCGGGTGCCGTTCGGCCCGCAGGTGGGCTACGCCACCGTCGCCGTGACGCCGCCGATGCAGGCGGCGCCGGCGGTGTTCCGCTGCCCGTCCGACCCGGCGCCGGACCGGAACACGTTCCGCCTCGACCGCGACACCGACCAGCTCGGGCTCGCCAACTACCGGGCGGTGTGCGGGACCGACAGCACCGGGATCTTCTACGCCAACGAGGACCGCAACGGGGTGATGTGGCAGAACAGCAAGGTGAAGTTCACCGACGTGACCGACGGGACGAGCAACACGGTGGTGATCGGCGAATGCGTCTTCGTCCAGGACAAGGCGACGCGGAAGTGGGCGGCCATCTGGGTCGGGCACACCGGGTACTACTGCTCGCCGGACGCGAGCATCGGGTGCGGGGTGCGGATCAGCGACAACATGTGGCACCTGGACGACGCCTCGGCGCAGATCAACGGGACGGCCCCGCAGGCGTTCGGCAGCCGCCACCCGGGCGGGGCGTTCTTCGGGTTCGCCGACGGCAGCGTGCGGTTCTTCCGGAGCAGCGCCGAGCCGGCGACGATCAAGTGGCTCGGCGCCCGCGCCGACGGCCGCGTCGTCCAGTACGACTTCTGACCGTCCGGCCGTTAGGTGGGGCCGGCGGGACGCCGGCCCCACCACCCAACGACACCCACGACCGAGGAATCCCGATGCGTCATCTGATCGTCGCGGCCGCGCTGGCGGGGGCCGCCGGGTGCGGGGGCGGGAGCCCGACCGCCGCCCCGCCCGGGCCGCCCGTCCCCGGCCCGGGCGCGAAGGTTCCGCCGACCCAACCCCCGCCCGCCGGAAAGGTCAAGATGGAGTGAACCGGCACCACCCGCCGGGCACCGCGGTGTCGTAAAATGGCGGCACACCCGTCTCACGCCGCCGGCCCCGGATGCTGCCGTGTCGATAGCCGTCGAGTGTCCGCACTGCGAAACCCGCTTCCACCTCCAGCCGGAACTCGCCGGCAAGATGGTGCGGTGCCCGAACCTCGACTGCCGCCAGGTGTTCGAGTTCGCCGCCGCCCTCCCGCCCCTCCCGATGATCCCGCGGGACGAGACGCCCGCCCCGCGCCCGGAGCCGGTCCCCGAGGTCGTCGAGGCCGAGCTCGCCCCGGCCCCGCCGCCGAAGGCGAAGCCGCGCCCGCCGAAGCCGCCGAAGCCGGCCCGCACCGAGCCGCGCCCGCCGAAGGTGGTGGAGGCGGTCGTCGTCCAACCGACGAGGCCGAAGCCGGCCGCCGACGGGCCGAAGGAGGTCGTGTGGACGCCCGACGCCGACCTGCCCCCCGCCGTACCGGCGCCCCCGCCCCCGCCGCGGTACGAGGAGGTCCGTGACGACGACGGGCCCGTCCGCCGGCGCCGGCGGCGCACCAACCGCGGGCCGATCATCCTGGTCGGCCTGGTCGTGCTGGCCGGGCTCACGGCCGGTGCCGGCGGGCTGTACTACGTCCGCTACCTGCGGCTCGTCCAGGAGCGGCACGTCGTCCAGGCCGAGGGGCTGTACAAGGACGGCAAGTACCCGGACGCGAAGAAGTCGTTCGAGGAGATCGTCGTCAAGTACCCGGACCACGCCGACGTGGAGAAGTACCGGTTCTTCGCCGACCTGTCCGCCCTCCAGACGGCCGCCCGCACGGTCACCAACCGCGACAACCCGCGCCCGGCGCTCGCGGCGCTCAAGACGTTCGCCGACGCCCGCAAGGACTCGCCGTTCGCCAAGCCCGACCAGTTCGGGAACGACGTGTTCGACGCCGGCAAGAAGGTGGCCGAGGACGCCGCCGACTACGCCGGCGACCGGGTGAAGGGGTTCACCGGCGACCGGGCGAAGCTGAAGGACCTGAGCGACGCCGAGGAGATGATCGCCGCCGGGCGGGCGGTGCCGACGCTGGTCGAGCCGTTCCAGCCGAAGGAGGCGGTCGGGTTCGACGCCCCGCTCGCCAAGTTCACCGCCGCCGAGGCGGGCATCAAGCAGGCGCGGTTCCGCATCTCGGTCCTGGACCGGGTGACGCAGACGCTCCAGACGCCGACGGATCAGGCGGTCGTGGAGGCGAAGGCCGACCTCGCCGCGAACGGGCTGGCCGACGACCCCGAGGGGCGCGAGCTGGTGAGCAGGGCCGAGGCCGACTTCCTCCGCCGCGTCCGCTACGACGCCGACCCCGCCGCCCCCGCCCCGCCGGCAGCGGGCGGGCCGAACGCGCTCCTGTTCGTGGCGCCGGTTGGTGCCGGCAAGACGGTCCCGCGCGGCGCGCTCGAGGACCCGCCGACGGTGTTCCTCGCCGTCGCCCGCGGGGTGCTGTACGCGCTCGACGAGGATACCGGCGACCTCCTCTGGGCCGCTCGCGTCGGCGCCGACGTGTTCGACCCGCCGGCGGTCACGCGGATCGACTCCGCCGAAGGCCCGACCGACGTGGCGGTCGTGCTCGGGAACGTCGCCGGCGTGTCCGAGGCGACCGGGCGCGTCCTGCGCAGCGGGCAGGAGCGGTGGCGGCAGGTGCTCCCGGCGCCGGCGGCCGGGCCGGCGGCGGTGGTCGCCGGGCGAGCGTTCGTGCCGCTCCGCGACCCGGCCGGCACCGTCCTCGTCATCGACCTCGCCACCGGCGCCCGGGTCGGGCGTCTCACGCTCGGGCAGGCGGCGGCTCAGGTGGTGGCACGGCCGGGCACGAACGAGCTGTTCGTCGCAGCCGACGCCCGCCGCGTGTTCGTCTTCGATGCCACGCCGGGCACGAACCCGCGCTGCGTCCGCGTCGTCACCACCGGCCACCCGGCGGGGTCGATCCGCACCACGCCGGTCGTCCTCGGCCCGCCCGGCGACGCCCCGGCCCCGCGGCACCTGCTCCTGTGTCAGGCCGACGGCCCGGCGGCAATGAAGCTCCGCGCCTTCCCGATCGTGAACACGCCGGCGCTGGCCGCCGACGCCCCGCCGGTCACCGACCCGATCGCGCCCGAGGCCGAACTGCCGGTGCCGGGGTGGGTGTGGTTCCCGCCGGTGTCCGACGGCGAGCGGCTGGCGGCGGTGACGGACGCCGGGCAGTTCCGGCTGTTCGGCGTGAACCTGCCGGGCAACCGCGACCCGGCGCTGTTCGCGCTGCCGGCGCCGCCGCTGCCGACGCCGCCGGACGGCGCGCCGGTGCCGGGGCTGGCGGTACCGGCCGAGGACGGCGCGTTCTGGGTGCTCGCCAACGGCGCGCTCCAAAAATATCGGCTGCGGCTCCACCCGGTCCGCGGGCTGGAGCTGGTGGCGGACGGGAAGGCCGAGCCGGTCGGCGCGCCGACGCAGCCGGTGCAGATGAACCCGCGCCGCGACACCGCCTGCTTCGTGGTGCGCTCCGGCAACTCGTCCGGGTGCCGGGCGGTGGCGGTGCGGCTGCAGGACGGCGAGCCGCGCTGGCGGCGGCAGCTCGGCCTCGTGCCGGGCGGCCCGGCGGTGCGGACCGCCGACGGCGTGCTGCTCGCCGACGAGGACGGCGGCGCGGTCCACGTCCCGCTGGCGGCGCTGGCGGACGCGAAGGCGGCGGACCCGGCGTGGGTGGTGGCGTCCGGCCCGGGCGCGGCGACCGGCCCGACGGCGGTGGCGACGGGGGCGAACGGGCTGGCCTTCACCGTCACGCCGACCGTCGGCGAGAAGGGGCCGCAGTGGGTGATCCGCACGTTCACGAACGGCGCGCTGAAGGCATCCGGTAACGTGCCGGCGCCGGGCGCGGTGGCGGGTCCGCCGATCGTGCTCGGCGGCGTACTGCTGATCCCCGCGTCGGACGGGGCCGTCCACCGGTTCACGCCGGGCGACGGGAAGTCGCGGACCGAGGTGCTGGCGCGCGGCCCGACGTGGCTGACCGACCGCCGCGCCCCGGACCCGGTGTGCTATCTGGTGGCACTCGACGGCGACCGCTTCGCCGGCTCGGACGGCGGGAAGGCACTGGTGCGGTGGGAGTGGCCCGCCGGCGCGGCGTGGAAGGCGGGCGACGCGCGCTGGGAGCTGCGCGACCGGGTGGCGTCGCCGCCGCTGTACCTGCCGGCGGCCGGCGGCCGCCCGGCGCGCTTGCTCGCCGCGGAGGCGACGGGTGGGGTGTGGCTGTTCGCGGCGGAGCGCGGCGGCGACCCGCTGCGCCGCTGGCTGCCGGGGCGGACCGTGTCGCTGCCGGGCGGGCGCGTGGGTCCGTTCGGGTTCGCGCCGGAGTCGGGCCGGGTGTGCTACGCGGTGGAGGGGAAGGCGGACGAGCGGGCGGCGGCGCGGTGGGTGGTGGGCCTCGACCCGGACCGCGACGAGGCGGCGTGGGTGTCGCCGGCGGACGAGCCGACGGTGGGCGCCCCGGTGCCGCTGCCGGACGGCCGCTGGCTGGTGACCGACCGCGCCGGGGTGGTGACCGCGCACGCCGCCGACACCGGCCGCCCGACCGGGCGCGAGTCGGTGGGCCTCCCCGGCGCCGTCCCGGCGGCCGCCGGCGTGCCGACGGGGCCGGCGGCGGTGCTGGTGCCGCTGACCGACGGCTCCGCCGCGCTCGCGCCGGTCCCGGCGGCGGCGAAGGCATGAGTTCCCACAGGTCGGGCCGAGTCCGCGAGGCCGACACGGGATGGGGACGACAACTGACCGGCCAACGCGGCGAGTTGAGGGCCATCGGACCCCGGGTGTGTTCCCATCTCGATTCGCGCCCGACGTAGTTCGAGGTGCGGACTCACCCGGGGCCTAACGTCCCTCGGCTCGCCGGGCTCACACCCCGGCGCGGGCGGTTGCGGCCGGTGCCGGGGTGCGTTAGGCTAACACACATCTCTACTCCGACGCGCCACACGGAACAAATACAAACTCTTCGGCTCGACGCTCTCATGTCACCCGACCCCGCAATCCTTTCGTCCACCCCGACCCAACAGCAGGTTGCGGCACTACCCCGGTTGGCCTTGGTGGCATTTGCGGCCCGTTGCGCCCGACGGGCGCTGCCGATTGCAGAGCGGTACTGGCAGGGGAGAGATCCGCGGCGCATCGATTCCTTAACAACCGCCGTGAATGTTGCGGAGGACGCGGCGGCGGGTGTAGGCGTGTCCCACTCGACAGCCATTGCCGCTGCCACTGCCGCCGCTGACGTGGCCGATGCGACTTCCGCCCACGCGACCGATGCCTCTTCCGCCGCCGCTGCCGCCCGCGCCGCCGCATACACAGCCGCATACTCTGGTTTGCCCTCCTCCGCCACCGCCTACGCAGCCGTCACTGCCGATGAGGCCGCCCGCGCGCTCGGCACCGCGGGCGCCAGCCAGATTCGTCACGACTTCGATCTGCTACTTGCACTCGCAGACCGAGGGAGTTGGACTAGTTCCACCCCCGTCCCACATCCGGTCCGGGGACGGGTCGTCGGGCCACAGCCGGTCGAATTGGTCTTGGAGGACGAGCCGCCGAACCCCGCGGCGACGGCGGTCGCGTTGCCGGCGTCCGAGCGGCCAATGCGTCAGCCATTTGAAGCCGGCGCGCCCGTCTTCGGTACCACCGAAGTGACATGGAACCTCGCCCGCGAGTTGGGCCGCGGCGGGTTCGGCGTTGTATGGCTGGGGACCAACCACGACACCGGCGAGGCGCGCGCCGTCAAGTTCTTCACCCACGAGGTCCGCCGCACGGACCACGCGAAGCACGAAATGCGGGTCGCCCGGCACGTCCTGAAGCACATGCGCGACCACCCCGAAGCGCTCGCCAATATCGTTCCCCTCCTGGCCACTAACTTGGACATCGACCCGCCGTGGTTGATGTACCGGTTCGTACCCGGCGGCCGCTGCCTTACGCACGTCATCGGTGAACTGAAGGGGCAAAATGCGGCCGCGCGCGAAGCCGTGGCGGTGCCCCTCCTCAGAACCGTAGCCGCAGCCGTCGGGCGGATGCACCGGTTAAAGACCCGCATCGTCCATCGCGACCTGAAACCGTCGAACGTACTCATGGACGGCGACACGCCCCTGATCTCCGACTTCGGCATTGGCGGCGCATCCGTCATTGGGGCGATCTCGGACCGCACCGGCGGGCACACCACGATGTCCGCCAATGTCAACCTACTCACCCACCTGCGCATGTCGGGTACGCCGCTGTACGCCTGCCCGCAGCAACTCAACGGCGACGACCCTGACCCGCGGGACGACGTGTACTCACTGGCGGTCATCGCCTTCCAACTCCTCCTGGGTGACCCCAAGGCGACCCCTGGTACCGACACCCGTGACGTACTGGAGGAGGCGGGCGTGAGTGACTGGCTCGCGGCACTCGTCGCGCGGAATCTGTCCAGTACGATCGCCCGCCGGTACGCAGACGCCGCCGAGATGGCCGAGGTACTAGCCGCGTGCGGCCCACCGGGGTGAATATCCCCCTGGAGCCGCGTCCCCGTCGTACGTCGTTTGATGCACTGTCGAGCCTCGAAAGCGCCGCAAGAGACGCCATCACGCACGACGCGTTACCAAGAGCCGAACCCCGTAGCATTTTCGTCACGGACCGGCCGCGTGCGTTGCTCCCGCCCGGTGTCAGGTCTCGAAGACTCGACCTGACCCACTGGTGCGTCTACCGGTCGATGCCGGGCGTGACCTCCTGACGTGGCGGACGGCCGGTGCGAGCCGGCTGGTCCAGGTTGCTACGGAGAAGGCCGGTCACGCCACGAGCCGCGACCGAGAGGGAGCGGCTGGTGAACCCCGCGTCGCCTTGAGCAAAAGTCGGGTTCACCAGCCGCTCCCTCTCGGTCGCGGCTCGTGGTACCTCACACCGCCTGGGTACGAGCATCAACGAACAGCCGGCCGGTCGTCCGGTCGGGTGTTTGATCCGGGTGGCATGGGCAGGCAAATGGGCCGGTAGAGTGGGGTTGAGGTGTCGGGTGTGGCCCCACCGACTCCGCCGCGGCCCGGACCGCGGCGGAGGTATCAGGATTCGGCGCACACACCCGGACTGTGTCTTCCTCCCCAGTCCGTTGGCCGCGCGGGATGCACTGTCCTGGTGCGCCCGCGGGGGCGGTCGTCCGGGCGACCGAGCAGGTAACCCCTGCGACCCCCGCGGCACGAGCGGCCGGCCTGGGGCACCGCGCCGGAACCCGACACCCGCCCACCGGCGACCGCCGGCAGCGCCTCACCGCGCGGCCGACGGCCGCCGCGTGTGGCGTTCCACCCCCGTCGAGCGGCGCGCCCGGCGGATGACGGAGAACGGCAATACGAGTTCGTCGACCGGTCGATGCCGGGCACGAGCCCCCGACGGGGCGAACGGCCGGCGTGAGCCGGCTGGTCGCCGGACCCGACAAGAATCGGTCGACGCACCACTACGACGGCACACGCCCCGCCGCGTAGGATACCCGCGGGGAGGCGCACATGCGGCGGGTGCGGGTCGGGAACGGGTGCGGGTTCTGGGGCGACAGCCCGGACGCGCCCGTCCGCCTCGCGGAGCACGGCCGACTCGACTACCTCACCCTCGAATACCTCGCCGAACTCACCATGTCGATCCTCGCCGTCCAGCGGCAGAAGGATCCGGCCGCCGGCTACGCCACCGACTTCCCCGGCGTGCTCGCCCGCCTCACCCGCGTGCTGGCGGAACAGCCAAACCTGAAGATCGTCACGAACGCCGGCGGGATGAACCCGCACGCCTGTGCGGCGAAGGCGCGGGACGTGCTCGCGCAGGCCGGGCTCGGCGGGCGGCGCGTCGGCGTCGTCAGCGGCGACGACCTGATGCCGCGGCTCGACGAACTCCTCGCCGCCGGCCACGCGCTGAACCACCTCGACACCGGCGCGCCGCTCGCCGGCGTGCGCGACCGCGTCGTCAGCGCCAACGCCTACCTCGGCGCGCGGCCGATCGTGGACGCGCTGAAGCTCGGCGCCGACGTGGTCGTGACCGGGCGCGTCGCGGACGCGTCGCTCACGGTCGGCCCGGTGGCGCACGAGTTCGGCTGGGACTTCGCCGACCTCGACCGCCTCGCCGCGGCGACGGTCGCCGGGCACCTCATCGAGTGTGGTGCGCAGGCGACCGGCGGGCTGTGGATCGACGCCGACGACGCCACGCGCCTCGAAACCGTCGGCTACCCGATCGCCGAGGTCGGCGCGGGCGGCGACTTCACCGTCACCAAGCCCGCCGGCACCGGCGGCGTCGTGAGCGTGGACGCGCTCGCCGAGCAACTGCTGTACGAGGTCGCCGACCCGGCACGCTACTACACGCCCGACGTCGTCGCCGACTTTACCACGGTACGGCTGTGCCTCGCCGGGCCGGGCGTGGTCGCGGTCACCGGCGGCAGCGCGAACGGCGTCACCGACAGCTACAAGGTGTCGGTCGCGTACCGCGACGGATTCACCGCCGCGGGTACGCTCGTCGTCGCCGGGCCGAACGCCGCCGCGAAGGCGCAGCGCTCGGGCGCGATCATCCTCGACCGGCTTGCGCAGTCCGGGCTGACGTTCGCGCACAGCCACGTCGAGGCAATCGGCGCCGGCGCGTGCGTCCCGGGCGTTGTGACCGCGGCGTTCGACCCGCCGGAGGTGACGCTGCGGGTGGCGGTGCGCGACCCGCGCCGCGCCGCCGTCGAGCGGTTCACGCGCGAGTTCGCGCCGCTGGTCACGTCCGGCTACGCCGGCACGACCGGCTACACCACCGGCCGCCCGCCGGTCCGCGAGGTGTTCGCGTACTGGCCGGCGCTCGTCGCCAAGTCCGCGGTGACGCCGCGGGCGGAGGTGCTGCCGTGAGCACGGTCCGCGTGCCGCTGTCGGCGCTCGCCCACGGCCGCAGCGGCGACAAGGGGAACCACGCCAACGTCGCCGTGATCGCGTACACCGACGCCGGGTTCGCGTGGCTCCGCGAACACCTGACGGCGGAGCGCGTGGCCGCGTACTTCGCGCCGCTGAACCCGTCGCGCGTCGAGCGGTTCGAGGTGGCGAACGTGCGCGGGCTGAACTTCATGCTCTACGATGCGCTCGCCGGCGGCGCGAGTACGTCGCTCCGCACCGACACGCAGGGGAAGACGTTCGCGCTGGCGCTGCTGCGGATGGAGGTCGAGGTGCCGGCCGAACTCGCCGCGCGGACCGGGTAGCCGCGGGCTTCAGCCCGCGCC
>JAFKFQ010000415.1:0-4725 GCA_017308215.1 bacterium | reverse complement strand
ACCGCGTTGCTCCTACGTACTCCGCCGCGGGCCGGCGCGGGCTGAAGCCCGCGGGCTACCGGCACCCGGCGAACAGCTAGAAGACCCACCGCACACCCCGGATTCGATGCCGCTCCCCGACCTCCGCGTTCAGCAAGCGCTGCTCATCGCCGACGCCCGCGGGGTGCGCGTCGCGGCACAGTCCGACGACTTCGACGCGCCCGAGGCCGAGCGCCTCGCCGTCCTGTACGGCCGCCCGCCGGCCGGCGTAGCGTGCCCGCTCGCGCACTTCGCGCAGCCGTTCGGCGCAAGGCACGTCGCCGTCGTCCAGGTCGCCGACCGGCACGACGGGCTTGCGCTCCGCTTCCTCGTCCTCGCCGCCGACCTGTACCGCCACCTGGGCGACCCGTTCGCCGTCGCCGACCGCTTCCCGCCGGACTGGACCGCAATCGGCCCGCTCCCGACGCTCGAATGGCCGCCCGCGCCGCTGCCGCCGCGGACCGCCGCGGACCTGCAAGCGGTGCTGAAGGCGTGCGACCCGGCGACCGAGGAGATGGCGCTCCTGCTCGGCAGTACGCAGGTGCTCGTGGACGGCGGGCGCGTGCTGGTCGCGCGCCGCGAGCCGGCGGAGCGGTTCGTGCGGGCGCTGTGGCAGCTCCTCCCCGACAAGGCCCGCGCCGAACTGTGGCCGGCGTCGTTCGCGTTCGCCGCCGACCTGCCGTTCGACGCCGCCGCGCTGCCGGAGTTGCCCGCCGACGAGACCGGCGTGCGCCACACCGAGGACGGGCTGAAGGGCTACCCGCCGGGGAACTACGAACACCGGTTGCAGGCCGCGGTCGAGGCGGGCGACGACCGCGAGCTCGCCGCGCTCCTGGCACGCCGCACCGGCAACGACACGATCCGCCTCGGGCTCACCATCATCGCCGGCGCCGTGGTGCTGGCGGCAGTGTTCAAGTTCATCCTGTAGGTCGCCGCCATGCCCGCCGACGAGCGCGTCCTGGTCATCCCCACGAGCCACCTCACGAAGGCCGGCGCCTTCACCGGGTTCCGCCCGGCGGACGAGACGTTCCGCGCCGCGCTGCTCGACCCGGCGGCGTTCTCGTTCCGCCCGCGCTCCGAGGTCGAGACGGACCCGTCGTTCCTTCAGCTCATCCCCTACGTCGTGCTGCGCTGCGGCGGCGACGTGTTCCACTACCGGCGCGGGACCTCCGGCACCGAGGCCCGGCTGGCGGCGCTCCGTTCCGTGGGCGTCGGCGGGCACATCTCCGAGGCCGACGCCGCCGGCGGCGACGACCCGTACCGCACCGGGATGCTCCGCGAACTCACCGAAGAGGTGGAGATCGGCTGCGACTACGCCGAACGGCCGCTCGGGTTCATCCACGACCCGTCCACGCCGGTCGGCGAGGTCCACCTGGGCGTGGCACACGTATTCGAGCTGGCGGCGCCGGCGGCGCGGCCGCGGGAGTCGGCGCTGGCCGACGCCGGATTCGCGCCGCTCGCCACGCTGCTCGCCGACTGCGACCGGTTCGAGACGTGGTCGCGGTTCGTGCTCGCCGAGTTCGGCCGGGTGTAACGATTTTTCCGCCCCGCCCTCCCCGCCGGCCGGTGGCGGGCGCATAATCGCCTCTGCCTCCGGCCCGACCCGGGCCTCCCACCCGACGGAGCTCGCACCATGCGACAGCTGTTCGCCGCCCTCGGCCTCGCGGCCCTGGCCGCCGCCGGCCTGGTCACCACCGGCGCGTCCGCCCAGGACGACAAGGACCGCCCGAAGATCGTCGTCCCGTACGTCCCGACCCACCACAAGGTCGTCGAGGCGATGCTCAAGACGGCCGAGGTGAAGGAGGGCGAGACGGTGTACGACCTCGGCTGCGGGGACGGCCGGATCGTCATCGCCGCGGTCAAGGACTTCAAGGCCAAGAAGGGGCTCGGCATCGACTTCAACCCGGAACGGCTCAAGGACTGCGAGAAGAGCATCGGCGACGCCAACCTGACCGACAACCAGAAGAAGAGCATCGTCTTCAAGCAGGGCGACGTGCTCAAGCTCAAGGCGGACGACTTCAAGGACGTGGACGTGGTGACCCTGTACCTGCTCCCGTCGGTGAACCGGGAGCTGAAGCCGGTGCTCAAGGCCGGGCTGAAGAAGGGCGCCCGCGTGGTGTCGCACGACTTCGACATGGGCGACGACTGGATGCCCGAGAAGACGCTCCAGGTCGAGGCCGACCGGACCCACACCGTCTACCTGTGGACGATCAAGTAACGCACCCCACGGGGACGGTCACACCGGAGCCCGGGGCGGGTGCCCCGGGCTCCGTGCGTTTGGTGCGAGAACTGACGAACGGGGCTTCGCCCGGCCGCCCAGCCCGAGGTCGGCCAAGACGTTGGCCTGGTGCCCGTGGAGGGGGGAACAACTCGCAGACGTCCGGCCGCCAATCGGGTAGGACGGACCGAGCACTCATGGGCTCCTCGCGTAACCGCGAGTGACAACGTCAGGTTCCGGCAGAATCCCAAAACCCATGAGTGCCTTCCCCCTTCTACCACCTAAAATTGTTGGGTCGCCGGCTTGCAGGAGGGGGATCGGGGGCACCGCCTGCGATTGGAGCCAGGGACGTACACCCCACCGACAACCCGCCCGCCCGCGGCCTCACCCCTGCCGACCGCCGTACCCCGGCCGCGTTTCCTCTTGCCGCCCGTCCCCGCACGCCGGTAGCATGGTTCGGTTCGGCCCCGCCCGGCCGGGCGCCTCCGACAACGACCGGGTGATCATGCCGCCGAAGCCGAAGCCCGCGACGTTCGCCGCCGCCCCGGCGTTCGACCCGACCAACCCGTTCATCGTCCAGGGCGATCGTTCCGTCCTCGTCGAGGTCGACAACCCCAAGTACGCCGAGGCCCGCGACGCGCTCGCGCCGTTCGCCGAGCTCGAAAAGAGCCCCGAGCACATCCACACGTATCGAATCAGCAACCTCTCCCTGTGGAACGCCGCCGCCGCCGGCATCACCGCCGACGAGGTGGTCGAGGTACTCCACCGATACACCAAGTTCCCCATCCCCGCCAACCTCCCCGCCGACATCGCCGAGACGGTGTCGCGCTACGGCCGGGTGCGCCTCGAACGCCGCGACGGCGGGCTGCGCCTGGTCTGCGCCGACAAGCCGCTCCTCACCGAGCTGTCGCGGCAGAAGAAGGTCAAGGAGTACCTCGGCGAGAAGCTCGACGACGTGAGCTTCGCCGTCGATCCGGCCTTCCGCGGCGTGCTGAAGCTGGCGCTGATCGCCGTCGGCTACCCGGCCGAAGACCTCGCCGGCTACGCGGAGGGGTCGGCCCTGCCGATGAAGCTCCGCGAGGTGGCGACGACCGGCCTGCCGTTCCACGTCCGCGACTACCAGCGCGAGTCGGCCGACGTGTTCCACGCCGGAGGCGACGCCCGCGGCGGCAGCGGCGTGATCGTCCTCCCGTGCGGCGCCGGCAAGACGATCGTCGGCATCTGCGCCATGTGCCTGCTCCAGAAGAACACGCTGGTGCTCACCACGAGCATCACCGCGGTGAAGCAGTGGCGCCGCGAGATCCTCGACAAGACGACGCTGACGGAAGACGAGGTGAAGGAGTACACCGGCGACACGAAGGAGATCGGCGCGGTCACGGTGGCGACGTACCAGATCCTCACCTACCGCCCGGACAAGACGGAGGACTTCCCGCACTTCGGCCTGTTCGAGCAGCGCGACTGGGGCCTGATCGTCTACGACGAGGTGCACCTCTTGCCGGCGCCGGTGTTCCGCGTCACGGCGACGATCCAGGCGCGCCGCCGCCTCGGCCTGACGGCGACGCTCATCCGCGAGGACGGCAAGGAGGGCGAGGTGTTCTCGCTCATCGGCCCGAAGAAGTACGACGTGCCGTGGCGCGAGCTCGAAACGAAGGGCTGGATCGCGTCGGCGAGCTGCACCGAGATCCGCGTCGCGCTGCCGGACGACGCCACGCGCATGGCCTACGCCGTCGCCGACCACCGGGCCAAGTACCGCATCGCCAGCGAGAACCCGGCGAAGGACGACGTGGTGGCCGAGCTCCTCGACCGGTACCACGACCAGCGCGTCATCATCATCGGGCAGTACCTGGCGCAGCTGAAGCAGCTGAGCACGCGGTTCGACATCCCGCTCATCACCGGGAGCACGGGGAACGCCGAGCGCGAGGACTTGTACAACCAGTTCCGCCGCGGCGAGGTGCGGCACCTCGTCCTGAGCAAGGTCGGGAACTTCGCCATCGACCTGCCGGACGCGAACGTGCTGGTCCAGGTGAGCGGCACGTTCGGGAGCCGGCAGGAGGAGGCGCAGCGGCTCGGGCGCATCCTGCGACCGAAGAGTAGCGGCGAGGGCGACGCGCACTTCTACACGCTGGTGACGCGCGACACCCGCGAGCTCGACTTCGCCCACCACCGCCAGATGTTCCTGACCGAGCAGGGCTACGCCTACGAGATCCTCGACGAGCGCGAGGTGCTGTCGAAGGCCCACCGCCCCGACCTGCCCTGCGCCGAGGAGCCGGCGGCATAGCCGGGAATGACTTCGGGAATGACGAAGGACGAATGACCCACCAATGACGAAGGAAGCCCGAAACCCGAATGGCTACGGTGGTGGTGGTTTCGTCATTCGGGGTTCGGCATTCGGGCTTCCTTCGTCATTGGTGGGTCATTCGTCCTTCGTCATTCCCGAAATCACCGGACGCAATCAACGACATCGACCACGCGAACCCGTGATGAACCCC
>JAFKFQ010000414.1 GCA_017308215.1 bacterium | reverse complement strand
AGAGAGAGTCTCATGCGCTCGTCGTCGAACCGTCCCTGCTCCCTGCGGCCGAACCTGGAGTGCCTGGAGGATCGCGCCAACCCGGCCACGTTCACCGTTCAGAACCTGGGTGACACCGGCCCCGGCAGCCTCCGCGAAGCCGTCGACCTGGCCAACATCACCCCCGGCGCGGACACGATCGTGTTCGCCCCGGCGATCCAGGGCGGCACGGTCAACCTGACTACCTTCCTCAACCAGCCGAACAGTTCGGTACCCAACCCGCAGCCGATCGGGCCGACCGCCCTGATCGTGCTCGACACCGTCACCATTCAGGGGACCGGGGAGACGATCACCCGCACCGCCGCGGACGCGTTCCGGCTGTTCCAGGTGGCCCCGCGCGTCGGGCTGACGCTGAACAACCTGACGCTCTCGAACGGCCTCGCCCAGGGTGGCTCCGGCGGTCAGGGCGGCGCCGGGGCGGCGGGGCTCGGCGGGGCGGTCTACAACCAGGGGATACTCTCGATCAACAACAGCACGCTGGTCGGGAACCAGGCGGTGGGCGGGATCGGCCTGGCCATCTTCGGCGGGAGCGGGCAGGGCGGCGGCGGGCTCAACGGCGGGCTCGCCGGGGTCAACGGCGGAGGGCCGAACGGCGGCGCGCCGGGCGCGAACGGCGGGTTCGGCGGTGGCGGCGGCGGTGGGGCGGTCGGCCTCGGCGCCACCGGCGGGAACGGCGGGTTCGGCGCCGGCGGGGGCGGCGGCCGCGGCGGGTTCGGCGGCGGGAACGGCGGGTTCGGCGGCGGCGGTGGTGGTGGCGGCGGGTTCGGCGGCGGGGCCGGCGGGCTCAGCGTCTTCGGGGGCGGGGCCGGCGGCGCGAACGGCGGTGCCGGCGGCGGCGGGGCGGGGATCGGCGGGGCGGTGTTCAACCAGGCCGGGACGGTCACGATCACCAATTCGACGATCACCGGGAACAGCGCGACCGGCGGTGGCGCCGGGCAGGGGGCGCAGGTCGGCGGCGGGTTCGGCGGCGGGGTGTTCAACCTGAACGGCGCCCTTACCCTGACCAACGTCACCGTCGCCGGGAACACGGTGGCGACCGGGCTCGTCCAGCCCGGCGGGGTCGCCAGCACGGCCGACGGCGGGGCGGTGTACAGCCTGGCGACGAACGCCATCGCGACCCCGACCCAGACGGCCACGTTCACCGTCGCTAACAGCATCCTGGCGAACTCGACCGGCGGGTCGGACGTGGTGAACAACCGCGTCACCGGGTCCGCGACACTCACCGCCACCGGGCCGAACATCGTCTCGACCGCGGTCGTGAACCCGCTCGGGATGGGGACGATCACCGGCACGCCGTTTACGGTCGCCGATCCGAAGCTCGGGCCGCTCCAGAACAACGGCGGGCGGACGCAGACCTTCGCGCCGCTCGCCGGCAGCCCGGCGCTGGACACCGGGAGTAACACCGCCGCGGCCGGGCTCACGACCGACCAGCGCGGCACCGGGTTCGACCGCGTCCGCAACGGCACCGTGGACATCGGGGCGGTCGAGCTCCAGGTGACCCCGCCGGGGGGGGGAGGGAACCCGCTCACGGCGCGCCCGCTCGTCGTGTCCGGTCAGACGAACGGGTCGGCCAACGTGTTCCAGCCGGGGGCGGGCGGGCAGTTCCCCGCCACCCCGAAGGCGACCGTGAACCCGTTCGGCACCACCGGGGCGAACGCCCGGGTGGCCGTGGGCGACGTGAACGGCGACGGCACTCCGGACACGATCCTCGTCACCGGCCCGGGGGTGCCGCTCCGGGCGGCGGTGGTGAGCGGGGTGGACAACACCACGGTCCTGGTGCAGCCGTTCGACCCGTTCGGGGGCGACTTCCTCGGCGGCGGGTACGTCGCCGCCGCCGATCTGAACGGGGACGGGCGGGCCGAGTTCGTAGTAACGCCGGACCAGGGCGGCGGGCCGCGTGTCTCCGTCTTCAGCCTCAACCCGGACGGGTCGCGCACGACCCGGGCGAACTTCCTCGGGATCGACGACACGAGCTTCCGCGGCGGCGCCCGCGCCGCGCTCGGGGATGTGAACAAGGACGGCACGCCGGACGTGATCATCTCCGCCGGGTTCGGGGGCGGGCCGCGGACGGCCATCTTCACCGGCCAGAGCGTCCTCGGTGGCACCCCGACCCGGCTGGTCGCGGACTTCTTCGCGTTCCCGGGGAGCGACGCGACGAACCTGCGGAACGGGTCGTTCGTGGCGGCCGGGGACGTGACCGGGGACGGGTTCGCCGACCTCGTGTTCGGCGGTGGGCCGGGCGGGGCCGCGCGGGTGTTCGTTCTGTCGGGCGCGCTGGTCAGTGCCGGGAACGTGGCCGGGGCGCAGGCGACGCCGGTGGCCAACTTCTTCGTCGGCGGCGACCTCAACGACCGCGGCGGGGCGCGGGTCGGGGTGACGAATGCCGACGGGGACGGAAAGATGGACCTGGTGGCCGGGAGCGGGGCCGGGCGGGCGGCGAAGGCCCGCGTCTACCTCGGGGCGAACGTGACCGGGGCGGGCGAGCCGACCGCGTTCCAGGACCTCACCCTGTTCGGCGGGGCAGTCCTTACCGACGGGGTGTTCGTCGGGTAACCCAGGTGGGCAGCTGTAACACGTTGCCAGACAAGGTCGCCATCACTCGGACGGCGACTTGTTAACCATCGGGTTGGCCACCTGTCCCCGACCCGGCCAATTCCGGCCCGGCGAGTGGCCGTTCGCCCTGCCACGGCCCGGTCACCGGGTTAACACCCCCGAGCAGCCGGAATTGCTGGGAATCCGGCGGGAGTGGCCCCCTCGGGGTGGTAGCTACTCGGTCGGTGCGAGTTCGCACCGGATCGCAAGCTCCCCTGGAAGAATCGGTTACAGCTTTGGATTCTTGGGATTTGCGAGCGAGATTCGATCCGAGAGTTTGCTGCTACCCACTGCTGGATCAGGAGCAACGGACATATCCTTGCGTCGGTGTGAGTGATTTTGGGGAAGTTCGCAGCATGTTCGCCCAACCACCGCCTGTGAACGGTTGCGAACATTGTCCTCACAAGGCAGTCGTAACAACGCAGCAGGCGGACGGAGCCGGACGAGTAAATCTATTTGTTGTGACCATCGAGACGATCACCCGCCCGGGCTGCTACATGCCCGTCCGCTCCGGACGGGCTACCCCACGAACACGCCGAACGCGTCGTCGAACTGGCCGAAGTCGATCGCCACTTATCTGGTCCGCGTGCCTTCGGTCGAGGTGACCGAAGCAGGCAAGCCCGACGGACGCGCCCGGTCGGCGACCGATCCCGCCCCAGTCGGCCGGCCAGTAGCCCATCCTACAGTGAACTCGATTCTTCCGCACCCAACCGCTGTACTTGGCGATGGACGACCACCCCGCGGGATCTCATGGTCCCTCCTCGCTGAGCACGACGGTGCGGAACGGATCGCCAAAATAAAGCGGTCGAGTCTGGCACTCGCACGCCACCGACGGATGGCGCCGCAAGGCGTCAACGCTCGCCGCCGGCAGGCTCATAGGTTCGTCTCGTTGCCACGCTCGTCGTCCTGATCGAACAGGTATGACCAGAACCAGTCCTGGCCCTGTCCACCGGTGAGGCGATCGGCGGAGCCGTCGTCGAGGACCGTCGAGGTGTTCAGCGCGTACAGCCCGTCCGTCCCGCCGGTGCGAAGGCCGGCCAGCCGTTGGCTGTAGGAGTCCGAACTCTTCCACTCTTCCATGAGGTCGTGGGCGGCGCCTAGGTCATCGGAGTCGAGGTAGATGCCGCCGATCAGAATGTCGTCGTCGTGGGCGGTGTTCAGCACGTCCAGGCCGCGACCGCCGATCAGGATGTCGCGACTGCCGTTGGTGGTAATCAGGTCGTTCCCGTCCCCGCCGTCGGCGAAGGTGCTTCCTGCGCCGCCAGTGATCGTGTCGTCGCCGGCACCGCCGTAGAGCACAGCGGCGATGGCCCCGACGGTCGAGTCGATGGTGATCGTGTCGTTGCCGGCGTTACCGTACACGATGACACGGCCGATCGACACGCCCCCACTTGTGACGGGGAATTCTCCCCGGCTCACGCCGTTGATCGTCACGGTGATGGACGCCGCGGTAGTCCCGCGCCGGACGACGATGGCGTCGTTGCCGGCGGTGCCGCCGACGAACAGGGCGGTCTGACCGTCGACGGACGGGTCGGCGTCGACGTACACCTGGTCGACGGTCACATCCCCGGCATTGCCCGACCCGGACCCGCTGCTGCCACCCGTGGCACCGCCGAGCGGTAGGGCGGTGCCACGGTCGTCTTCGGGCCCGCCCTGGGTGTCACGTTGCACGCCGCCGATGTTGCCCGGCTGCGGGTCGCGCGGGCCGCCGTGGTTGGCATTCCACTGCGGGTCACTGTGCGTGAACAGCCCCAATTCACCGTTCGGCTCGGTCAAACTCTGGTCGGCACCGCTCTCCCGACCCAGGGCGAGCAGGAACGCCTGGATGTGTGGGTTCGGTGAGCGGTTGACCGTCGGTGCGCCGAACGCGCTGAACGGCACGATGAAACTGTTGAACTCGCCGCCCCAGTCGTACAGGCGGTCGCCGCCGGTGTTGGCGATCAGCACGTCCAGACCGTCGCCGCCGTACACGAAGTCGCGGTCCGCGAACGCCGCCGCGTCCGGCTGGTTGTTCAAGCCGCCGTTAGTGTCGTGATTGTCGTCGGCGTTGAGCTGGTCGTCGCCTCGACCGCCGAACAGCCGGTCGTTGGCGGTGCCGCCCACCAGCCAGTCGTTGCCGTCGTCGCCGAAGAGACGGTCCTTGCCGTCGTCGATCTTAACCGAGCCGATGGCGGTGTCGAAGTTGAGGAAGAAGGCGTTGACCTTCGCGAGCGGGTTGTCGGCGTCGTAGGCCGCCAGCTTGCGCGTCGCCGGGTCGTAGCCGAGCGGGTTGAGCGGGTCTACCGCGACGCCGGTGAAGTTCGCAGTGTACCCGCCGCCCTGGTAGAAGCCGAGGCCGACCGGCCGGTCGTTGTACCACGCCGCCGGGGCCTCCGCCCCCGACACGCCGTCGTCGCCGGCCCCGGCGTGCAGGAAGTCGTCCCCGAGCCCGCCGTAGATCAGGTCGTTGCCACCCAACGCCGGCACCATCAGTTTCGGTGTCACCTCCAGCCGGCCGGTGATGTAGACCCAGACACTGGTGAACGGCCCGGGCAGGGAAATGTTGGTCTGAGCGTTGACCGTGGTGACGCCGTAGAGCGGCTCGGTCAGACCGTTGCGACTGATTGCGAATCGGCCGTCGTCGCCGAGCACCGCATCCTCGCCGCTGCCGCCGTAGATGCGATCCACGCCGGCGCCGCCGATGAGCTGATCGTCCTGACCCTCGCCGAAGAGGACGTCGTTGCCGGTCTGGCCGTGGACGAAGTCGTCGCCGGCCTCGCCGTGCAGGTAGTCGGCGGTGCCGAGGTCGTTCGCCCCGGCGAGGCCCGGGGTGTAATCGAGCGTCGTGATCGCCCGCGGGACGAGCTGGAGCGGTCCGTAGTTGTCGTAGTTGAACGTGAGGAGCCGGCCGTCGGCCCCAACCAGACGGTAGACACTGCCGTTGTCGCCGAGGATGAAGTCAGCGTCGCGTGCGTGCCCCTGGGCCGAGGTGTCGCCGGCGCTGTCGCGTGCGACCGCCGCGCCGGAGCCGCCGTAGATGATGTCGGAGCCGTCGGGCCGCAGGGTCGCAGCGGTCAGGCCGAACAGGTCGGAGCTGCCGCCGATGAGATCGTCCTGGCCCAGTCCGCCGAAGATGACGTCATCCCCGCCGTTGCCCTCGATGTAGTCGTCGCCGTCGGTGGCGGCCTCGGCTGCCGGCGTCACGACCAGCGTGCCGTCGGCAGCGCGATTCGCTCCGAACGGGCTGGCGGTCGAGCTGTCACCCTGGATGGTGTCGTTGCCCAGCTGGCCGAAGATCTCGTCGTCGCCCGCCCCGCCCGCGACGATGTCGTCGCCCGAGGTGCCGGAGGCCGGCGAGGCGGAGTGGTCGAGCAGGGTGACGACGCGCTCCTCGGCCCCGGTCGGATCGAGTCGGGCGTCTGGCGTCACCTGCGCGACGCCGGTCGAGTCGTAGATCGTCGCGCCGGTCAGGCCGCGAACCCGCTGGCTGACGGCGTCGCCGCGGCGCAAGACGACGGCGTTGTCGCCGGCGATGACGTCGTGGCCTGCGCCGCCGTCGATCGTGTCGCCGGCGTCGTGCCCGCCGGCGACGTTGTGTCCGCCGATCAGGTCGTCGTCGCCGGCCTCGCCGTGGAGTTGGTCGGCACCCTGCTGGCCCAGCACGATGTCGCGCCCCGCCCCGGCGTACACCACGTCGTCGCCGCCGAGGGCCGAGTTGAGCGTGTCGATCGCCGTGAAGATGAACGGCATGGTGACCGTGGACATCGGTAGGGAGTCGCCCTCCACGTTGCCGCGCACGTCGCCGTGGTCGCCGAACACCAGGTCGTTGCCCTCGCCGGCGCGGACCGTGTCGCCCGCCGTGCCCGCGAGGACGATGTCGTTGCCCGCGCCCGAGTCGATCGTGTCGCCGCCGCCGAGTGTCGGGTCGGTCGTGCGGACGATGTCCAGGGTGGCCGGGCTGGGATCGAGCGCCACCCAGTCGAGCAGGCCGTTGTCGCCGAGAACGATGTCGTTGGACGCGCCGGTCGTGACGGCGTCACCACCCTGACCCGCCAGGACGAAGTCGCGGCCCGCGCCGGTCGTGATGGTGTCTGCCCCGCCGTCGTCCGGCTGCGTCGTGGCGATTAGCCCGAGGGTGATGGGCAGTGCGCCGAAGCGAGACGTGTCGGCTGCCGCGGCCACGATGCGCCCGCCGTCGCCGATCACGACGTTGGCACCGTCGCCGGCTTCAATTACGTCGCCCGCCCGTCCGCCGATGATGATGTCGGTGCCGCCCGTGGCGCGGATCACGTCCGCCCCGCCGCCGGCCGTGGTGGACGAACTGGCGATCTCGTCGATGTCACCCGGGTTGCCGTCGGCGGCGTATTCGATGAAACCGTCGTCGCCGAGGATGACATGGTTGCCGGCGGCCGCGTCGATGGCGTCGTTGCCGAAGCCGCCGAACAGGACGTCGTCGCCGTCGTTGCCCTGCACCGCGTCGTTGCCGCCGAACAGCGGATTCGTCGTCTCCAGCCGCGCCACCGCACCGCCGGCGAACTGCACGCGCCCGTGGTCGCCGAACATCGTGTCGTTGCCGCCGTCGCCGTACAGGACGTCGCCGGCCGCCGCGCCGAAGAGGACGTCGTTGCCGGTGTTCCCGCGGATGGTGTCCGTCGCGCCGTCGGTCGTGTTGCGCGACTCGTAGAGGATCGGGGTGCCCGCGCTCGTGTAAGTGAGCAGTCCCTGGTCGCCGAACAGCACGTCGTTGCCGGCACCACCCTGGACGTCGTCGCCGCCGTTGCCGCCGAGGACGCGGTCGTCGCCGTCATCGCCGCGCAGCACGTCGGTCTGGCCGTCGGCCTCGTTCGCCGTCTCGATGCGGACCACGTTCCCGGTCGTCAGGACGGTGAGCGTGCCGGGCAGTCGGCCGACGATGCCGTGGTCGCCGAAGAGGACGTCGTTGCCGCCGTCGCCGCTGATCTGGTCGCTGCCCGCGGCGAGGGTGTCGCCGTTCGGGAACAGCGAGCCGGCAGCGGTCGGGACCGTCACGGTCCGCGTCACCAGATCGACGTTGACGCCGTCGTCGCCGTGGATGAGGTCGTTGCCGGCCTGACCGGAGAGAACATCGTCACCGGACCCGCCGGCGATCAGGTCGTCGCCCTGGCTACCGTAGATCGTGTCGTTGCCGGCCCCGCCGTAGGCGATGACGCCGGACGCCGCATTCCGCGCGTCGATGACGTCGTTGCCGGGCGAGGCGTAGACGGTGCCGTAGGGCGAAGGCGTGCCGACCGTGCCGGAATACTCGCGGCCGTCCTGGGCCGTGTCGCCGAACAGGACGAGCGGCGAGGCCGACCCGCCGCCGGTGACGATGAGGGTGTCGTCGCCGCCGCCGCCCTGGACGAGGGTGATGCCGCCATGCACACCGTCGGCGGTGAGGGTGCCGTTGACGGTGAAGCGGTCGTTACCCGTGCCGAGGAGAACGTCCATGACCTCGACGGCGCGGTAGGTGATGCCGGCCGTGCTGAGGCCGGACAGGGTCGTGCCGGTCAGCGTGCCGGTGTCCGCCGTGGTGCTCCGGTCGTTGAAGACGGTGATCCGGTCGATGCCGGCCCGGTCGTCGGCCGGTGGCGGCGGGAACGCGAAGGGGCCGTCGTCCGATTCGCCTGGCAGGATGACCGCCGTGGCGATCGAGCGCGCCGGCGAGTCCCCGTTGAAGCCCTCGACCGTGAGCGGTCCCTGAAACTGGTCGGTCGTATGCGTCGCCGCAGGCAGGGGAGTCGGTTCGAGCCCCTGCACGATCGGCAGGGTGACGTCCCCAGCTACGTTCACCGTGTCGCTGCCGGAACCGCCGACGAGCGTGGTGGCGACGTCGCCGGCCGTGTTCAGGACAAAGAAGGTGTCGTTGCCCTCCAGGCCGTCAACTTCGAGCCCTTCGAGCGAGCCGTGCGTGACGTGGAGGCCGGCACCGAAGATGCCTGCGGCGGTGATGGCAAAGTTGTCGTCCAGCTCCGTGGCGACGACCACACCGGTGTCGAAGCCGGCCCCGCCGTTGATCGACAGGGGGGCGTTGAGGTTGTACCCGCCGCCGGGCAGGGCAAACGCACGGACGATGAACGTGTCATCGCCGTCCTCGCCGTGCAGGTCCAGCTGAGCTTGGTTGCTGTAGACCTGGAAGGTGTCGTTGCCCGTGCCGCCGCGGATCACCGCCGGCGAACTGATGCCGCGGCTCAGGTGGCCGCGCGTCGTCAGCAGGGTGCTGAACTGGTCGGGCGGGGCCACGTCGGACGGGACGCGGGCGCCGCCGAAGACCTGGCCCAACTGGAAGGTGTCGTTGCCGGCCGCCCCGTCGATCGTGGTGACGGCGCTGTTGTCGTCGCCGGCGACGTAGTCGTCACCGGTCAGAGTGTTGACGAACAGCCCGCCGTTCACGTTGGCGTCGTAGTTGATTCGCTCGACGTGCGAGTCGAGGGAGTGGCTCTGCGCCTCGGCGAGGGTGCCGTGGAGCAGGGCGACGAACGCGGGGGCGTTGGCACCGGGCCGGCCGACCAGCGCGTCCGCCTTGCGGAGCAGGAACAGGTCGGCGGCGTTGCTACCGTTGACGGTCAGTGCATCGAGGCCGTCGGCGGCCGCACCGGTGTCGAGCACGTTGATGACGTAGTCGCTCGGCGTCAGGCTCGTGCTGCCGGTCGTGTTGATGACGTAGGTGTCGGTCCCGGCCTGGCCGTCGAGGTCGAGCGTGTCGCGGCGGGCGATCGTGCCCGAGGCATCGGTGTACGGCCGCGACGTGTCCATCGTCCGGAGTTGGTTGACGACGAAGGCGTCCCGGCCGCCGGCACCGAAGGCGAAGGTCTGGCCCTTCAACAGCGTCCGCTGGAAGGTGATGGCGTCATCGTCGCTACCGCCGAAGATCGCGGCGCGGTTGTTCGCCCCCGCGCCCGGTGTGATCGTGCCACGCAGGTCGATGACCGTGCCCACGCCCGGGTCGGCATCGAGGTAGTCGCCGATGAGGTCGATGTTCGCCCCGGCCGCGATCATGCCGCTATCGGTGGCGTCCAGGTTATCGCCAGCCCGGAGCATCACCGAGCCGCCCGCCGCGACAGAGCTGCCCGCGATCAGGTGCAAGTCCTGGCCGGAGCCGGCCAGGTCCGGGACCGTAAGGCGGACGTCGCCGGTGGTGGCGGTCGCGGTGAGGACGTTCAGCCCGTGGGTCGCCTCCGTGAGGTAAACGCTCTGCATCGCCGCCGCGTTCAGCACGCCCGAGACCGAGAATGCCGAGTCGATCTCCAGGTCGTTGTCCGACGCACCGACACTGCCGTTGGCGGCGATCAGCGTGACGTTGCCGCCCAACACGTCCGCACTCGGGTCGCCGATTCCGTCGGTGCCGTCGAGGATCGACCCATCGGCGGTCAGGCGCACGTCGCCGAGTTGGGACAGGATCTGCGCGACGTGCAGGTCGCCGGCCGTCTCGTTGAGGTACACGCTCGCCGGTGCCGTGGCGGTGACGAGGTTCGAATCAATGTCGAGGTCGTTGTCAGCAGAGCCGATGCCGCCGGTTCGAGCCAGCAGTGTGACGTTGCCGCCGATCACGTCGGCCGTGGTGTCATCAAGGGCGTCCACGATGGCCCCGGGGGCGGTCAGCGTCACGTCGCCCGTAGTCGAGATGATCGAGCCGGCTCGCAGATCGCCGGCGAACTCTGTCAGGTCGGTGTTGCCGGTGGTGAGCACGTCGAGATGTCCGGTGCCGAGCACGTCGGTGATGCCCCGGACGTTAACCCGCGCGGTGCTGCTCAGGATGGGGAACAGGAGCCGGACGTCGCCCCCCGCCTCGACCAGCCCGAAGTCGTAGGTGGAGTCCGTCGCCTGGTCCAGCGTGATCTGGACGTCGCCACCGGCGGTGACGGAATTGACGGAGAGGGTGTTCGCCGGGTCGGTGGCGGGGAACTCGCCCGACAGGCGGAGGAACACGTCCCCGCCCGCCGCGGCGTACAGCGTCTCGCTCGAATCATCGCCCGCCGCCAGCACGATGCGGAGCGGGCTGGCCGCGCTGCCGATTGACCCGGCGGCCGCGATGCCGGAGAAGTGAGTGACCCGCGCCTCGCCCGTCGCCGTGACCAGGCTGTCCAGGCCGTGTAGCGTCAGGGTTTCGTTGTTCGCACCCGAGATGCTCGTGATCCGGTACACGCCGGCGTTGTGGTCGCCCTCGACCTGGATCAGATCGCCGACCCGGAAGCCGGCCGCCAGCCAGTTCCCGCCGTCGGCGCGCGTGATCGTGTCCGCCGCGGCACCACGGTCGGCAAAGCTCACCACCCCGTTGAACCGGCCGGGCGACAGGTCCGGGAACGGCAGATAGGTCGTGGACGCCAGCGGCTGGCTGACCTTCTTCGTGTAGATGACGAAGGTGCCGTTCGGCCCGGTCACGATGTCGCCGCCCAGGTTCTGGATGTGCGTCGTGCCGGTCGGATTGTCGATCCGCCCGTCGTCCGGGAGGATGAGGTCGCTCGCCCCGAGGTTGGTCACGTCGACGGTCGTGGGCAGCCGGCTGTTCACCGTGTCGTACCGCAGCGTGGGCACTCCCGTTGCCTGAACCAGCAGAACCGGCGCCTGGCCGGACGGCGCCGCCGGCGCGACGGTGATCGTGTGCAGCACCAGGTCCTTGTCGGAGGCGTTGGTGATCCGCACGCTCTGGTAGCCGTCTCTTGTTCGTGGCCTGGAACACGATCTGGCCGGGCGATTGGACCTGGATGTCGCCGACGTCGATGCGGGCCGCGCCGCTGAAGTCGGTCCCCGGCGCCGGGTTGGGCAGCCCGTTGACGGTGACGTTCACCGCCCGGACCACCTTGCCGTCCGGGCCGATGACGAGTTCCGGGGCCGGGCCGGCGTACACGGTGATGTCGGAATCCCATTGGATGTCGTTGACGGTCCGCTCGACGGGTGCGTCGTCGTGCTCCTCGTTGTTCTCGATGAGGTGGACGGAGTCGTTGTTCGCCTGCACGAACACGGCCACGCGCCCGGCGCCCGGCGGGAGGTCCGTGTCGAGCGCCGTGTCCGCGGGGCGGGTGGCGGCCGTGACCCGCACTCCGATGTCGCTATCGACCGTGTTTTCCAGTGCCCCGGTGTTGGAGCCGGGCTCGCGGGGGCCGCCGAACAGGCCGTACCACCGCGCGTCCGTGTTGCGGTCGAGGACGACGTCCTCGTGGGTGGCGTGAACGTCCACGCCCTCGCGCCCCTCGATCTGAGTCGGGCTGGCGAGGGTGCCTTCGAGCAGTGCGTTGGTGGTCGAGCGGACGTCGTTCACGGAATCCGCGGTTGCGCCGCCGCCGAACCCACCGGCCGTGGCGACGGTGTCCGCGGTGGCGAGCAGTTTGGTGACCTGGGCGTCGACGGCCACGCTGCGGGCCTGAATCGTCGCGCCGCTCCCGACGAGGACGTTCGTGTGGCTGGTCAGGTGGTTCGCGGCCGTCGCGGTCGCCACGCCGATGAAGCCGGCCCCGAGCGCCGCGGCGTGCGAGTGGACGGTCACCCCGGTTTCGGCGGCGAGCCGGAAGTCGCCCCCGGCCACGACCCGCGCGCCGTCGGCCCGTACCTGGGGCGCTGTGCCCTCGCCGGTGACGGCGTTGATGTCGCCGACCGCCGTGCCGATGAAGGCAGTGTTCGTGTTGGTGTAGTTCACTGTGGCAGTCGCCGCGCCGACGCCGATGAACCCGCCGCCCTTGGTGTCGGCCGTGGCGACCACCGCCCCGCCGGACGTCGAGGTGATCGTGACGTTCCCGGCCGCTTCGAGCACCGCGGCGCTGCTGGCCTGTACGCGGGCACCGAACGTGGCGGTCGCCGTGGGCACGTTCACGCCGATGAACGCGACGGACCCGCCCCGGGCCGACGCCGCGGAGGGGCCGCCCGCGGAGGGGTTGATCACCCGCAGCGAGACCCCGCCCGGGCCGAGCAGCTTGTCGGTCGCACCAGTGGTCTCGACGAAATCGAAGCGGAGGGTGTGACCGGTACCGGCCGTGGCGGTGAGATCGACGCCACCCTCCTTGCTGAAGAAGTGTGTGCCGGTTGCGTCGCCCACCGACACGCCGGTGACCTGGAGGCCGTTCGGGTCCTTGAGGATGAACGAGTCCGGCGTCCGGTCGGCGACCGTGTAGGTGACGCCGTCCTGCAAGCCGGTCAGCGCCTGCGGGATCAGCATGTGCTGCGCGGCCCCGGCCGCCCCGTCCTTGACCGGCTCCAGCGCGATCGGGACGGGGGTGTCGGCCAGGGCGTCGGCCTTCGTCGCGGCCAGCTGAATCCGGTCGTCGTCGATCCTGATGACGTAGTAAAACTGCTGGTTGACCAGCCGGCCGATGGCCGGCCCGTCGGTGACGTACTGCACCCGGTCGCCGGTGTTCAGGTGCGTCCCCAGCCGCTCGAGCTCGCCGTCGCCGTCCGCGTCCGCGGCGAGGAAGATCATGTTGTTGTTGAGGCTGGTGTACGTCCCGGTGTCTTCGGTGGCGTCGTGGTCGTAATCGACGTTCCGGCTGTTGAACGCTACCCGATCCGGCGCGCGGTAGGTGACCCGGTCACCGACGACGAACTCGTTGCCGATGTTGAACCGGGTGCCGCCTTCGACCAGACCGGGCCCCACGTCGAACTCCGACCGCGGGGCGGTGGCTTCCTCCAGGGTGCGGGTGAGCTTGATGGTACGGTCGTCGACGACGCGGACGAAGTAGATGCCGCTTTGGTTCGCGCTTTCGGTCAGGCCGCCGATGTTTGGGTTGCTGCCGCTGTCGTAGCGCACCGCGTCGCCGTCCCGGAAGTGGTGCGGCCCGCGGAACGTGATCGTGTCCCGCGCGGAGTCCACGCCGGAGACCGTGCCGAACGGATTGCTGGCGTCGATGGGGCCGCCCGCGAACGTCTCCCCCAACATCACGGTGTCGTTGTCCACCCGGATCACCGGGTACTCGCGCTCCAGGCTCTCGAGCGGCCCGCTGCTGGTCCGGATCGCCGTGTCCTCGTCGCCCTCGTAGACGACCACGTCGCCGGTTTGCAGGCCGTGTTGCTCGAAGTGGATGGTGTCGGCGTTGACGTCGACGGCCTCCGACTGCACGAAGGTGTCGTCGAGGTCGGACTGGGGCTGCGTCAGGTCGGCCGACACGGTGATCGCGCCGCCGGCGGTGACCGTCGCCCCGGGCTGGACGCGGGCGGTCACCGTCGGGCTCACGGTCAGGGATGCGATGGCCACCCCGACCTCGATGCCCCCGCCGCCGACCGACGCGGCGTTGGCCGTGCCCTTGGCCGCGTGCGCCTCGGCGGTGACCGCCACGTCACCGGCGCTGGCGATGTGTACGTTGTCGCCGACAAGGGCCGTGTTCGTGGGCGTGACCGTCACGTCCGCCTTCACGCCCTTCCCGCTGATGCCGCCGCCGCCGGTCACCGACCCGCTGGCACTCGCGCGGTCCGCCGAGTCCGCCCGCACCTCGACGCGGCCGGCGGTAATCGAGGTGGCGTCGCGCACCTCCGCGCTGGTCCGGGCGCGGTTGTTGGCGAAGGCGAAGGCGCCCGCCACGTCGAGCAGCCCGCCGCTGCCCAGGGTGGTCGTGGCCGTGGCGGTGACCGCCTGGGCAGGGGCAGTGGGGTCCGCGGCGGGGTCGGCGGACTCGGCGCGGACGACGAATGCACCGCCCGTCACGAACCGGCTGGCGGCCCCGCCCGCGAACGCCTCGACCGCCCCGTTGACGTTGGCCTCGGCCGTCGCCCCGCTACCGCCGACCACATTGACGTTGACCCGTTGCAGGTCGGCGGTCGCTCGGCGGTCCGTCGCCCGTGCCAGGACTTCCAGACTGCCGGCCGCGAGGTCCACCCCGGCACCCGCGTCGGCGCGTGTCGACGTTCTCTCGGTGGCCGTGGCGAACATGACCTCCACGTTGACCACGCCGCCGCTCCCGCCCGTCGTGGACGCCGCGGCGCTGGCCGTCGTAGTGGCCTGGACCGCGACTCCCCCATCGACGCGGATTGTGGTCGTGGCCGGCGTGCCGGTGATGAACGCCTCCACGTCGCGCCGCCCCGGGTCGCCGGTGCCCACGGTCGCGTCCGCCCTGGCGCCCGCGCCGCTGATACCCCCGATTGCAAGAACGTCGGTATCGGCTGTGGCCGCCAGGGTGCCGTCGGCCGCGACTGTGAGGGAGCCGGCGTCCACGGTGCTGCCCGCGCCGACGTAGGCGCGTGCCCGGCGGGCGTCACTGGCGTTGGCGAAGAGCGCGGCGACCTGGAGGACACCGCCCGCCCCCCCCTGAGCCTGCGCGCTGGCGCTGCCGTCGGCGTGCGCGGCGACGTCCACCGCGCCCGCCACGTCGAGGGTGGTACCCGGTGCTACCACAGATTGGCCGGTCCTCGTGCCGACGTATGCCTCGGTCGTGCTGGAGAGTCCGGCGGTGGCCCTGGCCCCGGTGCCGCTGATGACGCCGCCGCCGAACGGGGTGACTTCCGCCACCGCGTTCTCCGTCGAGGTGGCGTGGACGTCCAGCGCCCCGGCCTGGACCGTTGTCGCCGGTCCGACGTACGCGCGGGTGGTGCCACCGATGGTCACCGTGCTGAGGAAGGCGCCGACCTGGGCACCCCCGACCGCCCCGCCGACCAGCCTGCTGGTGGCGGAGGATGTGGACGCGGCCTCGATCGACACCGCCCCCGCGTCCGTATCGACGCTGGTGCGGGCGGCCCCCGAGGTGCCGGCGACGTAGGCTTCGGTTTCGCGGCTCACGCTCGCACTGGCGTCGGCCGCGGCACCGGCGCCGAGAAGGCCGAAGCTCAGATCCAGACCGAGGGGAAGGAGCGCCTCGTTATCGCTCGTCGCGTGAACGTCGAGACTGTCGGCGGTGACCGAGTTGGCACCCGCGATAAACGCCCGCGTAGCGCCCCCGATGTGCGCCGTCGGTTTCATGTCCGAGATGCCGATCAAGAGGCTGCCGCTCGCGACAGCCACGGTCGCCCGCGCACTCAGGTCGGAGTCGGCGAGCACGCGCGTGGCGCCGCCGGAGTTCAGGGTCGCGTTGCTGGCGGACGCCTCAACCGCGCCGAGGATCGTCGTGTCCGCCCTGGCCCCGGCCCCGGCCGCGATGAGGGATGTTGCCGCCGCCGCCGCCGTGGCACTCGCGTCGCCCGAGGCGTCGGCGGTGATGGCGATGTCGCCGTTGGTGGACGTGACCTGGCTGCCGTCCACCCGGGCCGTCACCCGATTGTCGATCGTGTTGGACGCGAGCGAGACGCTCGTCGCGAGGGAGATCGCGCCGCCGGCGGTCGAGGCCGCGGCGAGGGTGGCGTCCACGGACGAGGTGTCCTCGGCGCTGACCCGAACGTCCCCGGCCGCCGTCACCGCGGAGCCGTGCTTCACGGCGGATTCGACCGTGTTGTGGACGGTGTTGTGCGCGTCCACGCCGGCGCCGGCCACCGCGACCCCGAGACCCGGGGCGACCGTGGCCGCGACCACGACTCCCTGAGATTCGACGTGGCTGTTCACGGTCGTGGCGATCACGACGTCACCGCCGGACACGACGGTCGAGGCGTCCACCAGGGCCGAGACCCGGTCGCCGATGTCGTTGTCGGCGAGGACGGCGCCCACCGCGGCCCCGAAGGGGAACGCGCCCGTCGCGACGGACAGGGCGCCCCCGTCGGCACGGGCAACGATGGTCGCGGAGTCGTCGGCCCGGACCCGGACGCCGGCGGTCCCGGCCTGGGCCTGGCTGCCCGTGATCGACGCCGAGACCTGGTTGGAAATGCTGTTGAGCGCGACGGCTCCCGTGCCGGCGCCGGCGACGGTCACGATGCTGCCGATCGTAGTGGCGAACGTTGCACCGATACTGAGTGCGTCGATGCTCGCTGTCTCGACGGCCTCGACGACGATCCCGGACGCGACGACCGCGCTCGACCGGTCGACGCCGGCGGTGACGACGTTGTCGACCACGTTCTCCGTGACGGCCCCGCCCAACGAGAGGGTGAACCCGCCGAGGCCGCTTTGCAGCACGCCGATCGCACCGGCAACGGACTTGGCGTGAATCTCGGAAGCGTCCGTGGCACGGACCGTCAGGCTGGCGGCCAGTACGCTGCCGTCCCGCACGTGGGCGTCGATCGTGTTGTGAATGTAATTGCCCGACCCCGCGCCGGCGCCGTCGAAGGCGAGCCCGACCGTCTTCGTCGCGCTGAAGACGGCCGCACCGGCCGCGGTCACGGCGTCGATGGCGGAGCTGTTCTCCGCCGCGAGTGTGACGTTCCCGCCAGTCACCTCCGCGTCGTTAAGGAACGCCGCCACCGTGCCGGTCACTTCGTTCCGGGCCACGGACGCGGTCGCGGCGAGGCTGATGCCCACGGCCACCGGTCGCAGGCCCAGCGCGATCGCACCGGCGACGACATCGGCCGTGATCCGGGAACTGTCGGTCGCGGTCAGGCTCACCGTCTCCGCCGCGTGGACTGACCCGTCGCTGACGTAGGCACGGGTCGCCCCGCCGATCGAGTTGAACGAGACCGAGGAAGCGACGTCCACGGTGAACCCGAACCCGCCGAACGACTGGCGTGCGGCTGGGATCGTCCCCGAGGCGGCGACGGTGACGGCGAACACCGACCCGGCGCGGTACGCGTTCAGGCTGACCGCCTCGGCGCCCGTCACCTCGGCGCCGGCGATGAAGGACTCCGTCGTCATGTCCAGGCTGTTCTGGCTGAATGAGCCGGCCAGGGCGACCGCGAGGATGTTGCTCGTGGCCAGGCTGAGCGAGCCGGTCACCGCGAGAATGCGGGTGTCGCTCCGGCTGTCCAGGGTGAGGTCGCCCTGCGCCAGCGTGATGACGGCGTCGTCGTTGACGTAGCTCCGCGTGGCCTCCTGAATCTCGTTGATGCTGACCGCACCCGCGACGCCCACCGACAGCGGCAGGGACGGCACCTTCGCGGGGGAGATGAGCTGCGATGTGGTACTGTCGGCGAACGCCCCGGCGGCCGACACGACCAGGAGGTTGCCGGTGTTCCGGGCCTCCAGAATCAGGGCGGTGGCGTCGATGTCGGTTTCGTCGGGGCCCGCTCCCGGGGGCGGGCCGCCCGGTTCCGCGCCGATGAGGGCGGCGGTGTCGCGCGTGATTCGGTTGACGGCCGCGCTGGCACCGGCCCCGAACGTCCCGGCGATTTGCACGGCGCCGGCAATGTTGTAGTAGGAGACGTCGCTCTGGGACGAGAGGCTGACGGGGCCGCCGGCGATCTGAACGCCGCTCCCGAGCTCCGCGTGCGTAACGGAGGTATGCTCGACCTGGCTCACGCTGCCGCTCACCCCGAGCACGCCCGACACCCCGCCCGACTGGGCGAGGTTCAACGAACTGACATTCTCGGCCGCCGACACGTCCAGCCCGCCGAAGGTCCCCGTCCCGGTGTGGACCATTGCCCCTTCGTCGATCCTGGCGACAGTGGTGCTGTCAATCGACTGGATCAGGACGGACCCGCCGACGCCGGCGTACCCGGCCTGGTTGCCAAGGGGCGAGATCGGGCTGCCGAACGCCCGCAGGTTCGACACGATGCCGCCCGGCTCGAGCTCCAGCTTGATGACCCCGGCGAGATTGAGCAGGTCCATCGTCGTGTCGGCCGAGACGCCGACGTACTGGCCGTCGTTCTGGCGGTTCTGGTTGACCCGCGCCCCCTCGGCGACGACCGCCTCGGCCACGTTGTGGTAGTCGGCAGCGCCGTACGACCCGGTCACGGATACGGCCGAGGGGAGGGCGGCTGTCGTACTGGACGTGTTGGCCCAGACGTTGAAGATCTGATCGAGTCCGCCGCGGCCGTTCAGGGCCGTGCCCAACTCGGTCATCCACTCGCCTTCGTCCGGGTCGTCGATGGCGAAGCGGTCGCGGTTGAACGGCAGGAACTTGGTGAGGTCGGGGTAGGTCAACTCCGCGTTCACCGTGACGTAGTCAGTCGCGTCGACTGTCGCCCCCGATTCCACCCTGGCGCGCACGGTGTTGTCGAAGGACCCCACCGCCGCGGACACGCCGACGGCCAGGACCTTCTGCCCGATGACCGGCGCCATCAGTTTGCCGTTGGCGATGGCCCGGGAGTAGTTCTCCGACGTGGCATCGACCGTGACGTTGCTGTCGCTGTCCAGCACGGCGGACGGGCCGACGATGGCCTCGACGGTGTGGACGTACCCCGTCATCGCGATCGCACCGGCGACGGACACCGGGGTGGCCTGCGTCACGGCCGCGGCCTGACCGAGGACGATCATCTGGAGCGCCCGCGGGTCGGGCGGGAAGTAGCCGAGCAGCAGGTGGCTGAGCGTCGGGGTGCCCCCCACCTGGCTGTCCGTGACCGCGTCGTTCTCGGCCGTCAGGGATGCGAGCACGGAAATGCCGGCCCCCGCGCCGGTCGTGCTGAAACTGTGCAACAGGCCGGAATCCTGCTGTTGCGCGGGCGTTAGCGACAGGTCGATCGGCCCCGCGTTGAGCGCGTTGTCCAGGGTGGCCGACAGCCGGATGTGGTCGGCGTCGATCCGCGTGACGTAGTAGGTCCCCCCGTCGCGCAGCCCCCCGATCGGGCTGTTGCCACGCAGGGCGGTCGACGCCCGCTCGAAGCCCTGGACCGTGCCGGAGCCGGGCGAGGTCAGGTCCAGGGGCGTGTCCGGGGCCGAGGGGTCGGCCAGGCGGAAGGTGTGCTCGTCGGTACCCGGGAGTACCACGTACTCCTTGCCGTCCTCCAGGCCGCCGATCGCCGTATTGTGGCCGGTCAGATAGGTGACGTGCTCGCCGGGCTCGAACCCGTGATTCCTCATCCAGATCGTGTTGCCGGTCACGTCAACGGTCGCTCGCTGGAGCGGGTCGAAGTCAAGGACCCGGTCGCCGGCGATGATGAGTTGCGAGCCGGTGTCGAGGACGCGCGACATTAGGGGGAGCGGCGTGTTCGGGTCGCTCACCCGTGCCAGTTTGATGTGGTCGGCGTCCACGAAGATGACCGCGTACTGCCCCTTGGTCAGACCGCCGACGGCGTCGCCGTTGGCGGGGTCGTATTCGACCACCTGACCGTTCGCGAGGTTGTGACCCTTTAGCTCGATCGTGCCGGTCGCGTAGTCCACCACCGGGGCGGTGCGTGAGGGGTCGACGGTCGAGACGAAGGTGTCGGTCACGAGGCCGTGCTGGCGGCCCGTGGCGCCCGCCGCGAGGTCGATGGCACTCCCAGCCGACGCCTCCGGCCGCGTGCGTGCCAACTTGACCAGGTGGTCGCTGACGCGGATCACGAAGTAGGCGGCCCCCGAGGTCAGGCCGCCGATCGGGGCGCCGTCCGCGATGTAGACCACTTTCTGGCCGGTCTGGAGTTGGTGATCGCGGATGACGAGTTCGTTGCTTTCGAGGTCAACGGCACTGCCGTAGAGGTGGTGGGTGCCGCCCGCACCACTGACCGTCAGCGGGAGGGCGTTGCCGGCGAGCGCCTGCGTCTGCGTCAGCGCGAGTCGGAGGTTCTGGCCGTCCACCGCAATGGCGTAGTAGATGCCGTCGTCGGCCAGGCCGCCGAGTGCCGCACCGTCCACCGAATACCGGACGCGCTGGCCGGTGACGAACGGATGACCGCCGGGGAAGAAGATCGTGTTCTCGCTGACCGAGTCGGCGGTCGGGGTGAACGGGAAGTCGACATCGGCCGGCGAAAACAGCCCCGTCCGGCTGACCCCGACCTTCGTCCGCTCGGGCCCTTGCACCACCCCGTAGGTCACCACGTCGCCGGTGTTCAGGCCGTGGCCCGCGATCTCTAGCGTGTTCCCCTGGACCGACGCCGCGGCGTTGAACTCCAGCGGCGTCTCGTTGTAGCCCAGGTACAGGGCGCCCGCGGCGGTGACGTCCGGCGCGATCGTGAAATCGACGATGTAGTAGATGGTGTTCGCCAGGCGCTGCGGGACCGCCCCGGCGTTCGCCCGTTCCGCGGTGAGTAACTGGAAGTGGTTCGCATCAATGAAGTGAACTGTGTAGTTGCCCTGCGGCGCCAGGCCCTCGATCTTCCAGTCGGCAGACGTGGCGACCGAAACCGCCTGGCCCTCGACGAAACCGTGCCCGGCCAGCGCGATCGTGTTCGCGGTCGTGTCGACCGCGGTGGCGGGCGTGGACTTGACCTCCCGGCGGCTGAGCGTGTTCCGGACGTCCGGGTCGAGCCCCTCGGCGTCGAGCTCGATGCTGGGCGCCCGGGCAAGCTGGATCGTGTCCTTGTCCAGCACGATGACGCGGTAGGTCGCCCCGTCGGTCAGCCCGCCGATGGGGGCGAGCGGCGTGCCCGGCTCGTCCGGGTCGGCGGCGTGGTACACGAAGACGTCACCGTCCTCCAGCCCGTGATCCGGGACCGTGATCGTGTTCAACTCGCCGTCAACCTGGGACAGGTCCAGGTCGCGGAGCGTACTGGTGCCCCCGGCCGTGACGTGGCCGTCCACGCGCGCGACGACGGTGGTGGTGTCGCTTCCCAGTGCGACGCCCACGCTGCCCCAGCCGTCGCCGAAGACCGCCGTGCCGGACCTTGCCTGGTTGGAGACGTCGGCGGTCGCGTCCACCGTGACGTTGCCCAGCGCGCTGATCCACACGCCCGGGCCCACCAGCGCCTTCGACGTCGTGTCCGACTCGGTGACCGAGATGGCGACCGCCGGGACCGATTTGGCCCCCGAAATCTGCGTGTGCGTGGCATTGGCGGCCGTGAAGGCCTGCACCGAGGCTTCGATCTTCGCCGCCGACGTGATCGAGACGTTGCCGTCCGCGCGGATCGACCCGGACCCGCCGATCAGCGTCTGCGCGCTCCCCTCGGCCCGGCTGTAGCCGGCACTGAACGGGACGTATTCGAGCGGGTTGAGTTTCCGGGAGTCGTACCCCCCCGCGGCCTTGGCCTCGCTGGTGGCGTCGATCGACGCGCCGATGTCGACGTCGCCGGTGCTGTGGATGGTCGAGCCGGTCAGGTTCACCAGCGCGTCCGCGGCGCGCTTCTGGACGGAGACGGCGGACAGGACCGGCACCCCCGCCAGGGCGGGAATGTCCAGGTAGGTGAGCGGCGCCTGGATCGCCAGATTGTTCACCACGTTGTACGTGCCGTCGTCCTCGAGCGGGTTCGTGTCCTCCGCCTTCGCGGCGATGGTGACGCCGCTGCCGTAGATCGTGGCGCCGTTGATCGTGATCGTGGCCGTCTTGTGTTGCAGACTGAGCAGTGAAAGCGGCAGGAGGGAGGTCTGGCTCGTCTTGTGCGCGGTCAGGCTGATTTCGGCACCCCGAATCTCCGCGCCCGGGCCGACGGTAATGCTCGGGTCGGGGCTGGGTGCGACGTCGACCGGCAGCGCCCCCGACACGTCGCGCACGAACGCCGCCAGCGTCACGTCGCCGGACAAGCTCAGGGTGGTAGAGTCCGCGAGCAACCGGGCGCCGGCCCCGACGGTGATGGTCTGCCCCCCGAGCGCGTCCGGGATCTTGCCCTCCCGCGTGTCCGGATTCCCGTCGTCCGGCGGCCTCACGAACCCCAGCGTGATGTTGCCCGCCTTGACGTTCGCGTTGCGCGTGTCCAGGGTCGCGCCGACGCGGATGGTCGCGGCATCCACGTTGATGTCCCCGCCGTACGTCGTCACGTTGCCGCCGAGCGTCACGGTGTCGAGGCCGAGCAGTTCGTCGCCCGCGCTCAGGGTGGTGTCGATGGTGAGCTTGCCGGCGGTGACGTGGAGGGGGGCACCCAGTTCGATGGTGTCTGCCAGCCCGCCGCCGAGAATCAACACGTTGCCGATCACCGTGGCCGGGGCATTGAGCCGCGCCGTCAGGCGCTCTCCACGGTCACCGTCGATCGTCAATCCGCCGGCGCCGATGACGAGCTGGCCGTTCAGGGTGACCTCGTTCTGGCCGGTCGCGCCATCGATCAACAGGCCGCCCGTCACGGCCAGGGAGCCCGTCACGACCAATTGGTCGCTGGCGGTGCCGCCAAGAATCGAGACATTGCCATTCACCGTGGTCGGCCCGTTCAGCCGCACGGTTTGTCCCAGTCCGAGGTGGTCGTCGATCGTCAGCCCGCCGTGCGCGACGGTGAGCGGGCCGTCCACCGTGACTTCGCTCCGCCCGGTCGAGCCGACGACCACCGTGTCGGTGCCGATGATCGACAGGTCGCCCTGGGTCACGGTAAGGCCGCCCGCGACGACCACCTGGTCGTCGAGGAGACCACCGAGGATGGTGACGCCCCCGTTGACGGTGCTGGGGCCGTTGAGCCGGACCGTTTGGACGCCCCCGAGATGGCCGTCGATCGTCAGCCCGCCGATGCCGACGGTGAGCGGCCCGAGCGTGACGGTGCCGTCCCCCGTCGCGCCGTCGATCAACAGGCTGCCGGCCACGGTCAGGCCGCCGGTCAGGGCCACCTGGTCGTCGAGCAGTGTACCAAGGATCGCGACGTCGCCGTTCACCGTGACCGGGGCGTTGAACCGCACGTTTTGCCCCAGCCCGGGGCGTTCATCAATCGTCAGTCCGCCGTCCAGGACGCCGAGTGGCGCGTCGACCGAGATTTCGCTGTTTCCGCTCTCGGTTTCGATCCGCAATTCACCGTGCGACACGGTCAACGCGCCCGCCACGACCACTCGGTCGTCGAGTCCGCCGCCGCCGATGGTCAGTGCGCCAGGTAGCACGAGTGCGGCACCGGGCGCACCGAGGGTCAGAGTGTTGGTCCACAAGCCGCCCATCTGAACGGTCAGGGACTGCGCCGGGTCGGCGAAGACGAAACTCTCCCCGGAGCCCGCGGTGACTCGCACCAGGCCGGGCGCGTGGCGCGTCACCGACAGATCGTTGGGGGTGACCGGATTGCCCTGTATGACAACGTTCGCCGCGTCAGAGAATCTGCTCAGGTTGAACCGGTACGGTTCCAGTTCGGTGTACGTGAGGGGAATTCCGCGTACCGTAATGGCACCGTTCTGCGGACCGGTTGGGGCAACGGTGACCCGGTCGGTGGGACCGTCGTCGAGGACGAGCGTGTTGAACCCGGAGCCGCCGTTGAAGACGATCCCGCCGGAAACGTTTCGCACCGTCGAGTCAATGGTCAGGCTCACGTCGAAGCCGCTTCCCTCGATGAGGACGCCGTCCGTGATGTTCGCCAGCGGCTCAGAGACGAGGGGGGTTGAGGGGTTGGTCGAATCGACAACCTGCAACTGGTCCGCGACGAGCCGCAGAGTCAAAGACATGTCCGCAACGGCCGGATAGAAGAGCCTGGCGTCCAACAGTGTCCGGTCTTCCAGGGTTTCGATCGCAAGCCCTTTGCGGCGCTGAGTCTTGCGGATAGGGCTGCCGGCCGACCGAGCGAAGAGCCTGCGGACCCAGGTGCGCATGGTCATGGGTGGACCCGGAAGGAACGCGGGATCGGCGGCCGATTCGCGTGAGGATTGTGTGGGCAGGTGGGCGCGGCCTTGCCCCGGACGAGCAGGTATCTGAAAATGGGGCGGCCCGAGGGTCAGAAATTGTCGGAAGAATTCGCCCGGGCCGAAAAATCGCACATGCACGAGCCGCCCGCGGTCCCCCCGGAAGGTGGCCGGTTACCTGCCCCGGACCTGCTCCCCGTCCTGTACGGCCACCTTCGTGGCCTAGCGGCGAACCTGTTGGGCGGCCTGCCGCCGGGCCAGACCCTTCAACCCACCGCCCTCGTCCACGAGGCGTACCTCCGCCTGACGCGCAAGGAAGACCCGGGCTGGGAGAGCCCGCGCCACTTCTTCGGCGCGGCGGCGCGGGCCATGCGCGAAATCCTCATCGAGCAGGCCCGCCACAAGGCCAGCATCAAGGCCGGGGGCCGGGCCGAGCGGGTCGAGCTGATCGACGGGCTAGCCTGGGTCGAACCGCCGGCCGAAAACCTGCTCGCCCTTGACGAAGCGATAGAACGGCTGCACGCGGAGGAGCCGCACCTGGCCGAGATCGTCCGGCTGCGATTCTACGCCGGGTTGAGCATGGAAGAGACGGCGGAAGTTCTCGGCGGTTCGCTCAGCACGCTGAAGCGCGACTGGCGGTTCGCGCGGGCCTGGCTGGCTCGCCAGTTGGGCGAGGGCGAGGCGCCGGCCGCGGTGGAGGGGGGGAATGGGTGACCAGCGCCGCGACCGGGTGCGGGCGGTGTTCGGCGAGGCCGCCGACCTACCCCCCGACCAGCGCGCGGCCTATCTCGACGCCGCGTGTGCGGGCGACCCCCAGCTCCGGGCCGAAGTCGAAAGCCTGCTGGCATACGACTCCGTGACGGACGACGCGGCCGGGGACGCTTTTCTCAAAAGCCCGGTGGCCCGTCCGTCGCACGTCCCAATCCCGACCCCACTGTCGGGCGTTCCGGCCGTGGCCCCCCTGCCGCAGCACATCGGCAACTACCGCATTCTGCGCGAACTCGGCTCGGGCGGCATGGGCACCGTCTACGAGGCCGAACAGGACAACCCGCGCCGGGCCGTCGCGCTGAAAGTGATACGCCCGGGGGTGTCCACCCCCGGGCTCGTCCGGCGGTTCACCCACGAGGCCCAAATCCTGGGCCGGCTCCAGCACCCCGGCATTGCCCAGGTCTACGAAGCCGGGCTGACCGCGGACGGCCAGCCGTACTTCGTGATGGAACTGGTCGCGGGCGTCAGCCTGGACCGGTACGTCCGCCAGCGTGCCCTGGATGTTCCCGCCCGCCTCGGGCTGTTCGCCCGAGTGTGCGACGCTGTTCAGCACGCGCACGACCGGGGCGTCATCCACCGCGACCTCAAGCCTGGCAACATTCTCGTGGACGGAACCGGGCAGCCGAAGGTGCTCGACTTCGGAGTAGCCCGCGCCACCGACGCCGACTTCCGCACGACGGCGAGCCGGACAGAAGCCGGCCAGATCGTCGGCACACTCAACTACATGAGCCCCGAGCAACTCGCGGGCGACCCCGCCCTCGTGGACCGTCGGGCGGACGTGTACGCCCTCGGAGTGCTCCTCTTCGAACTGCTCGCCGACCAACTCCCCTACGACCTGGCCGGCCTGCCGCTGCCCGAGGCGGCGCGGGTGATCCGCGACCAGGACCCGTCGTCACTCGGGTCGGTCTGCCGGTCGCTCCGGGGCGACGTCGAGACGATCGTGGCGACGGCGCTGGAGAAGGACCGGACGCGGCGGTACGCATCGGCCGACGAGTTGGCGGCCGACGTCCGCCGCCACCTGAGCCACGAGCCAATCCGGGCGCGGCCGCCGTCGGCGGCGTACCTGCTCCGCAAGTTCGCCCGGCGGCACAAGCCGCTGGTGGCCGGGGCGGCCGGGGTCGTGGCGGCGCTCGTCGTCGGGATGATCGGGACGACGTGGTTCGCCCTCGAGGAGGCTGAACAGCGTCGGCTGGCCGAGGACAAGACCCGGGACGAGGCCGCGGCCCGGGCTCAGGCCGAGACGAACCGCGCACTGGCCGAGATGAACCTGGCGCGGGCCGAGGAGAACCGCCGCGACGCCCGCCGGAACCTGTACCTCGCCAACGTCCGACTCACCCTGCGGGCCTGGGAACAGGGGCAGGCGACCGTGATGCGGGGTTTGCTGGACGAGGCGGCCCGCGGCGGCCCCGGCGACGAAGACCTGCGCGGCTTCGAATGGCACTTCCTGCGGCGCAAGGCCTACCCCGAAATGCGGACGCTGGACGGACCCACCGGCTACCTCACCGACGTAACGTACAGCCCGAACGGCAAGTTCCTGGCCTGCGCGGGTGGGCACGGCACGGTGATCGTGTGGGACGGGGCCGACGGCCGGCAGATCCACGTCCTGAAGGCACACCAAGACGAGTCGTCATGTGTGTGTTTCAGCCCCGACAACCAGCGCCTCGCCTCCAGCGGGATGGACGGGCAGGTCCGGGTATGGGACGTGGCGACCGGCACCGAGTTGTGCCACTGGTGGGGGGCGACCAGGGTCGAAGGGCTGGCCTTCAGTCCAGACGGCCGGTGGCTGGCCTCCGGCGGGTGGAGCGGTGCGATTCATGTGTGGGACTCGCACACGGGTGAGAAAAAATATGACAAGTCGGGCGCCCACCCGGAAATGGTCATGGCTGTGGCCTTCAGCCCCGACGGTCGCTTCCTCGCTTCGGCCGGTGCCGACGGGATGGCTCGCGTCTGGAACGCCGCCGACGGCACGTTCCTGCTTCAGCTGGTAGGCCACACCGGGTACGTGCACGACGTGACGTTCAGCCCGGACGGAAACCGCCTGGCCACGGCCGGTCGCGATCACACGGCCCGCGTCTGGGACGCGAAGACCGGGATGCCGGTTGCGACCTTTACCGGCCACCGGGAAATGGTCTGGGGTGTCGCGTTCAGCCCCGACGGCACCCATGTGGTCTCCGGAAGTCGAGACCGGACCGTGCGCATCTGGCGGGCCGACGACGGCGCGGAGGTCGCGCTCGTGGCACACTC
This sequence comes from bacterium, assembly GCA_017308215.1. Lineage (GTDB taxonomy): Bacteria > Planctomycetota > Planctomycetia > Gemmatales > Gemmataceae > Urbifossiella. Next base: position 6,046 of record JAFKFQ010000414.1, on the reverse strand, counting down.
GGCCGAGATCAAGAGCGTGGCGTTCAGCCCGGACGGGGCGCGGGTCGCGGCCGCGGTAACCCCGGTCGTCCGGGTGTGGCAACGGCACTCGCCGAGTTCGCCGCCCCCGCTCCAGGGGCACACGAAAGCCGTCCTCGCGGTGGCGTTCAGCCCGGACGGGCAGCGGGTCGCGTCGGGCGGCATGGACCGGTCCGTCCACCTGTGGGAAGCGTTCGGCGGCAAGAAGATCGCCGACCGGCGCGAACACACGAAAACCGTTCGCGGGGTGGCGTTCAGCCCCACCGGCGACGCGCTCGCGTCCGCAGGTGACGACGGGCACATTCGGCTCTGGGATGCCATCGACGGCCGCCCGCTACGCACGTTGAACGGGCACACCCCTGGCAGCATGTTAGGGGTGGCGTTCCACCCCAACGGCCGGCGGCTCGCGTCGGCCGGTCGGGACGGTATCGTTCGGATCTGGGACGTGGCCGACGGGCGGGAAGTGTTCGCGCTACCCAAGCGCGGCGGGGACGGGCACGTCGGGAGCGCCCGCGGGGTGGCGTTCAGCCCGGACGGGAAGCGGGTCGCGTCGGCGGGGGAAGACCGTACCGTGCGCGTGTGGGATGCGGAGAGTGGCGAGTTGCTCCGGAAACTGACGGGACACAAGGGGGCGGTCAACGGTGTGGTCTTCGGTCCGGACGGCCGATTGGTTTCGGGCGGCGACGACTACATGCTGCGGGTTTGGGACGTGGAGGCCGGGCGGGTGGCGCAGACACTGGTCGGACACACGGGGTTGGTCAGTTGTGTGGCGTTCAGCCCGGGTGGGGCCCGACTGGCGTCCGTCGACCACGACGGGATGGTGTGTCTTTGGGACGCCGCCACCGGCAAGCAGTTGCTGATGCTGCGGGGAAGCGCTGAGGAGCTGTTCGCGCTTGCCTTCAGCCCCGACGGGTTGTGGCTGGCCTTGGCAGGTCGCACCCCGTCCGTGCGGGTGTGGTAGTGGAAAGTAGCGCCACCCGACACCCGCTCGCAACCGCCACCCCACAAAGTTACCGTTTGTGACAAGCAGATCTCGATCTTCATTCCAGTCTTGAGGCGACAGCCTAGAACCGCCCGTCGGGCGTACCGCTTGCGCGGCTGGAAGTGCAGACCCACCCCACTGGGCACGGACCACTCCCTGGCGAAAGTCGCCTTGTATGCCGGGTTCTCGGACCAGACAAGCTATGCCGCTACTTCAAGCGCCTCGTCGGCGTCACCCCGGGGCAGTTCTGGATGCCCGCAAGAACCGCCTAACGGACAGCAAGTCGCTCCAAGAAGCCGGACCGCAAGCCATCTACCATTCCATCCGGATCGAGCGTGTCGCCCGAGCTCCGCCGGTGGAAACCCGGCCGACTTCGTGATTCGCCCTGAGGAGTTGATTAAGATGGAATCCGAAGGAACCCTATCGAGCGCCTGGGATCAGCACCTGGCTTCGGAGTTCGACGCGAAGAGCGCTGATGAGGCGCTTGCGACGATGACGGAGGATCCCCACGTCAACGTGGTCCCGCTGATGATCGGCGCCCGCGGGCGCGTCGAACTGCACGACTTCTACGCCAACCACTTCCTGAACCAGATCCCGCCGGACATCGAGATGGTGAGCGTCTCTCGTACCATCGGGCAGGGCCGGGTCGTCGACGAATTGATCATGCGCTTCACGCACTCGATCCAAATGGACTGGATCCTGCCCGGCGTCGAGCCGACCGGCAAGCGCGTGGTACTGCCCTTCGTCGTCATCGTGCAGTTTGAGGGCGACAAGCTCGCGCACGAGCACCTCTATTGGGACCAGGCGTCGGTGCTCGTCCAGGTCGGCCTACTGGATCGAACGCTGCCGGTTCGCGGCGGCGAGACCGCCGCGCAAGTACAGAACCCCACACAACCGATGAACGAGCTCATCCGTCGTGGGCGGAACGGCAGTCGGTGATTCGCGGACGACGGGATCGCCCGGTGCACCGGAACCGGCGCGGGGCGCCGGGCGATCCCGCTGGCGTCACACTTGACTGGTGTAAGGGGTGGCGCTTGCCCGGACTCGGGACGGGGAGGGACGTGATGCAACCGCGAGAGCCAGAAGTCGGCGGCCTGATCAGCCCGCTCGAACTCATCAAGCAATTCCCGGGCGAGCCGTTCGCAGCGAGCGACCGGCGGCGGTGGGTGGGCCTGGAGGCGCTTCGCTACCGTTACCAGCCCCCCAACGGGGCGCTCCAGCCGCCCTTGACTCACCTCTCGCTCGTCCTCTTCATCAATACCCCCGCGGAGTTCGAACTGCGGTGCGACGGCGTCACCCGGCTCGTTCCGCCGCGCGCCGGCTCGGTCCTGGTAGTGCCAGCCGGAACACCGGCCTGGTGGCGCTGGAGCACTCGGTCAGACTCCCTGCACGTCTTCCTGGAGCCGGGGCTCGTCGCACGGGTCGCCGCCGAGGCATTCGATCTCGACCCCGTGCGTGCGTCCATCCCCCCGCTCGACGGACTGGACCTCCCGCCACTGCGGGCCGCGATGCTGGCGGTGAATGACGAGTTGACGACCGACGCCGTTGGGGATCGGCTAGCCACCGAGTCCCTGGCCAACCTGCTCGCCGTCCACCTGATCCGCAACGCCTCCGCCCCCCGCCTCTCGGACCGTCGGGCGGACGATCCCCTCCCGCGGGAAAAGCTCCGGGCCGTGATCGAGTTCGTGGAGGAACATCTGGACGCTGGCCCGAGCCTGGACGAGATGGCTGCCATCGCCGGCGTGAGCCCCTTCCACTTTGCCCGCCAGTTCAAGCGGGCAACGGGGATGCCCCCACATCAATACGTCATCACCCGCCGTGTCGAGCGGGCCAAGCAGATGCTGCAAGTCCGCGGCAATCAGTCCCTGGCAGAGGTCGCCTTGCACGTCGGCTTCTCGGACCAGAGCCAGTTCACCCGCCACTTCAAGCGACTCGTCGGCGTCACCCCGGGGCAGTTCCGGGTGCCCCGCAAGAACCGCCTAACGGTCGCAAGGCCCGCCGAGAAGCCGTGTGAGTAGTGTGGGGCGGTGGCCCACGCGCCAGAACACGGTCCGTCGGTCCCACGCGGCTCCGACTGATTGGCCGGTTGGTGTCCCACGTCTCTCCCAGGATGAGTGTGGGCGGGAAGCGAGACGATCTGGGGAGTCATTCGACGTCATTCGTGAGCCCGAAGGGACTTCATGAAAACCGCACTGTGCGATACGCTGGGGATCGAACACCCGATCCTCGCCGCCCCAATGGGGCCCGACCTGACCGGCCCCGATCTCGTCGCGGCGGTAAGCAATCCGCGGGGTAACTTCGAAATCACTTGTGCGGCTCGGGGCTCACTGAGGGAGGCGGGATGAGGCCGGAACGGCAGAGCCAGATTCACGAGCTACTCGATGCTGCGCGGCGGCTCGACCCCGTTCGGCGGGAGGCCTGGCTCCACTGGACCTGCGGCGGAGACGATGACCTATGCGCCGAGGTCCGCCGTCTGCTGGCCCGGGACGAACGCGAGGGTCGAGATCTCCCGGCCCGAACAGCTGGAGACCAGACCGGGATCTGGCACCCCCCTGGTGGACGCAGCCGTCCGCCCGGACAGGGCTCTGCGGGTGCCGTCGCCTACGGCAGTAGTTTCTTACCCTGGCCGGCGATCGCCTCGGTTTCACGGCCCCAGCCAAGCTCCGAGGGCGAATCGGCAGCGAGGGCGCGACTGCTCGTCTTCCCGGTGGTCTACATCCTGATCGTGGCCATGGCGACCTTCTGGAGGTGCGTCGTCCTCCACGACGACGACCTCACTCTGCACTACCTCGACGCGACCGTCATCGTGAGCCTTGTGGCGGCCTTCGTCATGCTCTCATCCCGTTGGGCCGTCTCGCCCGCACGACTCCGCGCCTTGAAACTGGGGATGGTCGTTCTGGTCGCGGGCCGGATCGCCATCGTTCAGTACCGGCTCATGCTCAACCTCTCACTGCGTGACGACGTGCAAACGGCGCAGCTGATCATGAAGAACATCGTCCTCCTCACCGCCGTCTTGATCCTCACGTCCGGGCTCCATGTCCCAAGTACCTGGCGCAGGGCCGTCCTCGCGGCGGCGGCGCTCGCAGTCCTCCCCTTCGCGACCCTGTCGGTCCTCTACCTCGGGCATCCCGATGCTGTAGCCTGGCTCACCAAACAGATCGGGAATGGCGAGACACCCCCGATCTGGCAGTTCAGCTTCGACGCGATGGCCCTGCTCATCCTGGTCGCCGTCTGCGGGTTCGGTGCCCACGCCATCTCCCGCTTGCGCCGGCAGGTCATCGAGGCCCGCCAGATCGGCCAGTACCACCTCCGCCGGCGGATCGGCGCCGGGGCCATGGGCGAGGTCTACCTGGCCGAGCACAGGCTCCTGAAACGCCCGTGCGCCGTGAAGTTGATCCACCCGGACCGCGTAGGGGATCCGAGGGCTCTCGCGCGGTTCGAGCGGGAAGTCCGTGCGACCGCGGCGCTGTCGCACCCGAACACGGTCGAGGTCTACGACTACGGTCGGACGCCGGACGGGACGTACTACTTCGTCATGGAGTACCTGCCCGGGCTAAGCTTGGCGGAGTTGGTCGAGCGGCACGGCCCGCTGCCGCCCGGGCGGGTGGTGTACCTGCTCCGGCAGGTCTGCCGGGCACTGAGCGAGGCGCATGCGGCCGGGCTGATCCACCGCGACGTCAAGCCGTCCAACGTCTTCGCCGCCCGCCGGGGCGAGGAAGACGACGTGGCCAAGTTGCTCGACTTCGGACTGGTTCGGCCCACGGCACCGCTCGCAACCGGGTTGAGCGCGGAGGGGCAGATCGTCGGCACTCCCCTGTACATGTCGCCGGAGCAGGCGTCTGGAGCGAATGTCGATCGGCGGAGCGACATCTACTCGCTCGGGGCGGTCGCATACTACCTGCTGACCGGCCGGCCGCCGTTCGACCGGGCGAGTGAGTTTGCGGTGCTGCTGGCGCACGATCGCGACCCGGTGGTTCCCCCCTCCCAGGTTCTCGCCGGCGTTCCGGCGGACTTGGAGCGCGTGGTCTTGCGCTGTCTGGCCAAGAATCCGTCCGACCGGTTCGTGGACGACGAGAGCTTGGAGCGGGCTCTGGGCAGGTGCGCTTGTTCGTCTGGCTGGAATCAGAGCCTGGCCACCCGGTGGTGGCAAGACACGGGTCGGATTCAGCGTCATCTGGAGATCGATTAGGAATCGACCGCGGCCCAACTACGTGGATAGCCGAACGCTTGGTCATTCGGCAGCAGTGCGAGTCGGCCCGGCCCAACCTCACCCCGCCGGACTGCCGGAACTACCGCGCCCGCTGGGCGTGCGGGTGCGTCGCCTGCCTTCTCCACCACGCCTTGAACGGGCTGTGGGAGCAATCCCGGACGCCCCTCGCCGAGGTTCGCGACAGCGAGGACAACGCCGCGCGGTGGTCGGGGCCGGCCGGGTGTGGCTTTTGTCGGGGCACTCCTCAGGCGGCGACCCACAGGGCTTGCTCGGCGGCCAGGTTCCAGATCCACTCGGCCCCGTCCCCGAGTACCGTCACCGCCCCGGCGGTCGTCACCCCGAGCCGGTCGGCCTCGGCCCGGAGCCGACCCCCGAACCGGTCGGCCTCCTCGACCACCGCGATCGTCGCCCGGGATTCCGCCGGACAAACTTCTGTGACCTGATCGCCGCCAACCCACTAGGAGGGTGAGTGTTGCCGCCCGCACCCGTGTGACGCGGCCTCTGCCGGTCAGTCATCCGTGAGATCGCGCAAGACGTTGCGCAGGATGCCGTGCGAGTAGATGCTGGCCACGTCCCGGACGAACCTGGGGAACGCCGCCGCGGCCTGCTCGTCGGCGGTGTCGGAGATGGTCCGGACGATGGCGCACGGCACACCGTACTCGTGGCAGACCTGGGCCACGACGGCCCGCAGGGCTACCGCACTACGACTGCTGGGATTCCTTGTAGTACCTGCAGCATGTAGTCGTCGTCCCATCCGGCCTTAAGCCGCTTCGTCACCCCACTCTGCTTCCCGGGCGCCCGCCGCGTCAGCGACACCGCCACCTTGCGGATCATCG
>JAFKFQ010000413.1 GCA_017308215.1 bacterium | reverse complement strand
GGAACGCCCCGTACTCGGCGAAGTGCTCGGCCACCCGCCACCGGTCCTCCAGGCCCATGCTGGTTAAGACCTGGGTGATCGTGTGCTCCTCCCACCCGAGGGCGGTGGTGGACATGGTGGGGATCATCCGGCCCGGCCCACCGGGGACGAGCCCGCACCGGCCCGCCCGCGGGCGAGATTCGTCAACAACGACACCCCAAACGAGTCGAGGGGGTGAGCCGTGACGACTACCGCCATCCCGGCAACCACCGCCGACCTCCTCGCCGCCGTGGCCGCGTACCGGCCGGTGGTCGAGGACGGGGCGCTGGAGTTCGAGCTCGACCCCCCGGCCGGGCTGATGCGCCGGCTCCGGGTGCTCCACACCGGCGTCCGGGCGGCGCTCACCGGGCGGTCGTGGTACGGGTGCGGGTCGGACCGCCGGACCGCCGCCCCGCGTGAGCTCGACCCGGCCGCGCCAATCCCCGACGGGATCACCCTGTTGGCCGTCGCGGGCGACCCGCGCTGGGACCGGATCGCCGCCGGAGCTCGCGTGGACCTGCCCGAATTGTTCGCCCGCTGACCGTAACCTGCCTGGCGCCACCGTGGCCGCCGGGTATACTCCTCCAACCCCAGCCGGCCCCGCCGGTCCGCGAAAGGTTCCTCCGATGGCGACGCTGTTCAAGCCCACCCGCCCGTACCCGCTCCCCGCCGGCGCCGAGGTCGTCGAGAAGGACGGCAAGCCGCACGCCCGCGTCCGGGAGAGGGGAAAGGCGGTGCTGTACCCGCTCAGCGCGGACCGCGCCTCATACCTCAAGCCGGCCGTCAAGTGGGCGGCGGACGTGCGGCACGCGGACGGCACCCGGAAGCGGGTCCGGTTCTCCCCGAACCGCGACGCCGCGGCGCTGGTGCTGGCCGACCTGCTCAAGCGGATCGAGAACGAGAAGGCCGGTCTCCGCGACGACTATGCCGACCACCGGAAGCGCCCGCTGAACGACCTGTTGACGGAGTACGAGCGGCACGTCCTCGACAAGGGCGCGACCGGGAAGGAAGCCGCCCAGGCCGCGCGCCGGTGCGAGATCGTGTTCGGGGCCGTCGGGCTCTCCACCCTGAAAGACCTGGACGCGACCCCGGCGGAGCGCTGGCTGGCCGAGCGGTGTGGGATGCCGAAGGCGGACGGCGGGTTCGGGCCGGCGACCAGCAACCACTACCGGAAGTCGCTCGTCGCGTTCGGGAACTGGCTGGTGAAAGCCCGTCGCGCCCCCGAGAACCCGTTCCGCCACATCCCGAAGGTGAACGAGGACGTGGACGTCCGGCACGAGCGCCGCCCGCTCTCCCAGGAGGAGTACGTCCGCGTCCTCGACGCTGCCCGGCACGGGAAGGTGTACTGCAAGATGGCCGGGCCGGACCGGCGCATGCTGTACCTCGTCGGCGGCGCGACGGGGTTGCGGTCGGGCGAGCTGTCCAGCCTGACGCCCGAGTCGTTCGAGCTGGCGGGCGACCCACCGGTCGTCGTGGTCGAGGCCGCCTACTCGAAGCACTGCCGTCGAGATTCAGTCCCGTTGCACCCGGCCCTCATCCCCGAGTTGCGGGAGTGGCTGGCGGGGAAGGCGGTCGATTCGCCCGTGTGGCCGGGGAAGTGGGCGAAGCACACCGAGGCCGTGGACATGATCCGCCGCGACCTCGAGGTCGCCCGCGCGGCCTGGTTCGCCGAGGCTACGACCCCCGCCGACCGGGCCGAGCGCGAGCGGTCGGGCTTCCTGTGCTACCGCGACCGGAACGGCCGTGTGGCCGACTTTCACGCGCTCCGGCACACGTTCATCACCGAACTGGTCCGCGCGGGGGTGGCGCCGAAGGACGCGAAGGAGCTGGCCCGGCACTCGACCATCACGCTGACGATGGACCGGTACGCCCACGTCGGCATCCGGGACACGGCCGCCGCGGTGGCCCGGTTGAGCCTCCCGACTAACGACACTTCCGGCACCGAGCCACGGTCCTGCGCGCGACGGGGACGGACAATACCCCAGTTTCGGGCGCAGCAACGGGCGCAGCAGCAGGCGGTAGCAGGCGGGGGAAATCGAGGAGAAGCGATGAAACGACCGGCGACGAGTGCGTAACTCCGAAAGTGGCTCAACCCCTGCGTCTGGCAGGGGTTGAGGAGGGTCGAGGACGATTGGGTTCAGTATGCCCGACAGGAATTGAACCTGTAACCTTCGGCTCCGGAGGTCAACGCTTTCGCCTTTGCGGACAAGTGTTGTTCCGTCCCGGTTGCGTCCGCAAAGGGGACGGAACAACACTTCCCGATGCATACACCTACCGTCTGGGTTCGAACTGCTCGGAGGATAGGTTCGAATCCCGCCCTTTCCGCTGTCCTGTCGGTCCCGGTGACACAAGTCCTTGTCACCGGGGCCTTTGCCTTTCTGGAACTGTCTCGGACCCTCCCGTTTGTGGCAGTTTTTGTGGCACTTTGTGGCGGGAAGGTTCTCCGAGGATGACATGCCCCGCTTCCCCTCGTTCCGCGTCGGCAAGGTGACCGGCTACCGCCGCGGCCGCGTCTGGTACCTCTGCTGCTTCGAGTACGGGAAGCGCCTCCGGCCCCGCGTCGGCCCCGACCGCGATGCCGCCCGCCAGCTCGCCGCCCAGGTCAACGGGCAGATCGAAACCGGCGCCCCGCCCGCCCTGTCCTTCGACCCGGTCGACGTCTCCACCTCCGCGCCCGCTGGCTCGAACATCACGAGCAGGTCCGCCGGTCCTCGGTCCAGACGATCGCCCGCTACCGCACCGCCACCAACCACCTGCTACGGTTCCTGAACGACCGTTCGGTGACCCGTACGACGTCGGCGGCTTCCCGGAGTTCCGTCGCGCCGCCTTCACCGAGCCGTTCATCGCCCCTGACCTCGTCCAGGATCAGTGGGGCACGTTCCTCTCGGGCACCGCCCCGATCGGGGCCGCCGGCCTCGGCCGCCCGGCCCGGTACGTGCTCGCGCTCGACTTGGAGGTGTCGGACTTCCAGAACCTGACCAACCTCGCCCTGGTCCCGTTCGCGGTGTTCGTCGCGTTCTTGCTCGCAGCCCTGACAACCCTGACCGTCGTCTTCGCGCGGATGTGGCGGGCCCAGGTCCGGCTCATGGTCGACGTCGACCGGCAGAAGGACGAGTTGCTCGGGATGATCGCTCACCAGCTGGCCGCCCCAGTCACCGCCGTGGGCTGGGCCGCGGACGGCCTTCTGGGCGGCGACGACGGCCCACTCACGGACAGCCAGCGGGCGGACGTCCGCACCATCCGGTCGGTCGCGGCGCAGCTGGGGGAGTTAGTCGGCATGATCCTCGATGTGTCGCGGGTCCAACTCGGCAAGGTGCCGATCAGCGACACCCCGTTGGACGTCCTCGCAGTGCTCCGCGTGATGCTGGAGGTCGTTCGGATCCAAGCCCGGGAGAAGGGGTGCGTCTCACCGCATCCCTGCTTCGGTCGTTCCCGGCCTACCGCCCCGGCGCGGCCGGCGCGGCTCCGACTCGCAGGTCCTCCGCTACCACCGACCTCGGCGATACCACCACCAGCGTGCGGACGAAAAGCCTCTCGGTCTCCCGCCGTCTGAACATCGACCCAGCGACCGGCAGGTTGCTCAGGACCGGGATACGGGCCTCTATCTGTCGGTCCACCACGTCCCCGACTGGGCCGGTAATGACGGCATGCCCCCCGCGAGGCACGTCCAGCCCGGCCTTCTTGACCCGGACCGTCCGGATGTCCGGGGCCTCAAGGTAGTGGGTGATCGGGATCGCCTCACCAGCCCCTCCCGCCGGCTTGACCAGGGTCGTGACTGGGATCAGGTCCACCCCGGCTCCCGCGACGCGCGTGCTGACCAGCTCGACCGCCGTCGACACGGACGTGCGGTCGGCCGACGCCCGGCCGCAGATCGTGAGGCGCTCCCCGTGGTGGATCGACGTGGTTTTCGGGGTGAGGACGGGAGCCCCGGGTGCGTGAGAGACCTCGACCCCGGTGGTGAACGTGCGGGTCGAGCCGACCTGCGCGGAGGCCGGCACGCCGTCCTCGGCCGTGACCTCGGGTAGCTGCCGCACGCTCGACCGCGGGTCAGCCTGGACCTGGGTCATCATCTCCTTGAACTGGCCGGCAGTCAGGATGGCGACCCCGCCTTCCTCGGCCCTTGCACCGGTCCTGAGCGTGAGGTCTGCCGGCACGGTCAAGACTCGGACCTCGAAGACGATGGGGCCCGGCACTGGCGGGGCGGCGGGCGCGGGGGCGCAACAGGCCGCCAGCATGGCTACGGTGAGGAGGCGGAGCCACATGAGAGTACCCTCGCGTTCGAGCTACGGGGACCGGGGGTAAGGCGCCCGCGCCTGGGAAAGCCCCGTGGCCGCCCGGCCAGGGCCAATACCAGCCATAGGGGGGAGGTGCAAGAAGAAACGGAGGCGAGGTGGACAGCGGCGTGCTGGGGCGGCCGAGGGGAGCGACCCGCCGCCGAAGGCCGAACGAAGGACGAAGGGGCCGCCGTCGAAGGTGCAGTGATGGAGTGGCTGACGGCCCAGGTGACGGTCACGAACTTGCTGTTCATGTATGACCGGGCGACCGCCTACACCCACACGGCCAGGAGCAACCCGGACGCGTCGACCAGCAGGTGCCGCTTGCGGTCTGCGACCCTTTTCCACCCTTGTAGTACCCCCGCACCTGACATGGCCCAGCGGTCTTCACCGTCTGGCTGTCCAGCACCCCGGCGGGCGGGGCGGCTCGTCGACCGTTCCGCCGGCGGACGCGGTCCCGGAGTCGGTCGTGGATGGCCTGCCCCACCCCGTCCCGTTGCTACGCCCGGAAAGAGTGGAATGCGACCCGATACGGTGGTAGGTCTTTGGGCAGGTCCCGCCATGTGCACCCGTTCCGGGCTTGATAGAGGATGACGTTGGACCGGACCAGCCGCACCCGCAACAGCCGGCACATGAGTCGGGCCGGGGTGCGGTGGCAGCGGCCCTCGGCGGCGTTCACCTCGGGCGGGCGGTACAGGTCGACCAGCACGGGGAGCGCCCACCGCCGTGCGGCGAACGGAAGCTTCACCAGGACGGCCAGGGTCGTCGGCCGGTCAGCCCGCCACCAGGGCAACTGCTCCTAACGGGCGGGCTAAAACTAGGGCCTGTTGACGTTCGTTAGGCTTCGCAGTCGGATGAACACGCGGGCCAGGTGGAGCCAGACGAGGTACATCCGCTCGTGCTTATCGTACCGGGTGCCCACCCGGCGGAACTCCTTGAGCTTGGCGAGCAGCCGCTCGACCGGTTCCGCTCCCCGTACGCCGCCCGGTCGTACTCCTCCGGCTCGACACGGTTGGCCGGCGAGATCATCGGCTCGGCGCCCAGGGCGGCACATGCCGCCCGCTGGGGAGTGCCGTCGCACCCGCGGTCGCACACCGCCTGGTCCACTCGCTCGAGCCGCTCGCACGCGCGGCCGAGCACCGGCCCCAGGCACAGGGCTTCGTGCCGGTGGCCGGGAAGGACGTCGACGGCCACGGCGGTGTCCTCATCGGTCGCGGCCAGCACGACCTTGGTGGTCAGCCCGCCCCGGCTGCGGCCCAGCCCGTGGGCCTCGGCACCCCGCTCCGGGCCGATCTTTTTGCTCGCGCCGCTCGCCGGCGGCGGCGCTCCGGTGGGCGCGGGCCGCAGTGGCATCGACCAGGACCCGGCGGACGTCACCCAACTGCGGGTCGGCAGTCGGCGCCTCGAACCGCCGGCGCATCGCCCCCGAGTTCACCCACCGGCGGAGCCGGTTGTACACCGCGTCCCAGGCCCCGAACTCAGACAGGAGGTCGCGGGGCGGGGTGCCGGTGCGGCCGAGGTACCGCAGCGCCTCGAAGAACAGGCGGTCGGTCGTCCGGGACGGCTGGCCGCCCCGGTCGGTCTTGGCCCGCTACACCAGCGGCCCCATCACCGCCCACCGCTCGTACGTACCGCTTGACCGACGCCGGAACGGGGAAGGGATCGCGACCAACTCCTTCCCCCAGACCGCCAACCAACGTCGACAGACCGTAGTCGGGTGCCGGCGATACTCTTTAATCGATAATTAGAATATTTAAGTCTACAATTTCTCTTTTTCGATTTTTTTTGGTTGCAGGGCTGATCCGTGCCGGGTAAAGATAGATGCGCGGATAGTTAGTCGTGAGTGTCGTGCCACCGTTCCGGCAACAAGGAAGGAGATGTTTCATGGGGAAGGTTAGTAAGGCGTGTATGAGCCTAGCGCTCGGCCTGTGCATCTTCAGTTTCTCATTTACTGAGAAGAGCAAGGGGCAGTCGGGGCCGACTACCGTCCTCGGGAAATGCACGGCGCTGTGGGCCTGCGCCGGCAACACCTACCCGGGTAGCACATGCACTTTCTACACCGGCTGGGTGCCGGCCTGCCAGGGTGTGCTCGGGCTCTGTAACCCGAGCGGGGGCGGCATTTATGTTTGCACTGGTACTACTCCCGGGGGGGTTCTATGCCAAGGATTCTACGGTGGCTGTAAGAGGTAGCACGCATCACAGCGATATTGAGGGCGTTCCGGGGCAGACTGGATCGCCTTGAGGCCGTCCGGCGTTTTCATCAGGACCGCCGAGGGATCTAAGTGTCAGTTATTGATACGGCCGACTCGGCGGCCTCTGAAAGACTCGCTTGTTGTCATTGATTCAATCGCGGTGATGTACAAGAGGAGCGAAAGGATCTCGCCATGCGAGTTCAGTCCATTGCCTTGCTCTGCTGTGTGGCAGTCTCCGGTGTAAGCGGGGCGGGCGAACGAGATGATGTGCTAAAAGGTGTTCTTCAGAGCCACGCTGCAGCCACCGGAAGAATCAGGACAATGTACTGTCGTGCGACAGTATCATACGAGCCTAGCAATAAGATTGGGGATTGTTCGATCGAGTATTGGCGTTCTGGTGAGGTGGCCAGGTCCATTGTCCGTTCCCCCGGAGCTGGAACGGTGACGGAGGCACTGGTTAAAGACGGGGTTGTACAATCTGCGGCCTGGGCGTCTGGGGCTGATCCCCTCAAAGATGCGGGCGGAACGATTGCACTTGCCCCAAATACTCCAATTCCCGGCGATTGTTGGTCGGAATGTTTGTTTATGGCCTACGGCAACAAGAACTTTCGTGTTCCGATATCGTCATTATTTGCAGACAATCATAAGATTCGTTCCGTTTCCCGCCAAGATGAAGGTGGGCCGAATTCTAGCGTGGTTGTGGATATGTCCCACGAACGGATGCGGTTGGAGATCACATTCTCTGTCCGCCACAACTGCCTCGCTCGCCGGATTGTTCTATGGAGCCTTGATGGTGCCCGCCATCCTGATTCCACATTGACTGTTACCGATTTTCTCGAGGTGGAACCGGGGGTGTACATTCCGAGAAAAGTGGTGGCGGAGGTTCCGGATCCGGCGTCGGGCAAGGTGAAGACCAAGAAGACATTCGAAATCACCGACGCCAAGATTAATCAACCCATTCCTGCCGAGGCCATGGGCTTCCGGTTCCCGACAGGGGCCACTGTGCTCGACCTGACGACCCGGAAAGCTTATAAAGCGGATGCCAGTGGCCAAGCGACTCAGCCCGCTTTGTCGGCCTCCGGCCAACCAATCGAGGTCGCGAGCGGCACCCTCTCGCCCGTAGCCATGGGGCAGTCGGGTGCGGCTCAATTTGCCACTGAAGCGGCCGATGAGCCGAAACGCTGGACCGTGTTGTTGCGGTACATGGCATTGTTTGCGCTCGCCCTCGGTCTCGGAGTTTGGGGGTACAACCGAATGCGGCGCGGTCGGTGACGGGTGGCTCATTCTAGGCTAAGCGGTTTCAACCAACACGAGTGAGACATCATGCGATCGGCGCGAGGACTGATCCCGTGGGCGGCCGTTGCTATTGCAATTGTCGCACTCGCCGTGGCTGTGGTTGAGTGGGATGCGGTAAGAGCAACGCAGTGGGCAGTGTTCACACCCCCGCAGCCGCAGTTGGAGGTGACGCCAGTTGTCCAGCTTGGATCTCGGGAGGTGGACCAACTTGCCGAGGCGACTTTCGAGGTCGGGAATCGGGGCCGGTCTGATCTGCACCTCTGGAATTTTCGGACGGGTTGCGCTTGTGACAGCCTTGAGGTTCTGGACAGTGGCCGTTACGTCAAACTCGAACAATTGACCCTCCCAAGCCATCAGTCCGCGGTCGTGCGCGTAGCCTATCGAGTGCGTGGTCAGGTGGGGGAGGAGACTGTTGCACCTGTTCGCTTCATGACGGACGACCCTTTGCAGCCAGAGGCCCAAGTCCTCCTTCGAGTCACAACCGTGACCGGTGGGGTAGTCCTCTCTCCACCTACAGTGGCCTTCGGCTCGCTCGACGTCGGGGCGACAGGAATTGCTACGGTCACAATCCTCGATCCCTCTCGTGAAGGCCGGCAGATCGAGCGAGTGGAGTCGGCGGCCAAGGGGGTGACCGCTCGCTTCGAGCCGACGGCAGGCGCGACACCGCCGGCCCATGCCGACGCGGCCCGCGAACTCGGGCGAGTGATCCTCTCGGTCGATACGACCGAGGCACGGGATTTGAGTGGAGAAGTCCGTGTCGTTGTCCTTGGGCGAGCGACCCCAGACGTTATCCCTGTTGTCGGGCGTGTCGTCTCGCCTGTGACCGTAGCCCCTCGTCTCGTTTCCATTCCGCTTCACACGGACAATGGCTTGATATACCGAGCGAGCCTCGTGATGCGAGCCGGCGCAGGGAAGCGTCTAAACGTACGGGTAGACGAGGCGTCAAAGCGATTGGCTGTTCGCTGCCGAGTCAGCAGTTCGGACCCTGCGGTGGCCGAAGTTGAGATCGAGTGCGTGGAGCGGCCTGACCAGCGGGAGGTTTCCATCACCCGCTTCACCGCGATCGTTGATGGCGCGGAGTTCCCGATCGCGGTCCCAGTTGCTGTGGCCCCGGACTGACCGGTCCGTCGCGAATGCACCACAGACTTCGCGGGTTTAACAAGTCGTAAGTCGTGTCCGCACCGGGCGTTCCCGTTGCTGGGAGGTCTACGCCCGCATCGAGCCCGTCAGCCGGCCCACGGTTATGCTCACGCGTCCCGTGTCCCCTTCGATGAGCCCTGTAAGAGGCAGGTGTATGAGAGTAATTGCGCCCTGTCGAAGCGCGGAACCCGTTGCCGAGCCTGTTAGATTTGACATCATCGATATTTCTGTTGTTGTGCCAATCTATAATCGCCCCTTGCAACTGAGGCGCCTGCTGGGCGCCTTAAGTCGTCAGGATTACCCGCGCGAGCGGTTCGAGGTCCTAGTTTGCGACGATGGCTCGGATGAGAATCTGGCCGACGTCGTCCGTGAGGCTGCTGCCGGCGGCCTTCAGGTCCGGTACCTGCGGCAGGGCCGGCGTGGACCGGGGGCCGCACGGAACCTGGGCCTTGCATGCGGGCGGGGGGAGATCGTTGCGTTCACCGACTCCGACTGCGTGCCTTGCGCTAGTTGGCTATCGGCCATTGTGGCCGCCATGGCGGAGCCAGACACGGGTCTGGTCGGCGGGCGGGTCGGGTACGAGGCGGCGGAGCAGATCACGGGACGATGCTTGAACTTCCTCATGTCCAGTTCGCTCGGTGCCGCGGGGGCCCGCGACCCCCGGTGCGTGGTGTCGATGAGGTACTACCCCCGCACGTGCAACCTGGCCGTTCGACGCGACTTGGCGGTGGCCGCCGACGGCTTCCCGGACGCTTGGCACGGCGAGGACCTAGAGTTCGGGCACCGGGTCAGGCAGCGGGGGGCACTCGTCCACTTCGTGAAGGATGCGGGCGTCGTTCACGACGAACGCCGCTCCTGGCGGCAGGTCTTTCAAGAGGCGTATTTGAAGGGCCGGGCCCGCGTACGACTGGACCGGTGCTGTGGGATGCACCAGACGGTCCACGCCCTCCCAGCGGCATTGGTGGTCTACCTCGTGGGGCTGATCCTAACAATCGTGTTTTGGCCGGCGGTCGTCGCGGTCGCTAGTCTACCAGGGGTGGTTTACTTGATTGCATTATGCGCGTTGACGCTGCAAGGGGCATGGCGGTTACGCGAAGTCTCTGCCACGCTGCTCGTTCCCGTCCTCGCATTCACAATCCATGTGGGGTACGGCCTTGGCTACTTAACCGCCCGTCTCGGGCCTGGGGCAGGAGCCCTCGCCAAGCAGTCAGTCGACTGGAAGGCCCTGCGGGCGGCCGGTGATTCGAGCCGGTTGGCTCGGAGCGACGGGGGAGATCCGCCGTGAATGCCCCGGTCACGAGGACACCCGGTGAGCACCACGGCCTGCGTCGCAGCGCGGCCGGCCTTCCTTTCCGTATGAGACGATGGGCACGACTGGCCGCCGAGTGCTGTTCTTCTTTCCGCACAACCCGCTTCCCCCGCGCGCGGGGTCGCACCTGCGCTGTGTGTCGGTGCTCCGAGCGCTCGCGGAGTTAGGGTGCAAAGTTACCCTCTTCGGCTCGACCGCGCTGTCGAACACCCCCTGGCACACGCCGGAGTTGCTGGCGTTCGGGCGGCGGTACGGGATCGCGACCGAGTTGCACCGGCTGACCCCGTTCGACCTCCCCTTGGGCCGGGTGTTAAAGCGGCTCTACCGGGCGCGCTGGGTCAACACGCCCGTTAGCCCCCGCTTGCCGTGCCCGTTCCGTATGCGGGAGAGGTTCGGCCAGGCCGCCCAGCGGCGCGACCCGGACGTGATCTGGATGAATTACGTGTGCTGGGACGGGTTGCTCGACGGGTTGAGTGAGCACTCCACGCGCCCGCGGGTGGTCGACACCCACGACCTCGTGACCCTGAACATGCAGATGCAGCGGTTGCTCGGGGCCGAGTTGGCCCGCTTGCGCCACGCCCCGGACCGGATCCCGGAGAGCCCAATTCTCCGCGAGGACTACTTCGGGCAGTACGGCCTGTGCGCGTGCCCGGCCGAGTTCGACATCCTTGACCGGTACGACGACACTATCGTGCTTTCTCCGGAGGACGAGGAGGTGATCCGGCGGAACACCGCGCGCACGCGGGTGCGGACCATCCCGATGTGTCAGGAGGCGGTGGGGCTGGGGAACACTTACACCGACCCGCCGGTGATGCCCCTCGGCTCGCATATGTTTAACCTCCAGGGGCTGTTGTACTTCGCCCACCGCGTGGTGCCCCGCATCCTTCACCGGTGCCCTACCTTTGCCTGCCGGGTCACAGGGCCCCTGGGGGCGGACCCACTGTTCCCCCGGGTCGCGTGCCTGACCCGGCTGGGCTTTGTGCCCGACCTGAGTGTGGTCTTGCGGGGGGCCGCGTACGCCGTCTGCCCCGCCTTCGGCGGGACAGGACAGCCGGTCAAGATCGTCGAGGCGATGGCCCACGGACTGGCGGTCGTTGCCCCGCGTGGGCCCGCGGCGTCCACCCCACTGCGGCACGGCGTCAGCGGGTTCGTCGCCGCTGACGCCGCCGAGTTCGCGGAGCACTGCCTCCGCCTCGGGAGCGACCGTGGCCTGTGCCGCCGGATGGGAGAGGCCGCCCGGGCGGCGGTCGCGTCCCAGTACCCGCCTGGGCGGCTGCTCGAGGGCGTCGCGGACGTGTTGACGAACGCCGGGTGAGTGCGAACGGCGGTCGGGGCCCGGTCCGAGGGGCGGGCAATCGGGCGGCGTGCTCTTTGGTGAGGGGATCAGTATGCGACTCCGCACGGCCCTCTTCCTCGCGACCCTGGCTGCGGCCGCGGTACTCCGGTTCGCCGGCCTCCAGGCCAAGAGCCTGTGGCACGACGAGTTGCTGTCCTGGCGGCTCCTTGAGTTCCCGGTGTCGGAAATGCTGGAGCGGACGGGCGGTACCGGGACGGTCCACCCGCCCCTGTTCTTTATCTGCTTGCGCGGCTGGGCGGCGGTCTCGGGCGACACCGAGTTCGCGCTGCGCTCGCTCCCGGCCTTGCTCGGCGTGGCTACGGTCGCCGGGGTGTATGCCCTCGTGCGGAGCTTGCCGCGCCTTGGCGGGAACCAAAGCGCGGGGGATTACGATGGGTTCGGCGGGGCGGCCGTGCTGGCCGCCGCCCTTGTGGCACTGAACCCGATGCAGATTCACCTCGCCCAGCAGGCCCGCGGGTACACCCTGGGGACAGCGCTGGTGGCCTGGAGCAGTTGGGCGTTGGTGCGCGCAATCGAGCCCCGCGGGCGGGCCGGAGGCTACTGGGCCCTGTACGGCGGACTGGCCTTGGCCCTCTGCTACACCCACCACATCGGCCTGTTCACCGTCGTGTCGCAGTGGCTGTTCGCGGGGGCCTACCTCATGAGGCCGGCGGCCGGGGTCCCCGCGCACGGCCGGCAGCGCGCCCGCGCGCTGTTTGTTGCCGCAGCGGTCGCCGCCGGGTACGCGGTCTGGGTTCCGAACCTGCTTGGCCAAGCGGATGTCGTCGCCGAGAAGTCTTGGCAGCCGCCGTCCACACTCTTCGGGGTCGCGCACGAAACGTACATCACCGTGACCTCCACCTTCGCACACCAGGCCCCTGTCGACCCCGCCGAGGCGTGGGTCGTTACCGCCCTGGTCGGCCTCTCCCTCGCCGTCCTCCTGGTCCGTGGGGAGTGGGGGGGGCGGCTCGTCGCGGCCATCGGGCTGGCCCCGGCGGCGTGCCTCCTCGCCTACGGCGTCCTCTCGTCCCCGAACCTGTACTACTCCCGTTACCTGAGCTTCGCGGAGGTAGGCTGGTTGACCGGGTTGGCCGTGGTCTGGACCTGGATGCCGCACCCGCTCGCGCGGGCGGGGTGGGCCGCAATCCTGTTGGCCACGAGCGCCCTGTCGTGCCACGAGAGTTGGTCGGTCATCGGGCCGGAGGCCCGGCCGGGGGCCCGGGCGGCGTTCGCGCACGTGCAGCAGTCCCGCGTCCCCGGCGAACTCGTCGTCGCCGGGGACGGGTATACGTTTCTGAAGGCCTCGTACTACTGCCCACGGCAGGGGGAGCGCCCGCGGCTCCTCGTCGCCCCGGCCAACGTGTCGCGCGTCCTGCGATCCGCCCACTTCCGGTCGGAAGACCTGATCACCCCCGACGAGCTCGCCGCGCGGAAGCCAGCCGGCGTCTGGTTCGTCCACCGCGGGAGCCCGCCTCGGCGGCTTCCCGCGGAGTACCCGGAGCCCGCGGTGGCCGAGACGTTCCCTAGCGACTACCGCTGGGAGCGGGTGGTCGTGGTCGAGCACCGGCCCCGAGTTGGGGAGTGACCGCGGCGGGCTGGGGCGTTCTCGCTTCAGCCGAGACGGGTGGGGGGGGGCATGAGGGAATCGATGGAGTGCCTTATACGGCTCTTGCGACCGGCGCGGTGGCTGGCGGCGGCCGCGACCTCGGCCAGCGTCCTCAGCGGCGCCTGCGCGGCGGGCCTACTCGCCGCGCTCAACAGTACGTTGGCGGGCGGGGCCGTGTCCGCGGCGGCGACGGCGTTCGGCCTCTTGTGCGTCGGGAAAGTGGCCGGGCAGGTCGCTGCACAACTCCTATTGAACCGGCTCGCCCAGCGGAGCGTGGCCCAACTCCGGGCCGAGTTGAGCGACGAGATCGTTGGCGCCCCGTTACGGCGCGTCGAGCAGTTGGGATCGGAGCGGTTGCTGACCGCGCTGACCGACGATGTGACGGCGGTGTCCGACATGCTCCACGCGGTGCCCGGTCTTGTCGTCAACCTCGCCCTGATCAGTGTATGCACCGCCTACCTCGGTTGGCTGTCGTGGCCTGTGATGCTCGGCGCCTTGGTAGTCGTTGCCTTGGGCGGGGGCGGGTACCTGATCTTGCGGCGGCGGGCATACCGCTGCCTCCGGGCCGGGCGCGGGGCGTACGAGCGGCTCTTCCGGCTGTTCCGCCACCTGACCGAGGGCGGGAAAGAGCTTCGGCTCTACCGCAACCAGCGCGACGCGCTCTTTACCGAGGACGTACGCCCTAGTCTGGAGGCCTGCCGGCGACACGGCGTGCGGGCGAACGACAGCTTCACCCTGCTCGACGGGTGGGTGCAGTCGCTCTTCTACTTACTGATCGGGTCACTCGTGTTCGTCCTGCCAGTCTGGCACGAGGTGCCCACCCGCGTCCTGACCGGATACCTGCTGACGGTCCTCTTCTTGATGCGGCCCGTCGTCGCCGTCCTCAACCTCGTGCCCGTCCTGAGCCGAGGCGGCGTGGCGTCACAGAGTCTCGAGCGGTTGCGGTCCGAACTGGGTTGGGGCGGGGCCCGGGCCCCGAAATCGCGCCCCCTACCCGCAACGGGCGTCGAGCTTTCCGGCGTCACGTACCGGTACCAAAGCGAGGAGGGCGGGTTCCGGCTCGGGCCCGTCGACTTCCGCCTCGTCCCTGGTGAGGTGGTGTTCGTGGTCGGCGGCAACGGCAGCGGGAAGTCGACCCTCGCGAAGCTGGTGACGGGCCTGTACGAGCCGGAGGAAGGCGAGGTCCGCGTGGACGGGTTCCCGGTCGGCGCGAGCGACTACGACAACTACCGGCAACTCTTCTCCGCCGTGTTCTCGGACGGGTACGTCTTAGATCGGCTCGCGGGTGCGGCCCGGCACGACCCGGCGAGGCAACTGATCGACGAATTGCGGATCGCGCACCGCGTGCGGATTGAGGGCGGTCGGCTCGTGACCGCGGGCGTATCGCACGGGGAGTCCAAGCGACTCGCCCTGTTGCTCGCCTACCTCGAGGATCGCCCGTTTTTCGTGCTCGACGAGTGGGCGGCGAACCAGGACCCGTTCTTCAAACAGACGTTCTATACTCGCCTCCTGCCGGAGTTGCGAGCGCAAGGCAAGGGGGTGCTGGTGATCACGCACGACGACCGCTACTTCTCGAAGGCGAATCGTATCGTCCGCATGGAGAACGGCATGATCGAGGAAGCCCGTCACCCGGTGTGTGAGCGCAACTGAGGGTGGCGGGCTACCATCGCCGGCAGTACCGGCTCGCCTCGGTCATCGCGGCCAACGTCTGATCGTTGGGGTGGCCGAATTGAGACACTGGCTTGTCGGCCTATCGGTTGGCTTGCTACCCTGGGTGGCTCGGTAGCGCTTAACTCCGGGTGATATCTGCCGGCGACTCGCCAGCTGACGGTAGCGGGCCGAGTGGGTGTCGTCAGCACCGGGACCGATCCACGGAATTCTGCCGTGACGACCGCCGGGTGCTGAGAAGCTCGGCCACTCGTAGTACGCGATCGGCAACTGCACCTGCGCGTGAATGGTTTTGCAATGATCTATGAGGGCATGCCCAATTTCTGAAAAATGTCGTGACATTAGTCGCCGTCCTGGTTAAACTGGCTTTTTGTGGACTTACAATATTATTATTTTTAGTATTATAAAGTTTATTTTTCGTTAGCTTGTGTAGCATGTCGGGTGGATGTCTCCCGACTTCGTCAGTCGTTGGCAGGCCTCCCAAGAGGAGTGCCGCCCGTAGGGGCGGGCCGTTTCGGTTGCCCCCTTGGGTGCCGTAAACAGATAGGAGACGCCGATGAGGGCCGATCTGGCAGGCGGTCTGGCAGCCCGCCGCATTGTGCCTCGAGGTTACACACTGGTAGAACTCTTGGTGGTGGTGGCGATCATCGCGACCCTCATCGGCCTCCTGCTTCCCGCCGTCCAGAAGGTGCGCGAATCCGCCGCCCGTGTTCAGTGCCAGAACAACCTCAAACAAGTTGGCCTGGCATTTCAATCCTACCACACCGCCCACGGGTTCTTCCCTACGGCCGGCGTCGGGTGGGCATCAGCGCCCACTTACCTAAATGGCGTCCCCGCGGTGGGGGCGCAGCAAGGTGCGGGATGGGGTTTCCAAATCCTCCCCTTCCTGGAAGGGGAGAGTGCGTGGCGGGGCGGGGGAGCTACGACGGACAACGGCCGTCAGCGGGTCGCCGTCGGGGCCGTCTTCCCCGTCTTCTTTTGCCCGAGCCGGAGGGCACCGGCGAGCGTGGCCTACGCCGACTCCTACATCAGCCAGGGGGCCGGTGATTTGGTGCCGCACGCGCTATGTGATTACGCGTCCAACAACCTTGACGACGGGACCGGCAGCGTGCGGTCAAACTTATTCGGTCCGCCGGTCCGCCTCGCGGACTTGACGGACGGCTCCACGACAACTCTGCTGGTCGCTGAAAAGCGGCTAAACCTCGCTTACTTGAGTCAGAGCGGCCGGGCGGACGACAACGAGGGGTACACGGCCGGCAACGACTGGGACACGATGCGGAGTACGAACCATCCGCCCGGTCCCGACCCCCGCCAACCGACCACGCAACAGGGGGACGCGGGCTTCGGCGCCTCACACCCGTCCGGTCTGAACGTCGCCTTCGCCGACGGCACGGTGCGTCATGTCCGGTTTACCCTCGATCCGGCAGTCTTCGCTCGCCTCGGGACCCGTGCCGACGGCCATCCGATCGGGGACGACTTCTGAGGCGTCGGCCGCGGCGGAGCTGGCGGCGGCGCGGTATTGAGAGGGGCTATCGTGGGACCCAGATTTGCATGTTTCGTGCCGCGAGCCACCCTGTGCCTGCTCGGCGCAGCCTTGATCTGCCTCCAGTCGCCGGCCGAGGAGCGCGGCCAGCGCTTTCAGGGCAAGGGGTTCGACGCCAAACTGTTTCGGGCGACCGGGAGCAACACCCAACGGGTGATGCGAGTGGACCCAGGAGGGTTGCGAATCACGCTCCCACCGGACCACAGCAGCGACGTCCCCGTCGGCCTCGTGTTCCGCCACAGGATTGGGGGCGATTTCACGATCACGATGGCGTTCCAACTCGTCAAGGCGGATGTGCCAGCTGCCGGGGGCAACGCAGGGGTGAGTATCTGGATCAAGGCCGCCTCTCCTACCCAGGACGCTGCCACGTTCGGTCGGATGACCCGGCCGAGCGGGAAGCATGTCGTCTTCACTCACCAGGCTCTGACTCCGCCAGGCAAGAAACGGCAGCACCGCAACGGCCCGGCGGTCGACACAGAGGCCGTTGCGGGTCGGCTCCGGTTGGTGCGCGACGGGGACGTGCTTACGTACCTGTTCGCCCCGGGGGAGAGCGACACCTTCCAGACAATCGAACAGACTCAGTTCACCACCGAGGTAATCGAGACCATCCGATTTGCCGTGGAGAAGGCTGGGGGGACGACCTCCGTTGACGCCCACATTAAAGCCGTAACCGTCTCGGCGGATGAGATTGGAGCAGCGCGGCCACCGCTCGCGCGGACAAATTGGCTCTATTGGCTTGCGGGAGGGTTGGCGGTTCCTCTCATCCTGGCAGGCATCTTGTGGCTGCGGCGCAAGGAGCGGCCAGCGGTTGTGCGCGCTTGACGCGGACCGTCGCACCGCCGCGACCCAGGGGAGACTCCGTTGGGAACGTGGCGGAGCGGTAAGCGTCGGCGTCGTGCCGCCATGGGCAGCGGTTGCGATTCCGGACTGCGTTTACGATCCGCCCGTGACAACGACCCGAACTAACCAGGCACTAGGCATCCGGGGTCACGGCCGCGGTACCGCGACGCCGCGTTGGGCGGCAGGCGTTCGAACGCGCCGACTCCGCGCCCTTCCACCCAAGAGAGGAGTGGGACGCGGGCGGAGTGAGCACTTAGTCGGGGCGGAGGCGCGTGCTCAGGCGGTGCCGCCAGCGGCGCGGCAGAGATCAATAACCCGCCTCAGGGTAGGCGGCTCGGGGGCCGGTCCCAGGGGGGCCGTGGTGGCGTGTGGTCTTCACTCCTCACAGGCTACCCCGTGCGTCCCCATACGAGGTGATTGTCGGCCGCGTCGGCACGAGCACATGGCCGCCGCACCATTGGATGGGGTTCTGTCGCGATGACCAATGCGATCGTGTATCTCACTCACCGGTTCCCGTGCCGGAGTGAAACGTTCGTCTACCGCGAGGTTCAAGCACTCCGGCGAAGAGGCCGTCGGGTCTTGACAGTGTGCCTGAATGCCCCGGAACCAACCACCGATCCAGCCCTGGCCGACTTGGCGGCTTGCACCCAGGTTTTGTACGGCCGTGGACGTCACCGAGCGATCGCCACGGCTGCGGCCGCAGCCGTAGCCCATCCCCTCCGGGCGGTCATCATCGGGGCCGGGGCGGTACGTGACGCATTCGTTCCTCGAGAACCGCTCTCACCAGTCGGCCGGGTGAAGGTGCTCGGCCAAGCGGCCGCGGGGCTGGCGTTGTCGCGATTGTTGCGACCGGAGGTGGTCGGCCACATCCACTGCCATTTCGGCAACGGCCCGACCACCGTTGGCATGTACGCCGCATCACACCTCGGCGTTCCGTTCAGTTTCACCGGGCACGCCCACGACCTGTTCCGCCGCAGGGCCTTGCTCCGCCGAAAGCTCGGCCGGGCCGCATTCGTGGCCTGTATCAGCGAGTGGCACCGAGCGTTCTATCAGTCCCTCGTTCCGGAGGCCGGGCCGCGCCTCCGACTCATCCGCTGCGGGGTTGATACCCAGAAGTGGTCTCCGGAACCCCGTGCGGGGCGACCCCCGGGAGGCCGGCGACGGGTACTGACCGTGTGCCGACTGGTTGAGAAGAAAGGGGTCGACACGTTGATCCGTGCTCTGGCCGAGCTCCGGGTGCGGGGGCACCCCGCCGTCGCGACTATTGCCGGGGACGGCCCCCTTCGGGGGCCGCTCCAGGCGCTGGCTCGCGTGGCGGGCTGCGGCGACGCAATCGAGTGGGTCGGGGCGGTAGAGAACGCGCAGGTCCGCGAGCTGGTGCGCCGGGCTGACATGTTTGTCTTACCGTGCCGGACCGACGCCGAGGGGGACCGCGACGGTATCCCCGTGGCCCTGATGGAAGCCATGGCCTGTGGGCTCCCTGTGATCGCGGGGGACCTGCCGGCGGTTCGCGAGTTGGTCGACGGCGAACACACCGGCCTGATAGTCCCCGCGAACGATGCCCCGGCGCTGGCGGCTGCTATGCAGCGGCTGATGTTGGACGCCGGACTGGCGGCCCGACTCGCTGCGGAGGGCAGGGTGCGAGTGGCCGGTGAGTTCTCCTTGTCCGTGAACATCGCCCGGTTGGAGGAGGCGATTGACGCGGCCAGCGTTCGAACGCGGAGGGAGATTGCTCAAGCGAACCGTAGACTGGCGGCCCGCGATGGCAATGGTGCGGCAGCATTAATGTGATGGGGCCCACCGGGTGTTTCGCGACGGCTTCCTCGAAACCGGCTGCCGTGGTGCTGCACCGCTCAGGTCGATAGCGCGGCCTGTAGATTTGCCATCCGACCAGGATAACAGGTTCGGACAAAGCCCCTGGTCGCCCCGATTTTCAAGGCGTTTCGGAGTACTGTCCGTGCCTCTAAGTAAGGGTATTTGTCATGCTATCACAGGTGGCAGTTTGGGAGAACGCGCGGTCGATTCGTGTCGTCTCCAACATGCCCGACTTGGTCAGCAGTCCGGGCGGGACGCGCATCGCGAACAGGGCCGTATGGCCGTGCCGTGCCGTTTGGAAAGACGCGATTGTGTTTCTGACTCGCTCGTTCGGCCGGTGCGACGTCGTCCTCCTCTACCAGCCGTCCCACGGTCTGGCCGCCATCCTTGGGGCGCTGCGCCGCTTGGTGCCCTTCTGGCGGTGCCGGTTCGTCGTCGTCGATCTGATCTTCACCAACCCGGGGACGACATTGTTGGGGAGGCTGAGGGCCGCCGTCAAGAGGGTCTGTTTTCGCGGAATCGACCGATTCCTGATATTTCAAAAGGACGTTTCTGCCATCCGGGCGTTGTACGGCATCCAACCGGACCAGATCCGCCGCATCTCTTACTTCGTGAAGGCCCGGGGCATTCTGCATAACATCGAAGTCTCGGAAGGGGGATACGTATTCTCCGGCGGGGCGAGCCGTCGTGACTTCAAGACGTTTTGCCTAGCGATGGCCGATTTACCATGCCGCGGGTTGCTGGCCACCCCGGCACCAAAGGTGGCGGCCTTTCACGGCACGTCGTTGGACGAGCGACTGGTGCCGTCGAATGTTACCGTGCGTCGCGACATCGCTCAGCAGTCCGAATGGGTGAATGCGATCGCGGGGGCCAAGTTGGTTGTTATCACGACTCACCCGGACCCGGTCGGCGGCCCCGGCCAGACGACCTATGCCCTCGCAATGGCGCTGGGCAAATGTGTCATCATCACCGATTCCGAAGTGGTTCGCGGGCTACTTGTTGACGGCGATAACGCCATCCTCGTGCCGCCGAGTGATCCGGCCGCGCTCCGTGAGGCGATCCGCAGGGCGTGGGAGGACGATCGCCTCAGGCACACGATTGGCACCCGTGCCCGTGAGTACGGGTTGGGCCTGGGTGGGCCCGACGACTTTCACTCTCGGGTGGCGAACGAGGTCGTCGACCTCGTTCAAAACGGTTCAGGTTGCTGAGCCCCTTTCGGCCGACGGACCGGGTGAGAGCGACTCCGGGGTTGTCGGCCTGATGACCCCGGGCCCCGACGCTAGCCTGAGCAGTGATCCCCCGTCAGAGAACTGTGACCGCCGAACAGCCTCCTGGTCGGAGGCGCGCTCACGGGTGCCGCATGTGCCAGGTTATCATCACCAACACGACGCTGCAGAACGGAGGGGATGCGGGGATCGTTCTCGCCATGACGCAGCTAATCCAGCGTGCGTGGCCCCACGCCACAATCGTCGGGTGCGAGGATTCTGCCCCCGAGAACGTCACTGACGTCTATCCGGACTGGCAACTTGCATCGTACGTGTGCGTGCTCAACAATTCCCTCCCGCTTAAGCCGGTCCGCCTACTGGTAAAAGGGTGCAAATTGCTTCGCCTTGGCCTTCTGCTGCTGTTGCCCCAACGGTTTATGATCGCCTTGGCCCCGGCCGACGCCAAATTTGCCCTCCGACGTCGTATAGGAGTTCATATCGTCATCGGGGCGGGAGGAACCTACCTCACCAACCGCTATTCCTACCTTGACAAACTTATGAACCTGGCAGTTGCGCAAATAATGAAACAGAAGACAGTGTTTTTTACTCAATCTATCGACAGGCTGGATGGCTTCGTCGGCGGCGCGTTCGCCCGTCACGTCCTCAATCGAGCAGACTTGATACTCTTACGGGACTCCAGGTCGGCGCACAATTTGGGGTCCATCGGCGTCTCCAACCCCGCCCAGCACATCGTCGCGGACTGCGCGTTTGCGCTGGCCGACCTCACCCGGTGGCAAGCTCGTCAGTATCCCCAGTGCCCCAAGAACATCGCAATCTCTGTGCGAGATTGCTCTCGATTCCAGGACGCGGCCTGCGAGGCCGCCTATCGCTCGCGTGTCGCCGTGCTCTGCACCTGGCTGGTGCGGGAGCACGGGGCCACCATTACGTTCATATCCACCTGCCAAGGGCTCCCGCTATACAGGTACGACGACAGCTTCGTCGCTCTCGGTATAGTATCGTCCCTGCCGGCCGACGTCAGCCCTCACGTGGCCGTAGACCGTGCATACCATACCCCGACACACTTGCAGTCGCGACTGGGAGAGTTCGATCTTATTATCGCTACCCGTATGCACTCGGCCATCCTCGGTCTGAATGCAGGGACGCCGGTTATACCCATCGCGTACGAATTCAAAACCAGCGAACTGTGGCGGGGATTCGGTCTCACAACCTTCTGCCTGCACCTGTCCCAGGGCGTAAACTCCTGGCAGCACACGGTCGCGCGTGTGCTGAATGCGTACCTGGAGTACCGTGATCGCCTGGCCGCCGTCACCGCCGCTGCGCATGCGAGTGCCACCAATGTCATCTCTTTGTTACAAAGGCTCGCCATCTAAAGGGATGAGGCTCGATAGCTAACTGCTCTTTCCGCGACTACCTCAATGTCAGGCAGCCAAGTTCAGCAGGCATTCCGCGGCGTCGCGCATCTCCGCCTCGGTCAACCCCGGCCGTAGAACCGTGTTGATTTGTTCGGCCAGGAGTTCTCGCCGCCACGCCCGCCGCTTGTC